>CAZHQA010000341.1:0-5026 GCA_964533955.1 uncultured Reyranella sp. | reverse complement strand
GTGCCGAGCGACATTTCGATGTGATAGGTCTGGGCGATGAAGATGCTGGCGAAGGTGCAGTACATCATCGTGCCGTCGAGGTTGAACGAGTAGCCGAGCGGCAGCACGAAGCTCGATATGCGGCTGGAGGCGCCGAATCGGTTCAGGCCCTCCAGCGTCTTGGGGTAGGCCGCCTCCGAGCTCGCGGTCGAGAAGGCGATCATGAGCGGCTCGCGGATCAGGCGCAGCAGCCTCCTGTAGCGCGGCCCGATGGCGATGAAGCCGACCACGATCAGGATGCCCCACAGGATCATCAGCGACAGGTAGAAGCCGCCCATGAACACGATCAGCTTCCACAGCACGCCAAGGCCGTTCTTCGAGACGGTGGCGGTGATGGCCGCCCACACCGCGAGCGGCGCGAACAGCATCACGTATCCCGTCACCTTCAGCATGATGTGGGCGAGATCCTCGATCAGCGCCAGCATCGGCTTGGCGCGCTCTGGCATGGCGCCCAGCGCCACGGCGAAGAACACCGCGAACACCACGATCTGCAGGATCTCGTTCTGCGCCATGGCGTCGGCGATCGAGGTCGGGATGAGGTGGGTGAGGAACTTCTCGATCGAGAAGGCCGACACCGGCAGGCCGGTCGACTGGCCCTTGTCGGGCAGCGTGCCGGGGAAGTTGGCGCCGGGCTGCAGCAGGTTGACCATGACGAGGCCGAGCAGCAGCGAGATGAACGAGGCCGAGACGAACCATCCCATGGTCTTGGCGAAGATGCGGCCGAGCCGCGAGCCGCTGCCCATGTGGGCGATGCCGCCGACCAGCGTGGCGAAGACCAGCGGCGCAATCAGCATCTTGATCAGGCGCAGGAACATCAGGGCAATCAGATTGACGGCGTAGGCGACGTCGCCGCGCTCCTGCGGCAGGTACTCGTAGACGGCAGCGCCCATGACGATGCCAAGAGCCATGGCGATCAGGATGTATTGCGTGAACCGGTTTGACATGCGACGACGCTCCCCGCGCGGTATCGAATGACAAAAGTATGACGGCAAGCGCGGTAGAGCGTTACGACTTTCCACCGCATAGGCGATGAAGCAAATGTGGGATCGTTGGACACCGCTCTGATCATCCTCGCCGGCATCGCCCTCTTCGCGTCGTTCGTGAACGGGGCGCTGGGCTACGGCTTTTCCTCGCTCACCGTGCCGCTGGCGCTGGTGTTCTACACAAACCGCGTCCTCAATCCGGCGATCGTGCTGGTCGAGGTCTTCATCAATCTCTACGTGCTGCTGATCAACCTGAAGGGCGTGCCTGCCGTCTGGCGGCGGGTGTTTCCGATCCTCGTCGGGCTCATGCCCGGCATCGGCCTCGGTGCCCTGAGCCTCGCCTCGCTTCAGCCGGGCTGGATCAAGTTCGCGACCTACGTCGTGATCCTGCCCCTGATCCTGCTGCAGGCCGCCGGCCTGCGTTGGCCGATCCGCTCGAGCTGGCTGGTCGGCCTGCCGTTCGGCGCCGCGCTCGGCGTGCTCTATTCGGCGACCACCATCTCCGGCCCGCCGCTGGCCATCCTGTTCAACAACCAGGGACTTGTAAAAAGCGAGTTCCGCGCCGGGCTTGCCCTGGTGCGGGTCGCCGAGTCGAGCGTGACCGCGCTGGTCTACTGGAACCTCGGCCTGTTCGTCGGCGAGAGCCTGGGACTGCTCGCGACACTCGTTCCTGCCGTCGTCATCGGCATCCCGCTCGGCGCCTTCGTCATTCGCCGGCTCGATGCCGAGACGTTCCGCCGGCTCTGCATGAGCTTCGACGCCTGGGTCGTGGGATTCGGCCTGTCGCGCGTCCTGATCGAGCTCGGCCTGCTGATCAGCCCGTGGGCCTACGGCGTCATGGCGGCGACCATCCTGGTCGACCTCTACCTGCTGTACTTCTTCTTCACCGCGCGTCGCGCCGCCAAGGGCGGCCAGGAACCACTCTGACGCTCAACGGGCGATCAGCAGCACCGGCGCGCGCAGCACGCGCAACAGGGCAGCCGTGCGCGGTCCGAGGAATTTCGTCTCGCCCTGTCGCAACGACGTGGTGAGAAGCACCAGGTCGAACTCGCCGTTGCGCACGGTCCGGCGGATTTCCAGCTCGGGCTGGACATTGGTGCCGGTGAGGCCCTTGACCGGAACGCCGGCGCGCTTGCCGGCACGGTGCACGTCGACCAGCACGGAAATGCCGAAGCGCCGGGGGCGGCCGCGCAGCAGGTCGGTGTCGGCCTGAGGATCGAAGACATGCAACGCCGTCACCGTGCCCTTGCTGGCATGGGCCAGCGACACGGCGATTTCGGCGGCGAGACGCGCGTCGTGCGACCCGGTGGTCGGCAGCAGGATGTCGAGCGGCACATCGGCCGGTCCGGCGGCGCCGGCGCCGTTGATGGCGATCGCCACGGGACCGGCGAAATCCGTCAGCAGCGCCGCCAGGCGCTTGTCGAAATGCTGCGAACTCGCGTCGAGCGGCCGGTCGAGGCCGACGAAGGTGATGCCGTAGCCGCGCGCGATCTCCCGGCGCAACGCGGACTCGTCGGTGGCGGCGCGGGCGAGCACGAGCTGCTCGCCGCGCGCCTCGGACTCGGCGCCAGCCTTCGCCGCCTCGGCAAGATGCTGCCGGCTGCCCATCCATTGCGGATCGAGCGAGTCCTTGCGCTTCAGTTCGAGCACCGTGGTCATCATCTGCTGGCGGGCGGAGAAAAGACCGGCGAGGCGCGCCGCCAGCCGGCCGTTGGGGCTGTCGTCGACATAGACCAGCGCGCGTTCCATCTTCGGCAGGTCCTGGGACGCCTCGGCTTCCTCCTTTTCGAGGCGCTTGGTTTCCTCGTCGCTCGGCGGCACGCGGGCCATCATCCAGCGCAGGGTGGGCGGCATCGCGATCGTGGTGACCACGGCCATCGCCACGATCATGGTGTAGAGCTGGTTGCTGAGCGCGCCCATCGTCAGCCCGATGGTGGCGATGATGACCTCGGTCGAGCCCCGCGCGTTGAGGCCGGTGGCGAGCGCCAGCGCCTCCCGCGTCGACAGGCCGCCCAGCCGGCCGCCGGCCAGGGCGCCGGCGAACTTGCCGACGCTTGCCACCAGGATCACGGCGACGGTGAACGACAGCAGAGTCGGGTCCATCAAGGTGCGCAGGTCCATGCCGAGGCCGGCCACGGCGAAGAACACCGGGCTGAAGAAGGCGATGATGAAGCCGCGCAGCTCGCCTTCGATGTGCTCGGTGAGGATGGGCGACTGGCCGACCAGGAGGCCGGCGACGAAGGCGCCGAGCGCGGTATGAACGCCGATCAGGTCGGTGGTGAGCGCCATCGACAGCATGACCACCAGGATGGCGGTGATGACCGGGACCTCGATGGTCATGTGGTCGTTCACCCATACGATCAGCCGCGCCACCAGCCGCCGCCCGAGCGTCAGGCTCACGCCGAGGAACAGGGCGGTGAGGGCGAGGCTCGTGCCGACGGTGGCGATGTCGACGGTGCCCTTGGTGGCGATGCCGGCGATCACGGCGATGATGATCCACGCAATGGTGTCGTCGAGGATCGCCGTCGCCAGCGTCAGCTGGCCGATGTCCCGGCGGATCGCGCCGATCTCCATCAGCGTCATGGCGACGATCTTCACCGAGGAAATCGACAGCGCGGTGCCGAGAAACAGGGCGGTCACCAGGGGATTTTCGTGCCGCGGCACCACGTCGGCCGGCAGGGCGTAGGCCAGCGCCACGCCGCAGGCGAACGGCACGGCGATGCCCGACAGCGACGAGGAAACCACCGCGCGCTTGCGCCGTCCGACCAGCGCGAGATTGGTCTCCATGCCGGTCAGCAGCAGCAGCAACAGGATGCCGATCTGGGAGATCGCATCGATCATGTTCTTGAGCGTCTTGTTGTCGGGAAAGACGACCGCCCGCAGTTCGGGGAGCAGCAGGCCGAACACCGAGGGGCCGAGCAGGACGCCGGCCAGCAGCTGGCCGAACAGGGCGGGCTGGCCGATCCGGTTCATCAGTTCGCCCAGGATGCGGCCGACCAGCAGCAGCAGAATCAGCTCCGCCGCGAAGATCGCCAGCGTGTGTTCGGCCGCCAACTCGTTGCCCCTCCCCAGACGCCGTCGGATGATGGCGGATCGTCTGTCGCGATACCAGTCCGCCGGCACGAGGCCCGCGCAATGGACGGGCTGGCGTGAAACGTGCTGCACTAACGGCGAAGGGCTCGGGAGGATGCACGCAATGGACAAGCAATTGATGGAGGCGCTGGCCCGCCGTGCCGGCCTCGACAAGGCGCTGGCGCAGTTTCCCGACGACGTCGCCGCCGCCGCCAAGCAGGCCGCGACCGTGACGGCCAAGATCAAGCCGCCGGCCGATCCGCGCGCCGAGCCGTGGCCCGCCATGAAGCCGGGAGACGGGCTGTGAACGTCGAGGTGGGCAGCGTGTCCGCACGTGAGAGGCACGGCCATCTGCACTACCTCACCGTCGCCGAAGCGGCGCACGCCATCGCGACCAGGGAACTGTCGCCGGTCGAGCTCACCAGGGCGTTGCTGGCGCGCATCGAGAAGCTCGATCCCACGCTCAACGTGTTCATCCGGCTCGACGGCGAGGCGGCGCTGAAGGCGGCGCGCATTGCCGAGGAAGAGGCGATGGCCGGCCGCCGCCGCGGCCCGCTGCACGGCGTGCCGCTCGGCGTGAAGGACATCATCGACGTCGCCGGCCTGCCGACGACCTGCCATTCCAAGGTGCTGCAGGACAATCTCGCCACGGCCGACGCCGTGTGCGTGAGCAAGCTCCGCCAGGCCGGCGCCATCCCGCTGGGCAAGCTGTCGACGCACGAGTTCGCGATCGGCGGGCCGAGTTTCGACCTGCCGTGGCCGCCGGCGCGCAATCCCTGGAACCCCGGCCATCACCCGGGCGGCTCGTCGTCCGGCTCGGGCTCGGGCGTGTCGGCCGGGCTCTTTCCCATGGCGCTCGGCACCGACACCGGCGGCAGCGTGCGCAATCCGGCGAGCTGCTGCGGCATCGTCGGGCTGAAGCCGACCTACGG
>CAZHQA010000340.1:0-5074 GCA_964533955.1 uncultured Reyranella sp. | reverse complement strand
CGCTACGGCATCCCGATGACCGACATCCCGCTCACCACCGGCCAGCCCGACCGCGGCGCCAACGCCTACCAGTACACCGGGCTCACGATCTACGACCCGCTGATCGTCTGGCAACTCGACGTCTCCGATCGGCCGGGCAAGATGATCCCGGGGCTCGCGACCGAATGGAAAGTGAGCGATCAGGACAAGACCGTGTGGACGTTCAAGCTGCGCCCGGGTGTGAAGTTCCACGACGGCTCGGCGTTCGACGCCGATGCGGTCATCTGGAATCTCGAGAAGATCTTCAACAAGGACTGCCCGCAGTTCGACACCCGCCAATCCGCCCAGGTCCGGCCGCGCCTGCCCAGTCTCGCGAACTACAGGAAGACCGGCGACATGGAGATCGAGATCAGGACCAAGTCGGTCGACTCTCTGTTTCCCTATCAGTTGCTGTGGTTCCTGGTCTCGAGCCCGGCGCAATGGGAGAAGGTCGGCAAGGATTGGAACAAGTTCGCGTCGGAGCCGTCCGGCACCGGGCCGTTCAAGTTGACGCGTCTGGTGCCGCGCGAGCGCGCCGAACTGATCCGCAACGACGGCCATTGGGATCCCAAGCGAATCCCCAGGACCGACCGCATCATCCTGGTCTGCGCGCCCGAGGATTCGGGCCGAACCGCCGCGCTGCTCTCGGGTGCCCTGGACATGATCGACGCGCCGGTGCCCGACATGATCGATCGCCTCAAGCAGTATGGCGCCAGGATCAGCACCAACATCACGCCGCACGTCTTTCAGTACCATCCGTCGCTGGTCGACGGCTCGCCGTGGGCGGATATCAAGGTGCGCAAGGCGGCCAACCTCGCGATCGACCGCGACGCCATCGTCAAGCTCCTGCACGGGCTCGTGACACCGGCCTATGGCGAGGTCGATCGCACCAGCCCGTGGTTCGGCAAACCAGGCTTCGTGATCAAGTATGCCCCCGACGAAGCGCGCAAGCTGATGGCCGAGGCGGGCTACGGCAAGACCAAGCCGATGAAGGCCAAGGTCTCCCTCAATTCCGGCGGCATCAACCAAACGGTCAACGAAGCCATCCAGGAAATGCTGAAGGAATGCTTCTTCGACCTCGAATTGAAGGTCGTCGAACTCGAAGCCCTCATGACCGGTTGGCGCGGCGGCGCCAAGGCCGACATGAATCGCGACATCAATGCCACCAACGTCACGCACGTGACGTCGGATCCGTTCTATGCGGTGAACCGCTTCTTCGCCTCAGACCAGGTGGCGCCGACCGGCGTCAACTGGAGCTTCTACAAGAACCCCGAGATCGACAAACTGGTCGCCGAGCTTCAGAACACGTTCGATTCCGCCAAGCAGGACGAGTTGGCGGCGAGGATCCACGAGAAGGCGGTCGACGATGCCGTGATGATCTGGGTCTATCACGACTCCTCGCCGCGGGCGCTTTCTCCCAAGATCAAGGCCTACGTCCAGGCGCAGAGCTGGTTCCAGGACCTGGCGTTGGTCGCGATCTGAGTGGCCCGACGCTGCATGCCGGTCAGGCCGGCCCGGCACCCTGCGTGGCGACGTAGAGCGCGTAGAGCGACTGGCTTGCGGCCATGAACAGCCGGTTGCGCTTGGGTCCGCCGAAGCAGAGGTTGGCGCAGCTTTCGGGCAGGCGGATGCGGCCCAGCAGCTTGCCCTCCGGCGACCATACGATGACGCCGCTGTAGCCGAGGTTGCGGCCGGCATTGCTCGAGACCCAGAGGTTGCCGTTGACGTCGGTACGCATGCCGTCGGGTCCGCACTTGATGCCGTCGATCATGCAGTCCGAGAAGAGCTTGCCGTTGGTCGGCTTGTTGTCGGCGCCGAGGTCGAAGACCCGAACGTCGCGCGTGCCTCCGGGGCCGGTGTCGCCCGGGCCCTTGCCGCCGCTGATGACGTAGAGCTTCTTGTAGTCGGGCGAGAAGCAGATTCCGTTGGGGTCCGGCAGCTGCTCCTCGCTCAGCACCAGGTCGACCCTGCCGCTGGGATCGATGCGATAGCAGCCTGTCGGCAGCTCGCGCTTCGACGTGCCCATGCCCGGCGGCTGGCCGAGCGTGGGCTTCAGCCTGCCCGCGGCGTTGGTCGGTCCCCCGGCAATGTCTGGCTGGCCCTCGTAGAGCTGGCCGCCGAACGGCGGATCGGTGAACCAGATGCTGCCGTCGGGATGCGGCGCCAGGTCGTTCGGCGAGTTCAGGCGCTTGCCGTTGAAGCTGTCGGCCAGCACGGTCGCCGACCCGTCGAGCTCGTAGCGCACCACCCGGCGCGTCAGGTGCTCGCAGGAAACCTGCCGACCCTGGAAGTCGAAGGTGTTGCCGTTGCTGTTGTTCGACGGCAAGCGGAACACGCTTACCCGGCCGTCGTCCTCCAGCCAGCGCAGTTGCCGGTTGTTCGGGATGTCGCTCCACACGAGGAAGCGGCCGACCGCATTCCAGGCCGGCCCTTCCGACCACCGGGCCCCGGTCCACAAGCGCTCGATGGCGGCATTGCCCTGGGTGAGGCCGTCGAAGGCCGGATCGATCGTGACGATGTCGGGATCGCGGCCATAGACCGTCGGCGCGCCGCGGGCGCTGAAATCGCGCGGCGGGCTGGTAATCACGCTGGCGGGGGTCGCCACCGCGGGCGGCGTCTGGGCCCGCACGATGGCAGGTGCGAGGGCGGTGGCGCCGAGGCCGGCCGCGATCAGTCGGCGCAACAGGGCGCGCTCGCGTACTTGCTGCGTCATGAGTGGTCTCTCCCGGGTACTTTTCTTGTGTCTCGGTTCGTCTTTCACGAACACGACCAAGCGTAGGCCGAGCTGGCCGGGACGGCAACGTCAGCGATACGTCACTTTGACGATCTCGATGTCCTCGACGCCGCCCGGCGTGCGCATCTTCACGACGTCGCCTTCCTCGGCGCGCAGCAGGGCCTTGGCAATGGGCGAGATCCAGCTGACATGGCCCTTGTCGAGCTCGACCTCGTCGACGCCGACGATCTTGATGGTGCGCTCTTCGCCCTTGCCGTTGGCGTAGGTCACAGTCGCGCCGAAGAACACCTGCGCGGTCTTCGGGCGCTTGGCCGCGTCGACCACTTCGGCGTTGGCCAGCCGTTTGCTGAGATAGCGCACGCGCCGGTCGATCTCGCGCAGGCGCTTCTTGCCGTAGATGTAGTCGCCGTTCTCCGAGCGGTCACCGTTGCCGGCGGCCCAGCTCACCACTTTCACCACCTCGGGCCGCTCCTTGCGCATCAACGCGTCGAGTTCCTCGCGCATGCGGGCGAAGCCCGGCGGGGTCATGTAGTTCTTGGCGCTGATCGGCAGGCCGCCCATGTCCTCGGGCAGGTCGTCGTCGTCGCCGTCGCTTTCCTTGGTGAAGGCCTTGCTCATTTCGGTCCTTAATCTATCAAGAGTGGGCCGATGACCGCCACCGCCCGTCCCCGCCTGCAGCGCGCCTCCGGCGAAAGCCGCGTCGCCTTCGCGGTGAGGGAGGGCGCCACGCGGCTGGCCGATCTCTATCAACGCGATCCCTGCCGGGTGATGTTCCCTGAGCCCGAGCCGGGCGAACCGCCGCAGGCGGTGCTGCTCACCACCTCGGGCGGCGTGACGGACGGCGACCGCCTGAAGATGACCGTGGAGGTCGGACCGGGGGCCGCGGCGGTGGCGGCTACCCAGGCCGCCGAGAAGATCTATCGCGCCGCCAAGGGCGGCGGCCACTGCAGCATGGACATCGCGGTGAGCGTGGGCGAGGGCGCCACGCTCGACTGGCTGCCGCAGGAGACGATCCTGTTCGAAGGCGCCCGGCTCAAGCGTCGCACCGTCGCCGATGTGGCGCGCGGCGGCTCTCTGCTCGCCTGCGAGATGGTCGTGCTGGGCCGGGCCGCCTCAGGGGAGCGCTTCACCGGCGGTCTGCTGCTGGATTCCTGGTCTGTGCGGCGCCCCGGCGAGACGGGCGACAGGCTCACGTGGACCGACACGTTGCGCGTCGAAGGCGAGACGCCGACTGGCGCAGGATTCGGAGCGGCCAACGCGCTCGCCACGGTGATCGGTGTGTGGGACGAACCACAGTCGCGCTTTGAAGCTGCGCGGACGCTGCTCGAGCAAAGCGGCGAGGTGCGGGCGGGCGTCACGCTGGTCAACGGCGTGATGGTGGCGCGGCTTCTCGGCGAGGCGACGCGCGTGCGCGCCGCGACCATCGGCTTCCTCACGTCCTTCCGCGGCCGGCGCCTGCCGCGCGTTTGGCATGTTTGATGCAGCCTGTGGCGGGCTATAGTCGGTCGAGTTGAGCAGGGGGAACGCGGGCGATGAATCTGACGCCTCGGGAGAAGGACAAGTTGCTGATCGCGATGGCGGCCACCGTGGCGCGCCGCCGGCTGGAGCGCGGCGTAAAGCTCAACCATCCGGAAGCGGTGGCGCTGATCTCCGACTTCGTGGTCGAAGGCGCCCGAGACGGACGTTCGGTCGCAGACCTGATGCAGGCCGGCGCCAAGGTGCTGCGGCGCGAGCAGGTCATGGAGGGCGTGGCCGACATGATCTACGAGATCCAGGTCGAGGCGACGTTTCCCGACGGTACCAAGCTCGTCACCATCCATGGGCCAATTCGCTAGGGGAGAGCCGACATGATTCCGGGTGAGATCGTCGCCGCTCCGGGCGAACTTGAGCTGAACAAGGGCCGCAATCCGATCACCATCGAGGTGGCGAATACCGGCGACCGGCCGATCCAGGTCGGCAGCCACTATCATTTCTTCGAGACGAACGAAGCGCTGAAGTTCGACCGCAAACGCGCCAAGGGCATGCGGCTCGATATCGCCGCGGGCACCGCGGTGCGTTTCGAGCCCGGTCAGTCGCGCACGGTGCGGCTCACGCCTTACCTCGGCGGCCGCGAGGCGCACGGCTTCCAGGGCAAGGTCCACGGCAAGCTCGGTCGCGCCGCCAAGGTCGGTCCGTCCAACGAAGGCCCGACGCTCATCTCGCGGGCAGCCTATGTCCACATGTTCGGGCCGACGACGGGCGACAAGGTGCGACTCGCCGACACCGACCTCTTCGTCGAGGTCGAGAAGGACCACACGACCTACGGAGAGGAAGTGAAGTTCG
>CAZHQA010000339.1:0-5085 GCA_964533955.1 uncultured Reyranella sp. | reverse complement strand
GGAATCTGAAAGTCGATAACAGGGATGGGCGTTGCTGGAACAGGGAAGCCCGCGCGGCCGATCGCCCGATCTAGCGTCCATAGGTCCATAGAGACACTCAACGACGATTTGCATCCACTATCTCTAGCTGATGACACGCTCCGTCAGGACGCGCCGGCAATCCATTTCGTAGTCGAGATCGCGCAGCGGCGGGCGATGGTAGTGAAGCGTCAATCCAAGATGCGCTGCGCCTCGGCGTACGAGTTCGTCCGCGAAGAAAGGATGGATGTCGTGGACCGTGTAGACCTGCGTTGCGGTAGTATCGCGCCAACCAAATCCCAGGAGCGTCATTCGCCGTTCCTGCTCGGCGATAACGAATCGCGCTTTCTCCGTCATGGCATCCGCGGTGGTCTCTCCGTGGCGGATCGTGCGCTCCCGATAGGGTTCGGGGCCGGGACGGGCTTCGGCGCCGCCCGAATTGACGAATGTCCTGGCCGCGCTCGATGATTCGACCGTGAAGGAGAACGCGTGAAACGATTCCTGTGATGGCGGATCGATCGGTGGGCTGAGGTTGCTGCGGGCCACCGGATTAATCTTTCCGTCGTAAAGCCCCCACTGGGCCAGCGTCGGCACGTAGGCTTCGTTGAAGGCGCGAAAGCCCGCATCGTCCCAAGGGGCGGGCGACCTCAGTTCGCAGGCGCAGAATGCCTGGAGGGGGCGCCCTCTTTCGGTAATGTACTGTGCGATCTGCCGGAAGCCTTGGGCAAGCGGGATCGGACGGAGGAATCGTACCCGTTCGATCTCGAAGCCCGGCAAAGCGGCGACGCCGCCCGAATACTGGAAGACCGCCGGAATATATTTGTACCCGCCGGCAGCGAGGTCTGTGACGGTTGTCATGACGACGGTTTCTCCTTTCGGCGGGGCGCCGTCTCGTATTCCTTGGCGAGCGCGCTCCGGCGCAGGTCCGCTTGCCGCCCGCCAAGCCGACGCTGGACGAGCGCGGGATCGTGACGTCGGGCGTTGCTGGCGGAATATTGCGACTTATCGAGACGAACCTTGGGAAGTACATCGAACCGCAGCTTGCGCGTCGTCGGTGGGAGATAGACCTGCTGGTAGAAAAGCGGCATGTCGCGGTGACCGAAACCGAGGATTTCCCAGTGCAGGCAGTCGCGTCCGGGCTCCATCCCGATGTGCTTGTAGACACGGGTCGGCGGCGCCGCGAGCCAGACGTGATAGGTGAAGCTGCTCGGCGGATAGTGGAACGAATTGAACATCGTCCGGTAGAGCTCGGGGCCGTCGAGCTTGCGGACCGGCATCTCGCAAAGGCGGCCGAACTGGGACTCGCGCGCGTAAAGCTCCATGTAGGCCTGAAACTCGAGATTTACGCTCGTGACACGGCTGATCTTTATGAAGCCGCCATCTTGCTTCAAAAATCTGCTCCAGGCGCCGTTCCTCGAGGTGCGGCTGAGTTCCAGCACCTTGGTGTAGAGCGGCAGGGCACTGTCGTCGTCGCTCAGGAAAAAGAAGTTGAAGATCTCGTTCGGGGACGGCGACGCTGACGCCACATAGGTGCCGCTGCCGTGGCGCCTGACGACGATTCCCTCCTGCTCCAGAATGCGCAAAGCCTTCTGGACCGTGCCTAGGCTGACTTTCGCACTTGCGGCAAGGGCCGCTTCGGTCGGCAGGCAGTCCCCCGGCAGCCACTTGCCGCTCTCTATGCCGGACATGAGCCGGGCGTAGACGGTCTTGTATTTCAGTTCCTTCTCCGCCGTCATCTTCTTGCTCTGCCTCCAGGGCATTGACCCATCCCCCGTTCAGATCCCGCGTCCGCCGTCGACGGGGTAGATGCCGCCGGTGAGGTAGCTCGCCTCGTCGGAAGAGAGAAAGGCCGCCATGCTGCCGACATCTTCCGGCGTGGCGAAGCGTCCTAGGGGAATGGTGCCGAGCACGCGAGCCCGGCGCTCTGGCGTGTCCTCGCCCAGTGAGGGCAGCATCATTCCGGTATCTCCGGCGGCAGGGCAGATGCAGTTCACGCGAATGCCGTCGGGGGCGAATTCCACAGCCATCGTCTTGGTCAGCGTGATCACCGCTCCCTTGGACGCGCAGTACCATCCAAGACCTGCGCGGGGGCGAATTGCTCCGATCGACCCTACGTTGATGATCGACCCGCCACCCTGCTTGCGCATCACGGGAACGACGGCGCGAGCGAAGTGATAGATCGACTTCACGTTGACGTCGAACACCTTGTCGAAATCCGCCTCCGAAACCGTCAGGAGAGACTGGTTTGTATGGGTGAACCCGGCGTTGTTGATGAGTACATCGATTCGGCCGAAGCGATCGAGGGTCTTGGCGACGATCTCGGCGACCGAGTCGGCCGATGCGACGTCGCCGGAGACTCCGAGGGTCTGTCCGCCGCCGGCCTCGATCTCCTTTACCGCACTGTCGGTCGCCGCCGGGTTGAGGTCGTTGATGACGACGTGTGCGCCTTCGGCGGCAAACTTGCGGGCGGTTCCATGGCCGAAGCCCGAACCTGCGCCGGTGATGATGACCACCTTCCCACTGAACTTCATGTTGCTGATTTCCGTTCTTGCCTAACTTACTGCGCCGTAGCGTCCGGCGAAGCGCCCAATGAGATGCCTGAACATCAAATCAATGGCGAATCCGAGAAACCCTAGGACGATGATCGCGAGAAAGATGGCGCGCGTGTCCATCCACAATCGCGAGTTGGAGATGAGATAGCCGAGGCCCTGCTCGGCGCCGACCATTTCGGCCGCCACGACCGCCGTGAACGAACTCCCCATGGCGAGCATCATGCCGGTGAGAATGAAGGGCATCGCTGCGGGGACGGTTACGAGAAAGAAGATCTGGCGCTTGCTGGCGCCGAGCATCGCGGCTGCCCACACCTTGTTCGGGGGAATGCTTGCCACCCCGACGGCCGTGTTGATCACTACGATGAAGACGGTCGTATAGATGATGATCATCACCTTCGACATCTCGCCGATGCCAAACCAGATCACGGCCGGCGTCAGCCAGGCTATCGAGGGAATGAACCGGAAAAAATGAATATAGGGCTCGGCGAGATAGCGCATCGTCGGCATGCTGCCCATCAGGAGGCCAATGGGTGCGCCGATCGCGCAGCCGATGACGAACCCCAGCATGATGCGGCGGACGCTGGCGATCGTGTGCTCTGCCAGTTCCTTATTGAGGACCAGTTCATAACCCCGCTCCAGGACTTGCGAGAGCGAGGGGATGAAGATGCTGGGGAAAACCCATCGCGCAAGAATTTCCCAAGCCAGCAGGCCGAGCAGGATCGAGAGGATGCGAAGCCAGATGCCACGGTTCGACGCCAACCATCCGTGCGTTGCGGGCCGGCTGTTGCGCACGGGCGTTTGGCCCGCCTCGAGCGTTACGATCGGCTTGCTCGCCATCTGGGGCCTCTGCGTCATTCGGTGTTCCGACGCCGGGCCCGGGATTGCCGGACCTCCTCGACGATGTGCTGATTGATCCTTTCGTAGAGGCGGCCGAACTCGAGACTCGCGCGCGAGCGGGGTCGCGGTAGATCCACTGTCACGATCTCCCGGATGCGGGCGTTCGGGCCGGAGCTCATCACGCCGATCCGATCGCTCATCAGGATTGCCTCGGCGATATCGTGGGTGATGAACATGACGGTCTTCCTCGTCTCCGACCAGATGCGCACGAGCTCGTCCTGCAGCTCGTTGCGTGTCTGGGCGTCTAGTGCGCCGAACGGCTCGTCCATGAGCATGATCTTGGGATCGTTCGCTAGGATGCGCGCGATCTGGATGCGCTGGCGCATCCCGCCGGACAGCTCCGAGGGAAATTTCTGCTCATGGCCCTTCAGGCCGACGAGGTCGATGAAGCGGCTGCCCAGCTGCCTTCGTTCTGGTCCCGCCAGGCCGCGCACACGAGGCCCAAAAGCGACGTTCTCTGCGGCCGTCAGCCAATTGAACAGGGAGTCGTCGCCTTGGAACACGACCCCGCGGTCCACGCCGGGCCCGGTGATGGGCTTGCCGTTCGACCTGACACTGCCGGCGGTCGGCGCTTCGAAACCTGCGAGGAGCCTCAGCACTGTGGTCTTGCCGCAGCCACTGGGGCCGAGAAGGCTGAAGAATTCGCCCTCGGCACAGGTCAGGCTGATGTCGCTCAGGATGCAGCTATCCGAATCGCCCCCGTAGGCGAAGCTGACACCGTCGATCTCGATCACGGGGTTCGTCATGGCGGTGTTCCACTCCGGCCGCATTGCGGAGCCCGCCATGCGACCGGCGGTCGTATGGAGCATCAGAGTCCTTTTACACGAGACGGATCGACGGCCTTGAGGATATCGGGACGAAGGAACGGATCAATGTTCGGGATCTCCTTGATGATCTCCGCCTTTTTGGCGAACTGGGCCGCATCAAGCAGATACTCCCGGAACACGGCATCATAGTGAATGTACCACTTGATCGGCGCCATGATTTTGAACGCTTCTGCCGGAGGCAACCTATAGGCCTCGCCGACGAGCTTCGACGCTTCTTCGCGGTTGGCCATCGCCCAGTCGCCCCCCTCGATGAGCGCCCGCATGGCCTTCTCCGCCAGCGCCTTGTCGTCAACGAGCTTCTGGGAAAAGTAGACGTACGTATTCAATCTGAAGATGTTGTTCTGACTGGATAGAGCGATTATTTGCGTGTCGGGAACGGAAGAGACAGCACGCGACAGCCAGGGATCCCAGAGGAAGAAGGCATCGATGTCTCCCCGCGCTAGCGCCGCCACCGATTCTGGCGCTTGCAGGTACTTGATGGCGACCTTCGACAAGTCGACCTTGTGGAAGGCGGCGTACTTCGCCATGAACAGGTGAGCGCCGCTCCCGCGGGGAACGCCGACGCTCTTGCCTTCGAGATCGGTCGGCTTCTGGATAGATTTCTTGCCCACGAGACCGAAGAAATCAGGATGCTGGATGCCGCTGGCCATGACGTAGAGCTTTCCGCCGCGCGCAATCCTGACGACGCCTCCGAGTTCGCTGGTTCCGCCGATATCGGCAGCGCCCGTCAACAGGGCGTCGAGTGCCACGTTGCCGTCATCAAAGGACTTGAGCTCGGCGTCGATGCCTTG
>CAZHQA010000338.1:0-5106 GCA_964533955.1 uncultured Reyranella sp. | reverse complement strand
GCCAACTTCAATCTCAAGGCGCTGATCCAGTACGCGCAGACCCTGGAGCGCGGCAGGTTCGACGCCTTCTTCATGGCCGATCACCTGGCCGTGCTGAACATGCCGATGGAGGCGTTGCAGCGCTCGGCCACGGTCACCTCGTTCGATCCGCTGACGCTCCTGCCGGCGCTCGCCCAGCACACCCGGCATCTCGGCCTGATCGCCACCGCCTCGACCACCTTCGAGCCGGCCTACACCATTGCCCGCCGTTTCGCCTCGCTCGACCACATCTCCGAGGGCCGCGCCGGCTGGAACATCGTCACCACGTCCAATCCCGACGCGGCGCAGAACTTCGGGATGGACGACCAGATGGCGCACGACGAGCGCTATGCCCGGGCGCGCGAGTACTACGACGTCGTCACCGGCCTGTGGGATTCGTGGGCCGACGATGCCTTCATCCGCGACGTGGACAGCGGCATCTATTTCGATCCGGCCAAGCTCCATGTGCTCAATCACAACGGCAAGTACCTGAAGGTGAAAGGCCCGCTCAACATCGCCCGGCCGGTGCAGGGCTGGCCGGTGATCGTGCAGGCCGGCGCCTCCGACGCCGGCCGGCAGCTCGCCGCCGAGACCGCCGAGATGGTGTTCGCCGCCGGCGGGCCGATCGTCGGCGCGCGCGAGTTCTACAAGGATGTGAAGAGCCGGGCGGCCAGGGTCGGCCGCAATCCCGATCACATCAAGATCCTGCCCGGCGCCTTCGTGGTGATCGGCTCCTCGCTCGACGAGGCCCAGCAGAAGCGTGCCAGGCTCGACAGCCTGGTGAGCTACGAGAGCGGCATCGCCGCGCTGTCGATCGCCGCCGGCGTCGATGCCCGCAAGTTCGATCCCGACGGGCCGCTGCCCGACCTGCCCGAGACCAACCAGAGCAAGAGCGGCCGCGAGCGCGTGATGGCGCTGGCCAAACGGGAGAACCTGACCGTCCGCCAGATCGCCGGCCGCCTCGGCGGCTACGGCGGGCTCGGGATGGTCGGCACGCCGCGGATGATCGCCGACCAGATGCAGGAGTGGCTCGAGACCGGCGCCTCGGACGGCTTCAACGTGATGTTCCCCTACCTGCCGGGCGGGCTCGACGATTTCGTCGACCTGGTCGTGCCCGAGCTGCAGCGGCGCGGCATCTTCCGCACCGAGTACGAGGGCACGACCCTGCGCGAGAATCTCGGCCTGCCGCGGCCGGAGAACCGGTTCTTCTCGGCGTCAGCGAAGGCCGCGGAGTGATGTCCTTTCCTCCCCCTCTGAATGGGGAGGAACAGGTCCTACCTCCCCGTGATCATCTTGAGGTCGATGGCGCCGGCCATCGCGGCGTAGCCCGCCCGATTGGGATGGAGCTTGTCTCCCGGGCCGCCGACCGAGGAATTGGGCTGGTACACGGCTTTCACTTCCCCGGTCGCGCTGTCGAGCGTGACGCCGTCGAAATCGATCACGCCGTCGAACGTCTTGCTGGTGCGGATGAAGTCGTTCAGCGCCTTGCGCTTGGCCTCGACCTCCGGCCGGCCATGGCTCGGCGTGCTGTTCAGGGCCGAGGTGAGCGTGGCGCCATAGATCTTCACGCCCGGGATCTTCTGGCGCAGGTAGGCCACGCCCTTCTTGAAGCCTTCGCTCACCGTCTCGGCCGTGGCGTCGGCGGCGCCGAAATCGTTGATGCCCTCGAGCCAGATCACCGTCGCCACGCCGGGCAGGCTGACGATGTCGCGGTCGAGGCGGCTGAGCGCGCTGGCGCCGCCGGGGATCGGCTTGGCGGCGTAGTCGTCGGGGCCCGCCACCTGGTTGCCGCCGATGCCCTGGTTCACCACCACGAAGTCGTCGCCGTAGACCGCATGCAGCCGGCGCGACAGCACGTCGGGCCAGCGATCGTCGCCGTTGATGGTGGTGCCGGTGCCGTCGGTGATCGAATCGCCGAAGGTCACGATCACCTTGGCCGGCTTGGCCAACTGCATGTCGACGGCGTCGAGGAAGTACCAGGAGGCGGTGGAGAAGGGGAACGCACCCTCGCTCTCGTACTGGCTCCGGGCGCCGCTGCCCGGCGGGCTGACATAGGAGGTCTGCAGCGCCTTGGCGTGCCAGGTCATCGGGCCGCTCTCGCCCGCGACGTGGAAGCTGACGGCGAGCTTGCGGCCCTTCAGGAGCTGATCGTGCACCGGGTCGCCCGGCTTGACGAAGGGGAGGGCGACGGGATCGCTGACGATGCTTGCGCCCGGCGCCACCGTGACGCTGCTCTTGCCCTGGAACTGGATCGGCTTGTTGGTGCCGGCGACGATCGCGCTGCCGCTCTCCTGCAGGCCGACGAACGCCGAATCGAACGTCACGGGTTTCGTCCCGAACGCATTGGAGAGGCGGATGCGCATCTGCTGGCCCCAGGCGTCGGGCTTCACGATCAGGCGGAAGGTCTGGTCGTTGGCGCCCTGCCCGGGCGAGGGGAAGGCGAACTTGAGCTCGGGCTGCGCCGTCGGATTGCCGATCGGGTAGGGGCCTTGCGCCGAACCGGTCCACACCGAAGCCCACTGCTGGGCGAAGGCGGCGGGCGATGCGAGAACCAGCAGCAGGAACAGCGCGATGCGCTTCATGGCGTTTCTCCCTCTCGTGATTGTTGTCCGCCAGTGTGATGGCTAGGCTGAGACGGCGCAAACGAGGGACATGCATGGCAGGGTTCGAGATCGCGACAGCAAGCGCCGACGACGTGCGCATGATCATGGGCTGGACCAGGGACGAGGGTTGGAATCCGGCCAACACCGATCGCTGGGCGTTTCACGCCGTCGATCCGTGTGCCTTCCTGGTCGGCCGGCTGGCGGGCGAGCCGGTCGCCTGCATTTCCGTGGTTCGCTACGGCGCGGCGTTCGCCTTCCTCGGCTGCTACATCGCGCGGCCTGCCGTCCGCGGCAAGGGCTTCGGCATCCAGGTGTGGCGGGCCGGGATGGCGCGGTTGGCGGGGCGCAATGTCGGGCTCGACGGCGTGCCGGCGCAGCAGGACAACTACCGCAAGTCGGGATTCCGGCGGGCCTGGAACAATGTCCGCCACGAGGGTGTGCCTGCCGAAGCCGGCCTGCCGGCCGGCGTCTCCCTCGTCGATGCGCAGGGCATCGCCTTCGACACGCTCGCCGCCTACGACCGGCGGTTCTTTCCCGAGCCGCGAGACAGCTTCCTCGCGCCCTGGATCACCGCCCCCGAGCGTACGGCTCTCGTCGCGATCAAGGACGGCGGCCTCGCGGGCTTCGGCGTGGTCCGCGCTTCCGCCGCGGCGGCGCGCGTGGGACCGCTCTATGCCGCCACGCCCGCCATTGCGGCGGCACTGGCAGGGGCACTCAGTCGCGCGACGCCCGGCGCTTCGATCGCGATCGACGTGCCCGAGATCAATCCGGCCGCGACCAGGCTCGCCGCCGAGCTGGGCCTGAAGCCCGCCTTTCCGACGGCGCGCATGTATACCGGCGCCACTCCCGAGGTCGACTACGCCGGGCTCTATGGCGTGACCAGCCTCGAGCTGGGATGACGTCGGCGCCTCGATCCATTCCGAGCAGCGCGGCGCCCGCGCTTCGGCCCTCGGCCTGCAGCGCCTGCTAGGATGAGCGCGCCGGCACCAGCGCCAGCCACAGCGAGATGACGGTCGAGGCGATGGCCGCGGCCTGCAGCAGCGACAGGGGCTCGTGCAGGAAGACGACGCCGCTCGCGACCGCGACGATCGGGATGGCGATCGAGGCGAGGCCGGCCACCTGCGCCGGCAACAGCTTCACCAGGGCGAACCAGGCCGAGGTGCCGAGCGCCATCGGGATGGCGCCGGTATAGAGGGTGACCGCGAGCACCTCGGCCCGCGGCCAGTGCGGCGGCAGGCCGTCGAACAGGGCCGCGCCGATCGCGATCGGCGGCCACGACGCGGCGACCTGCCAGAAGGTGAGCGACAACCCCATGCCCGGCCAGCTCGTGCGCTTGACGATGAACGTGCCGATGGCCCAGCAGAAGCCCGCGCTCAGGCCCCAGAACAGGCCCCACGGCGCGTTGGCATAGCTCGCGAAGTTGGGCGCCATCAGCGCCACCACGGCGGCGGCGCCGATCAGGATGGCGGCGAGCAGCCGCCCGGTCAGCGGCTGGCGAAAGACGACGAAGCCCAGCAGCGCCACCCACAGCGGCATGGTGTAGGACAGCACCGAGGCGTGGCCCGACGGCAGGTAGAGCACGGCGAGCGAGGTGGCGATGTTCCACACCGTGAGGTTCATCATCGAGGCCGCGACCAGCGGCAGCCAGCGGCCCGGGGGCACGGCGAGGGATTCGCCGCGCAGCTTCACGATCGCGAAGAGCACGATCACCGCCACCGTGAGCGAGCCGGTGCGGAAGGTGAGCACCGGCAGCTCGCTCAGCGCCAGGCTGAACATCGACCAGTTGGTGCCCCATACCAGGGTCAGGCCGGCGAGCAGCGCCAGCACCTTGGGAGAGGCGCGATCCATGACGGCGGGAAGGAGAGATCAGGCCTGGTGTTCTTCCGGCGCCTGCAGGAAGCAGCCGTCGATGCGCCAGGTGCCGTCGGGCAGCTGGCGCATCGGGTAGATCGCGATCACCGGCCGGCCGTCCGGACCGACCACGTCGACCCGTTGCGCCGGCTGGCCGTGCAGGGTCACGATCTCGCGGAAATCGAAGGTGCGCGGGCGATAGACCGGCTGGTAGCCCTGCCGCACCATGTCCATGAAGATCTCGGGCGAGCCGAACATGCCCTGGATGACGGGCGAGGCGTAGCTGAAGGCGGCCGAGCCGTCGTCGCGCCGGAAGGCGTCGACCTGGGCCTCGATGACCTGGCGAATGGCGGCGCGGTCGGCGCTGCTCAGCGACTGGGCCTGGGCGGCGCCGGCGAGGCCGAGCACCAGGGCGACGAGGGCAAAAAGGCGAAGGGCCATGGATCCAGCATAGCGCTGGCCGCCTGTGGGAGGCGACTGCGCTGATTTGGCGATAAAAGGCGGCTCCCCGGCCCGGCTTGCCAGCCCGGCGCAGTTTCTTTAGAGAAGGCCGCGCCGCGCCCGTAGCTCAACTGGATAGAGCATCTGACTACGGATCAGAAGGTTAGGAGTTCGAATCTCTTCGGGCGCGCCA
>CAZHQA010000337.1:0-5114 GCA_964533955.1 uncultured Reyranella sp. | reverse complement strand
AAGCCTGGCGTCGCAGCGCTACGGTGGCCACTTTGGCACCTTGCGGCAGGTGGGCGATCGCGCCTATTCCTTCGGCCGCGATCAATACGTCACGCGGATCCTCTCGCGGGAGGAACGCTGCCAAGCATAAGCCATCCGGTTGCCGGGTCGGCATGTCCTTGGTGCTGTGAACGGCGATATCGATAGCGTTGGCGAGAAGCTGCTCTTCGATCTCCTTGGTGAAGAGGCCCTTACCGCCGATCTCCGACAGCAAGCGATCCTGAACGCGGTCGCCGGTCGTACGAATCTCCACGATCTCCATTGCGCCGGCCAATTGTGGATACGTCGCGGCCAGCGTCTCTCGCACCAGCTTCGCCTGGGCCAGCGCCAGCTTGCTGCCGCGGGTACCGATGCGGAGACTTTGAGTCACCATGGCGATTGACCAGTGTCAGAGTGGTGCACAGGAAGGTGGCTGGAGTTGGGCTCGTCAGCCATGAACGAGCCTCCGGATTTTGCGCACGCCCAGTACCATCAGGAAGGCGGTAATTGGAATGCTCACGCCCATGGCGATCTCGGCGTTGATCGCGATTCCAACCGACGTCAGCGCCTTTGTGGCGTAGCCCACTAGACCGACGACGTAGTAGGTGATGGCCGCTACCGAAAGTCCTTCGACCGTGCTCTGTAGCCTGAGCTGAAGTGCGGCCCGGCGATCCATCGACCGCAGGACATCCTGATTCTGGCGTTCGCGGGTGATGTCGACTCGGGTCGACAGAAGTTGTGTGGCGCGGGCGACCCGGCTCGACAGCAATTCTTGGCGCCGCCCAACGGATCTGCAAGTGTTCATCGCAGGGGCGAGCCGGCGTTCGATAAAATCCCGGAACGTTTGCAGGCCATGCTGCCGATCTTCCCGCAGCTCAGTGATTCGTCGCTGCACCAGTTCGTAGTAAGCGGCCGCGGCTCCGAAGCGGAAATAGCTCTCAGAGCTCCGGCCGGCGATGGCAGCTTCGAGTGCCGTCAGCTTGTTAAGGAGGCGGGGCTCATCTTGCTCGCTCGAGCCCACGAACGCCTCTGCGATGTCGGTCAGTTCCTGTTCGCACTGCGCAAGGAAAGGCAGCATTTCTCGGGCTACCGGCAGTGCCAGCAGGGCCATCATCCGGTAGGTATCGATCTCCAGCAGGCGCTGGACCATTCGCCCTGCCTGCCGCGATGTCAGGCTGCGATCCTTGACCAGAATCCTGCCGAATCCGTCCTCATGAATGCGCAGATCGGTCAGAGCTATCGCCGCCCCGCCGGCGATTGTCGATCCGATGAGTTGATTGCCGCGGAAGAAACGCATCGCCGTTTCTTCATGGGATGTCTCTGCGTCGTCGCGCACCAACACGACATGCGTCGCCGCGATCACTTTGCCCGGCAATGCGGTGAGCCAATCCCGCGGGACTGCTGCCACAGCCGGCTCGGCGAAGGCGTCGTCGTCGTTTGCCGGAGCAACGAACGTGAAGCGGGCGAACTCCGTGTGCATCTCGAAAACGAGACGGAAGGGACCGAAATCAGCGCTGTAATGGTTTGCCGATGGCGACGGCGGCTCGATGCCGAAGCGTTGGCATAGTGCGCTCACGGCGTGCCGCTCCTCGCCCCGTTGCCTAGGCGGCGACAGCAGGGCGAGGCAGGATAAGCGGCAAGGCGTCAGCAATGGATCCGGCGGGCGCGCATGGACCTCGTCGTTCAGAGAGATTCTCCGGGGGTCGTTGGGAGGTAGCATTATTCTCTTGAAGATGGTCGTTCAGAGATCGGTGAAGCGACCGACGAAAAAGCCGGCGAGAGCGGCCATCGATGTCAGGAAGGTGCCCCAAGCCATATCGATTACGGCCAGGCGGAACGACCAGCGCTGGAGTGTCGCCAGATTAGTCAGGTCATATGTGCCGTAAGCGCACACGCCGAATACGGCGCCCAGAAGCAGGGCCTTCTGCCACTCGCCGGCATGCAGGGCAGGTTGAACCGCAAGGATGGTAATGCCAGCGGCGCACATTGCGTAGAAAAGCGCCGCGACTTCGAGGCGCGGCTTCTGCAGCATCAACGTGCCTATTTCCTTTTTGTAGAAGTCGAGCGCGATCAGTCCGAGCCAAAGAAAGTCAACTGCCGTGAAGACCACGAGAACCGTCAGGTACGTGATGGCGATGTTGCGCATTCTCTCCCCCTAGTCTAGCGACTACGGGGGATCGGCACGAACGGATCACATCTTAACCCTTGGTCGATCGCTGGCAGCGAATTTGGACAGGCGCGTTCGCAACCGGTCGGCCCCATGATCGATGAGAAATGCCTTGAAAGCCACGGCTGGCGGCGACAGGTCTTTGGTCTTGCGATGAATCGCATACCATTGGCGCATGACCGGCATACCAGTGATCGGTAGCATGACAAGGCGGGATGTCGCGATTTCGATATCCACCGTGTGAATCGACACGAACCCCAGGCCCATACCCGCCATGACGGCCTGCTTGATCGCTTCATTGGGGCCGATCTCGATCGTTTCCCGGGGATGAAAGTGCTCCAGGGCGAAGGCACGCTCCATGGCGTCGCGCGTGCCTGAGCCGTACTCGCGAACAAGGAATGGTTCTCCGGCCAGCTCGTCCAGATTCACCCTTCGACGCTTTGCCAGCCTGTGATCCGGTGATGCAATGATCGCCAGGGGATGTCCGGCAAATGCCACCGCCGTCGTGTCGAGGCCTTCGGGCGGGCTGCCCATGACTGCGAGGTCGACGGTGTTCTCAGAGAGATCGCGAATGACCGCTTCACGGTTCTTGACCGCCAGCCGCACTGTCAGGCTTGGCCGGTCCCTCCGAAACTCCGCCAGCAATCTGGGGACGAAATACTCCGCTGTGGTCGTCGACACGACATCCAGCATGCCCGAGTCCGGGCCGCGTAGCCGCTGAAGCGCCTCATCAGCCTGGCGAAGCTGGGCGAGAACGACCCGGGCGTGCCGTGCAAGCTCGGCGCCGATCCGCGTCAGATGCTTGCGCCTCCCCATCTGCTCGAACAAAGGCGCGCCGGCGATGCGCTCGAGCTGCTTGAGCTGGATCGAGACCGCCGGTTGGCTGACGTGAATCTCGACGGCGGCATGTCCGAAATGCAGGTGCCGTGCCGCGGCATCGAAGATCCGAAGCTGGCGCAGTGTAGCCCGATCAAGCCTCGTCATTTTTCGATTTCCTTATTCGAGACTTATATACATTTAACTATAACTTATGTGTTTTGAAGCGTAATCGGGAGGTCAAACAGCGAGGGAGGAGGCAGATGGCCGATTCAGCAGCGCCGGCAAACATCGTCGATCCTCGCGAGAGGTACCGAGCCGGTGTGTTGAAGTACGCCCAGATGGGGTACTGGCAGCCGGACTACGAGCCTCTCGAAACCGACGTACTTGCGCTGTTCCGCATCAGCCCGCAGGCCGGAGTCGATCCGCACGAAGCCGCCGCCGCTGTGGCCGGCGAGTCCTCGACTGCGACTTGGACAGTCGTCTGGACGGACCGTCTTACGGCCTGCGAACGTTATCGCGCCAAGGCATACAGGGTGGAGCCCGTCCCCGGGTCGCCCGACCAATACTTCGCCTACATCGCCTATAACCTCGATCTCTTCGAAGAGGGTTCGATCGCCAATCTCACCGCCTCGATCATCGGCAACGTATTTGGCTTCAAGCCCTTGAAAGCGTTGCGGCTCGAGGACATGCGAATTCCGGTCGCCTACGTCAAAACGTTCAGCGGACCGCCAACGGGTATCGTTGTCGAGCGCGAGCGCCTCGACAAGTTCGGCCGTCCGCTGCTCGGCGCTACGGTCAAGCCCAAGCTCGGTCTCTCGGGCAAGAACTATGGTCGCGTGGTCTATGAAGCGCTGAAGGGCGGGCTAGATTTCACCAAGGACGACGAGAATATTAACAGCCAGCCTTTCATGCATTGGCGCGACCGCTTTCTCTACTGCATGGAGGCAGTCAATCGGGCGCAGGCCGCCACTGGCGAGATCAAGGGGACGTACCTCAACGTCACTGCTGCCACGATGGAAGACATCTACGAGCGTTCGGAGTTCGCCAAGGAATTAGGTAGCGTGATCGTCATGATCGATCTCGTTGTCGGATACACGGCAATCCAGTCGATGGCGCGTTGGGCGCGCCGCAATGACATGATCCTGCATCTCCATCGTGCGGGCCATTCGACCTACACACGGCAGAAAAACCATGGTGTCTCGTTCCGCGTCCTCTCGAAGTGGATGCGGCTAGCCGGCGTTGACCACCTACATGCCGGCACTGTGGTCGGCAAGCTGGAAGGCGACCCTAATTCCGTGCAGGGCTATTACAACGTGCTGCGCGATGGCCACAATCCCGTCGACCTGCAGCGTGGCCTGTTCTTCGAACAGGATTGGGCCGGCTTGCGCAAGGTCATGCCGGTCGCATCAGGGGGCATCCACGCCGGCCAGATGCACCAGCTTCTTGGCTACCTCGGCGAGGACGTTGTGCTGCAGTTCGGCGGCGGCACGATCGGGCATCCCATGGGTATACAAGCCGGCGCGACGGCCAATCGCGTGGCGCTCGAGGCCATGATCCTGGCACGAAACGAAGGGCGCGATTTGTGGGCTGAGGGCCCGGAAATCCTTGCCGCCGCGTCGCGGCATTGTCGACCGCTCCGTGCGGCATTGGACACCTGGGGTGACGTCACCTTCGATTATATGTCGACGGATACACCCGACTACGTTGCCACTGCGACCGCGGCATAGGGACGATCGTCATGCGACTGGGCCAGGGTACTTTCTCCTTTCTGCCGGATCTCAGCGACCAGCAAATATCGGCACAACTCGACTACTGCCTTGGCAAAGGCTGGGCGATCTCGGTCGAGTTCACCGACGATCCGCATCCGCGCAACACCTATTGGGAAATGTGGATCGCCCCGATGTTCGATCTCAAGGACGCCGCTGCGGCAATGATGGAAGTAAAGGCCTGTCGTGCGGCCCACCCGGAAAAATACGTGAAGGTCAACGGCTTCGACTCCGAGCGCGGCTGGGAGACGGTTCGCCTGTCGTTCCTCGTCAACCGGCCGGCGACAGAACCGGGCTTCCGGTTGGAACGGAACGAGTCAAGCGGTCGCACCGTGCGGTACACC
>CAZHQA010000336.1:0-5142 GCA_964533955.1 uncultured Reyranella sp. | reverse complement strand
ACGCACGCGAGTTGAAGTTGAACTCCGCGCCGGCGCGGATTCCGGTCGGCCAGCGTGCGGTCACGGTCTTGAGCTTGGTGTAGAAGCGCACGCCCTCCATGCCGTAGACGCCGTGGTCGCCGAACACCGATGCCTTCCAGCCGCCGAAGCTGTGATAGGCGACCGGCACCGGGATCGGCACGTTGATGCCGACCATGCCGATCTTGACGTTGTTGGCGAAGGTGCGGGCGGCGTCGCCGTCGCGCGTGAAGATCGCCGTGCCGTTGCCGTAGGCGTGGTCGTTCACCAGCTTGATCGCCTCGTCGAAGTTCTTCGAGCGCACCACCGAGAGCACCGGCCCGAAGATCTCGTCCTGGTAGATCTTCATGTCGGCCGTCACGTCGTCGAACAGGCAGCCGCCCATGAAGTTGCCGTTCTCGTAGCCCTGCAGCTTGAGCCCGCGGCCGTCGACCACCAGCTTGGCGCCTTCCTTCACGCCGAGATCGACATAGCCCATCACCTTGTCGCGGTGCTGGCGGGTCACCAGCGGCCCCATCTCGGACTGCGGGTCGAGGCCTGGCCCGACCTTCAGGCCCTGAACCCTCGGCGCAAGCTTCTGCACCAGCTTGTCGGCGACGTCGCCGACCGCGACCGCGACCGAGATTGCCATGCAGCGCTCGCCCGCCGCGCCGTAGGCCGCGCCCATCAGCGCGTCGGTCACCTGGTCGAGATCGGCGTCGGGCATCACCACCATGTGATTCTTGGCGCCGCACAGCGCCTGCACGCGCTTATTCATGGCGGTACCGGTGTGATAGACGTACTCGCCGATCGCCGTCGAGCCGACGAACGAGATCGCCGGCACGTCGGGGTGCTTGAGGAGTGCGTCGACCGCGATCTTGTCGCCGTTGATGACCTGGAAGATTCCGGCCGGGGCGCCGGCCTCCTTGTAGAGCTCGGCGAGCAGCATCGGCGCGCTCGGGTCCTTCTCGGAGGGCTTGAGGATGAAGGCATTGCCGGTGGCCACTGCCATGGCGCCCATCCAGCACGGGATCATGATCGGGAAGTTGAACGGCGTGATGCCGGCCACCACGCCGAGCGGCTGACGGACCGACCAGGTGTCCATGTCGGTCGCGACCTGCTCGGTGAAGTCGCCCTTCATGTGATGGGCGATCGAGCAGGCGAACTCGACGACCTCGAGCCCGCGTCCGACCTCGCCCTTGGCGTCGTCGAACGTCTTGCCGTGCTCAAGCGACAGGTGGCGGGCGAGGTCGTCCGTGTGCTTCTCGATCAGATTCTTGAGGTTGAACATCACGCGCTGGCGGCGGAGCGGCGGCGTCGCCGCCCAGGCGACCTGCGCCTTGCCGGCGATCTTCACCGCGGCGTCGACTTCCTCGACCGAGGCGAAGGCCACCTTGGCCGTGACCTCGCCGGTTGCCGGGTTGGTGATGTCTCCCGCGCGGCCGCTCTTGCCCGCGACCTGCTTGTTGTCGACGTAGTGCCCGATGCTCGCGACCATGATCTCCTCCAGTTAGGCCGCGTTTTAGCATCCCTCCCGTCAGCTCGTCTTGGGCAACTCCCGGATCTCGACGGTGCCGTCATTTTCGAACACGGGGATTGCCGGCGAGCAGGGCCTCGGCTTCGGCGAGGGTCTCGGCCTCGACCCGGAGGAAGCCGCCGATAGGGCCTCGATGTAGGCCGCCCAGTCGCTGCCAGTGGCGGTTTCGACGGATCGTTGTGCATCAGCATCAGGTAATCGGGCATGGTCGCCTCCTGTACCACACAAGCCTATTGCACCGCGGGCTCCAGTCGTGTTGCGTCCGGCCATGGCAAACGACAAGACGAGAGTGTTCCTTCACTACACTCAGGCTGAGCTCGACCAGGCCTACGACCAGCTGTTCTGGGCCGCCAACCGCGATGCCATCCAGGCCGAGATCCGCCGAGAGTGCGAAGCGGTCCGCAAGGCGATGCCGCCCCGCACGGAGCGCTATGGCAAGAGCGAGATGCAACTGCTCGATGTCTTCGCGGCGACGGGCGTCGCGCAGGCGCCGGTGCTGGTCTATCTCCACGGTGGCGCGTGGCTGCGAGGCTCGCGCCTCGACGTCGCCTACCCGGCGCCGGCGTTGGCCGGGCGAGGAGCCGCGCTGGTGGTGCCGGACTTCAACAACGTGAGCGAATTGCCGCTGCCCGGGATGGTCGAGCAGTGCCGCGAGGCGGTCGACTGGACGGTGCGCCACGCCGCGAGCTTCGGCGGCGATCCCGACCGGGTCTATCTGGCCGGGCACTCGTCGGGCGCCCATCTGGCGAGCTGCGTGCTGCTGGAGGATCTTCCGATCAGGGGCGCCCTGCTGATCAGCGGCATGTACGATCTCCATGCGCCGTTGCTCTCGGCCCGCAGCAAGTACGTAAAGATCACGCCGCAGGAACTCGATGCCGCGAGCGCCATGCGCCACCTTGGCCGCATCCGTTGCCCCGTGGCAGTGGCGTGGTCGGTGGGCGACAGTCCGGAATTCCGCCGGCACGGGCGGGTCCTGTCGGACGCCCTGCAGGGCATGGGCCGTCTGGTGGACCGCCTGGAGGTCTTTTCGGCCAACCATTTCGAGGAACCGCGCCAGCTCGCCGATCCCGGCAGCGAGCTCAGCCGCCTGCTCTACTCGGTAATGGCGATTTAGGGCCGCAGGCGGCGATAGCGCGCCGCGATCGTCTCGCGGGCAATGTGGCGGCCTTCCCGCACCACCGGAACGCCGCTGCAATAGACCGACCTGATGGCGCGATTGTCGGCGGCGAACAGCCAGGCATCGAGGACGCTGTCCCCGGCATGGCCGTCGGCTTCGAGCACGACGAAATCCGCTCGCTTGCCGGGCTCGAGGGCGCCGACGGGTTGGCCGACGGCTTGCGCGCCGCCGGCCAGGGCCAGATCGAACAGGCGCCGGCCGGTCGAGCAGCTGGCGTTGCCCAGCACATTCCTCTGTTGATGAAAGAGACGCTGGCCGTACTCCAGCGTCCTGAGTTCGTCGGCAACGGAGAGGCGCACGTTGGAATCCGAGCCGACACCGAGCCGTCCGCCGTGGGTGAGGAACGACGGCACGTCGAACAAGCCGTCGCCGAGATTGGCTTCGGTGATCGGGCAGAGGCCCGCGACGGCGTTCGCCTTGGCGATGCGCGCCCGTTCGCCGGCGTCGGCGTGGGTGGCGTGAACCAGGCACCAGCGCCGGGCATCGACCTCGATCGTGTCGAGCAGCAGGTCGACCGGGCGCCGGCCATGAGCGGCCAAACAGTCGTCGACCTCGCGGGTCTGTTCGGCGACGTGGATATGCGCCGGCTGGCCGCGCCAGGTGCGGTCTGCCCACTGCAGGTCTTCGAGCGTCACCGCGCGCAGGGAATGCGGCGCGATGCCGATGGCGCCGCCCGGCACCCTGGTCTCCATCAGTCGCGCGTAAGAGTCTCGCGTGCTGAGGAACCGGCGCTGGCCGGGGGAGGCTTCCTTGCCGAGGAAGCCGCCCTGCCGGTAGAGAACCGGCAGGAGCGTGAGGCCGATGCCGGTCGCAGCGGCGGCGGCGACGATGCGCTCGGACATCTCGCCAATATTGTCGTAGGGCCGTCCGTCGGGCTGGTGATGCAGGTAGTGGAACTCGGCCACCGACGTGAATCCCGCCTCGAGCATCTCCATGTAGGCCAGCGCGGCGATCGCCTCGAGTTCGTCGGGGCCGAGCCGCTCGACGAAGCGATACATCTGCTCGCGCCATGTCCAGAAGGAATCGCTCTCAGCCCCGCGGTGCTCGGTCAGGCCGGCCATCGCCCGCTGGAATGCGTGGCTGTGCAGATTGGGCAAACCGGGCACGACCACCCCGGCAATGCGCTCCGACGGCGGCGCGCCGTGACCCGGATCCTCAATGCTGTCGATGACGCCGTGCTCGATCCGGACGACGACGTCTTGTCGCCAACCGTGGCGCGTCAGCGCCGTCTCAAGGTGCAATTTACTCGCCATGCAGGGGCTTGTACGGTAGCCCGCAAAAGGGGACCAGTCGCCATGAAGTTCGTCGTCTCGGCCGTTGCGGCCTCAGCTCTCATTGCCGGATCGGCCTTTGCCCAGCAGCTGGCCCCTAGCCCGACGCTCGATGCCGTCAAGGCGCGCGGCAATGTCGAATGCGGCGTGCATCTCGGCCTGCCGGGCTTCTCCTTCGCCAACGACAAGGGCGAATGGAGCGGGCTCGACGTCGACTATTGCCGCTCGCTGGCCGCTGCCGTGCTGGGCGACAGCACCAAGGTCAAGTTCACGCCGACCTCGGTGCAGCAGCGCTGGCCGATGCTGCAGTCGGGCCAGGTCGACCTGCTGTCGCGCAATACCACCATCACCTTCTCGCGCAACGCCACCCTGGGCGTGAACTTCCAGGGCATCAATTTCTTCGAGGGCCAGACCTTCGTGGTGCGCACCAAGGCCAAGGTGGCCAAGGTCGCCGATCTCGCCGACGCCACGATCTGCGTCGCAGCCGGCTCGACCGAGGAGAAGAACGCGGCCGACTGGTTCCGCGAGCGCAACCTCAAGGTCACCATCATCAACTTCCAGAAGAACGACGACGCCATCTCGGCCTACGACCAGGGCCGCTGCGACGCCTATACCGCCGGCATCGGCGCGCTCGCCGGCCAGCGCATCAAGTTCAAGAATCCCGAAGAGCACCAGATCCTGACCGAGATCATCTCGAACGATCCGCAGGGACCGGTGACGCGCTGGGGCGACGAGCGCTGGCAGCTGATCGTGCGCTGGGTGCTGAACGCGCAGATCGCCGCCGAGGCGTTCGGCGTCACGTCGAAGAATGTCGACGAGATGAAGGCCAAGTCGACCAGTGCCGAGGTCCGCCGCATCCTGGGCGCCGAGGGCAAGTTCGGCGACATGATGGGCATCAGCAACGACTGGGCCTACAATATCGTCAAGCAGGTCGGGAACTACGGCGAGAGCTACGAGCGCACCGTCGGGATGGGATCGCCGCTCAAGCTCAAGCGCGGCGCCAACGAGCTGTGGACCAAGGGCGGCCTGCTCTACACGCCGCCGTTCCAGTGATCTTCCGGGACCGCGGGCCTCCAGGCCCGCTCATCATTCATCGGAGCGCGCCACTCCAGTGGCGCTCATGAAAGATGCGCAACTGGAGTTGCGCGCCCCCATGAGCG
>CAZHQA010000335.1:0-5161 GCA_964533955.1 uncultured Reyranella sp. | reverse complement strand
AGCCGTCGCGGACGCCGTGAAGGCTGCCGTGACCAACACGGTCGACTGGTTGCTCGACAAGAAGGCGACCAACGTGTTGATCGAGATCGGCAACGAAGTCGATCTCGAGAACGTGTGGGCCCATCCCATCATCGCCGCCGGGCGGTGCCACGAGCTGATCGAGCTGGCGCAGAAGCGCAGCGCCGGCAAGCTGCTGGTCAGCACCAGCCTGATCGGCATCGATGCGCCACCCGCGGCAACGCTCGCGGCAGCCGACTTCCTGCTGCCGCACGGCAACCGCGTGCACGGGCCGGACGGTCATTTCCAGCCGAGCCCGCACGGCATCCGCCTGCAGGTCGCGCGCTGGCGCGCCGGCAAGGGCTACCGAGGCCAACCTCTCGTCTACAACGAGGACGACCATTTCGAGTTCGACAAGCCCGACAACCATTTCGTCGCCGCCGTCGAGGCGGGTGCGAGCTGGGGCTATTTTGACTACCGCATGAGCCGCGAACGCTTCGAGGACGGCTTCCAGTCGCTGCCGGTCGACTGGTCGATCTCCTCGGCTCGCAAGCAGGCGTTCTTCGGTCTCCTGAAGGAGATCACCGGCCACTAGATCTCGGGGTGTCCGAGAAATCTGACGGGAATCTGACGGGAGCCTCCCCAGGGATTGAATCGGCCGAATGCGGAAAGCTTGCTCCCGCATCCGTCGATTGACCTATTCTGGTCTTTAGAACGCGCGTTACGGCTCAATTTCCGCAATAGGCTTCGAGCCGATAGCCGTCCGGGTCGATCGCGAACGCGGCGTAGTATTTCGGGCTGTAGTCCTTGCGGATACCCGGCTTGCCGTTGTCGGTGCCGCCGGCCTTCAGCGCCGCGGCATGGAAAGCGTCGACGTCTCCCCGCGCCTTGGCGTCGAAGCAGAAATGCAGGCCCGACTTCGGGTCCGCCTTCACGGTGCCGCCGGTCGACAGAATCCACAGGACCGGGTCCTTGGCGCCATAGCCCAGCGCCCCTTCACTATCGTAGAGCCGGCTGTAGCCCAGCGGCTTCAGCACGCTGTCGTAGAACGCCCCCGCACGCTTGATGTCGCTCACACCGATCGAAACATGGGCCAGCATCGCCATCTCCTTGATAACTTGATAACCGGTTATACAGTTACGAATATAATCGAAGCTTGTCAACCGCACAGCCGGTTATCATCTGTGAATCATGAACCGTCCCGATCTCTGCCTGGACTTCGCCAATACCCGCTACTACCGGGGCCAGACGGTACCGACCGAGACGCTGAATGCGCCGGCCGATCTCGCAACCTGGGCCAAGGCGGCGAAGGCGCCGCCACCTCGGGAGTTCGAGGCGGCGCTGGCGCTGCGGGAGACGATCTACCGGCTGTTCAACGCCCAGGCCGACGGCAAGGCGGCACCGCCGCGCGACCTCGAGGCCCTCAACGAGGCACTGGCCCGCGCGCCAGCACGCACTACGCTGAGGCGCGGTCGTGATGGCTACAGCTGGGACGTCGATGCCCGCTCAGGCACGGCACTGGCGCTGCTAGCCCCCGTCCTGTGGTCGGCCGGCGATCTTCTGGCAGGCCCGCGCCTCGATCGTGTCCGCCGCTGCGCCAATCCCGAATGTGGCTGGCTGTTCCTCGACGACAGCCGTGCCGGGAAGCGCCGCTGGTGCTCGATGTCGGCCTGCGGCAACCGCGCCAAGGCACGCAGGCACTATCACAAGATCAAGGAGGAAGACGGCTGACCGCCAAGGCATTCATCGGGCTGATCGCCCTGTTCGTCGTCATGGCGGCGCTGCTGTTCGGCGGCGCGGGCACGTTCGACTGGTGGCAGGCCTGGCTGTACCTGACGGTCTATTTTGCCGCCTCGCTGGCGCTAACGCTCTACCTGATCGTGCGTGACCCCGCGCTTCTCGCACGGCGCATGCGCGGCGGGCCGTGGGCGGAGAAGCAGCCCGCCCAACGGGTGATCATGGTCATCGCGTCGGCGGCGTTCGTCGGCTTCACGCTGCTGCCCGCGCTCGACCGGCGATTCGGCTGGTCACACATGTCGGTCATGGTCGCGCTTGCCGGCGACGGGATGGTGGCGCTGGGTTGGCTGGGAATCTACCGCGTCTTTCGCGAGAACAGCTTCACCTCGGCCACCATCGAGATCGCGCCCGGCCAAAAGGTCATCTCTACTGGCCCCTATGCGCTGGTCCGCCATCCGATGTACTCGGCAGCCCTGGTCATGCTGCTCGGCGCGCCGATCGCGCTCGGCTCATGGTGGGGCGTGCTGGTGCTCGCAGTGATCGCCCCCGCGCTCATCTGGCGGATCTTCGATGAGGAGCGGTTCCTGGCAGCCAACCTGCCGGGTTATGCCGAATACAGGCAGCGAGTGCGGCATCGCCTGATACCGCACCTCTGGTGACAGACGTGTCTATTCTGCCCGGAGCGGGCTAACGCGCATATGAATGCGCTTTCGCCTGCCGGCGCGCGTGAACGCGCCCTAGCGCAAAATGCTCTGCAGCTTCATGGCGACACCCATGTCGCCTTCGATCTTGAGCTTGCCCGTCATGAACGCGGTCATGCCGTCTAGCTTGCCGTTGATCATGTCGTCGAAATCGCTGAACGCCATCTTGAGCGTGCAGTCGGCTTCCTTGTCGTCGTTGCTGACTGCCGGCGGATTGGCGTTGCCGTCGATATGGACCACGCCCTGGTCGGTGCTGAATTTCACGGTGTTGCCGAAGGACGACTTCTTCGAAGCGCCTTCCTTCATTTTCGCGGTGATTTCCTGCAAGGTCATAGCGCGCTCCTTCGGCCCTCGATGGTTGGCGCGACTTAGCTTGACCGTGACGCAGGCGTCAACTACAGGCCGATAAACGGCCATTCATAAGGGTCGGGAGGAAGCATGCCGTATCGCTCGGTCTTCAAACCGGGGCTGTTTGAAGGCCAGACCATCGTCGTGACCGGCGGCGGCAGCGGCATCGGCCGCTGCACGGCGCACGAGATCGCTGCATTGGGCGCTCATGTCGTGATCAGCGGCCGCAAGGCCGACAAGTTGGCGACGGTGAAGGGCGAGATCGAAGCGGCCGGCGGCTCGTGCGAGGCGCATGCGTTCGACATCCGCGAGGAAGCGCAGGTCAAGGAGGCGGTCGAGAAGATCGTCGCCAAGAACGGCCGCATCCACGGCCTGTTCAACAACGCCGGCGGCCAATTCCCGGCCGCCGCCTCGGCGATGAGCGCCAAGGGTTTCGATGTGGTCGTGCGCAACAATCTCACCGGCGGCTTCATCGTCAGCCGCGAGGTGTTCACGCAATCGATGGAAAGGCACGGCGGCTCGATCGTCAACATGGCCGCCGACATGAGGAACGGCTTCCCCAACATGGCGCACACCGGTGCCGCCCGCGCCGGCATGGTCAACCTCACCATGACCCTGGCCTTCGAATGGGCGCCGGCGGCCGTGCGCGTGAACGCCGTGTCGCCAGGCTGGATCGCCTCGTCCGGCATGGACACCTACCAGGGCGAATTCAAGGAACGCATCCCCAGGCTCAAGGGCTACTGCCCGCTCGGCCGGCTGGGCACCGAGAGCGAGGTCTCGGCCGTCGTCTGCTTCCTGCTGAGCGACGCCTCGGCCTATATCACCGGAACCGAGATCCGCATCGACGGCGGCGTGCCGCTGGGCAATCGCTCGATGGAGATCGCCGCGACCGACCGGTCAAAGCCATTCGACGGCTTCCATCTCGCGGTGACGCCCAAGGTCCTGGGCGGCTGAGCCATGCCGATCATCGAGACGCAGGTCGACCGCAACAGCCAGGAGTACGGGCGCAATCGCGAGCTCATGCTCATGGCGATCGAGGAGTTCCGCGCCGCCGAGGCGAGCGTGCAGGCGATGGCCGAGAAGACCCGCGACCGCTTCCGCAACCGCAAGCAGCTGATGCCGCGCGAGCGTGTCGCGCTGCTGCTCGATCGGGGCGCGCCCTTCCTCGAGTTGATGCCGCTCGCCGGCTACCGCATGCACGACGACAAGGACGGCTCGAGCGCCGGGGGCGGCTCGATCGCCGGCATCGGCTACGTCGAGGGCGTGCGTTGCGTGGTCACCGCGTCGAACTCCGCCATCAAGGGGGGCACGGTAGCTCCGTCCGGCCAGCGCAAGGGCCAGCGCGTCCAGCAGATCGTGCTCGAGAACAAGTTGCCGGTCGTGCATCTCGTCGAATCGGGCGGCGCCAACCTGCTCTACCAGGCCGAAATCTTCGTGCCGGGCGGCCGCGGCTTCGCCAACCAGGCACGCATGTCGGCGCGCGGCATCCCGCAGGTCTGTGTCGTGCACGGATCGTCGACCGCGGGCGGCGCCTATCTGCCCGGCTTGAGCGATTACGTCATCATGGTGCGCAACCAGGCCAAGGTCTTCCTGGCCGGCCCGCCGCTCCTCAAGGCCGCGACCGGTGAGATCGCCACCGACGAGGAGCTGGGCGGCGCAGAAATGCATGCCACCGTCTCCGGCGTCGCCGAATGGATGGCCGAGGACGACGCCGACGGCATCCGCATGGCGCGCGACGTGATCGCCAGATGGCACTGGAACGACAAGCTGCCGCCCAGGCCGGCGCGGCCGTTCAAGGAGCCGTTGTACGAGATCGACGAGCTGTGCGGCGTCGTACCGCCGTCGCACAAGGATCCCTACGACGTGCGCGAGGTGATCGCCCGCCTGGTCGACGGCTCGGACTTCCTCGAGTTCAAGGGCCTCTACGACCAGCAGACGATCTGCGGCTGGGCCGAGATCGAGGGCGAGCCGGTGGCGTTCATCGGCAACAACGGACCGATCACCACCAAGGGCTCGGTCAAGGCCGCGCAGTTCATCCAGCTCTGTTGCCAGCAGGGCACGCCGATCGTCTACCTGCAGAACACTACCGGCTACATGGTCGGCACCGAGGCCGAGCGGGGCGGCATCGTCAAGCATGGCTCCAAGATGATTCAAGCGGTGGCCAACGCGACCGTGCCGCAGATCACCATCGTGATCGGCGGCAGCTTCGGCGCCGGCAATTACGGCATGTGCGGCCGTGCCTACGACCCGCGCTTCATCTTCGCCTGGCCCAACAGCCGCACCGCGGTGATGGGCGGCGAGCAGGCCGCCGGCGTGATGAAGACCGTGACGGAAGCCAAGTTCACCCGCGAGGGCAAGGAGCCCCCCAAAGAGCAGAT
>CAZHQA010000334.1:0-5213 GCA_964533955.1 uncultured Reyranella sp. | reverse complement strand
ATCTGATCTCTCCGGTTAATTCGGACGGGTGAGTCGACTATAACCGGCGCATGACGATGCTTCGACGCTCAGCGGCTGCAGTCCTGCTGATTCTCTGGGTCTCGACCGGCGCGCTGGCCCAAGGCCTGACGGTTCCCGATCCGGTCGGCGCGGGCTTCTCGCCTGCCCGACTGGCGCGCATCGCGCCCTGGTATCAGGCCGATCTCGCGAACGGCAGCTACACGGGCGTCGTCGTCGCTCTCGCGCGCGAGGGCAAGCTCGCCTACCTGCAAGCCATCGGCACCTACGACCGCGCCGGCAAGATCCCGCTGAAGACCGACGCGATCTTCTGGATCGCCTCGATGTCCAAGCCGGTCACCAGCGTGGCGGCGATGATGCTGGTCGAGGAGGGCAAGCTCGCGCTCACCGATCCGGTGAGCAAGTACATCCCCGCGGTGGCGGACATGCGCGTCGGCCTCGACAGCGCGCCGCAGAAGCGGCCGATGCAGGTGATCGATCTCTTGCGCCACACTTCTGGCTTCACCCACTCGGACGAAGCCCCTGACGAAGTGCATCGCGCCTACGACACCATCGGCTCGTACCGGCGCGACAAGACCATCGCCGAGCTCGTCGGCGATTTCACCCGCATGCGGCTCGTCCATCAGCCGGGCGAGGCCTGGCAATACGGTCATAGCGTCGACGTGCTGGGCCGCGTGGTCGAGGTCGCCTCGGGCCAGCCGCTCGACAAGTTCTTCGAGAGCCGCATCTTCAAGCCGCTCGGCATGGTCGATACCGGCTTTGTCGTGCCGCCGGACAAGCTCGCCCGGGTGGTCGACCCGCTGGCCAGCGGCCGGCCGGCGCTGTGGGACATCACCAAGCCCACGACCTTGTTCATGGGCGGCGGCGGTCTCGCCTCGACCGCACCGGACTATTTGCGCTTCTGCCAGATGCTGCTGAACGGCGGCGAGCTCGACGGCGCACGCCTCCTGTCGCCCGCGACGGTGCAGCAGATGACGACGAATTTGCTGCCGCCCGAGGTGCCCTTCACCGGCATGGTCGGGCAGTTCGTCGGGCCGAAGGTCGGCACGGGATGGGGCCTGGGATTCGCCGTGCGCACCAATGCCGAGGCCAGCAACATCCCCGGTGCGGTCGGCAGCTTCAACTGGAGCGGCGTCTGGGGGACCTGGTTCTGGATCGATCCGGTCGAGAAGCTGGTCGGCGTGCTGATGATCCAGGTGCCGCCCGATAGGGCCGGGCCACCCCGCGCGGCCTTGCGGCATCTCGCCTACGCGGCGCTCAGCGTGCCACAGCCTGCCACTGCGTCGGCGCCGGTGACGGTCAGCCCCGACATTCTCAAGAGCTATACCGGGACCTACGACTTTGGCCCGTCGCTCAGCGGGCGCGACAAGGAGCTGCCCCTCAAATTCATTGGGACCGGGATCACCTTCGCCCTCGTCGAAGGCAAGGTCGTGGTCCGCGAGACGATCGACGGCGGGCCCGGCCAACGTGCCGGCGTGAAGGCGCTCGACGTCATCACCGACATCGACGATGTGCCGACACGCGGCCTCGGCCTCGAGGAGGTGATCGACAAATTGCGCGGCAAACCGGGCACGCCGGTGCGGCTCAGGATCTCCCGTTACCTCGAGGACAAGCCGATCGAGGTCACGATCGTGCGCGAGCCGATCCGGGTTCCCGGCGCGCGCATCGAGGTCCGGGTCGAGGATGGCAAGCTCATGGTCGCGGCCAAGGGTCGATGGGCGGTGCTCGATTTCGACAAGGACAAGCCAGTGCCTGTCGTCGCGACGTCCGACACCGAATTCCGCTACGAGGGCGGCGACCAAACGCGGCTCGCCTTCGTGCGCGACCCGGCCGGCAAGGTCTCCGGCGTCGTCCTCAATCCCGGGCCGTCGGAGGTTAGGGGGACGAAGGTCGATTGAGGCCATTCGGAACTTCTAATGACCAAAATAGGGACCAAGGCCCCTGTCGTGGTAAATTCCAGGCATCGAGGTCGAGTGTTTTCGGGAGCGTAGCGTATGCCCGGTGTTGTTCTTCAGCCCGCGCCTTTCATCGATACAAGATCTGCCAAGACCGCGGGATGCGATGTGATGCGTCGACAGGGGGGTCCCCGAAATACGGACTGGCAGGCCTCCGATGCCGATGCCATCGGCATTTGCCCCGTCCCCGCGGAGGGGACGGTTGTGGACGGGGGCCAGGCGCCGCTGCCCATGATCGCCGCCCATCATCGCCTTCGCGTCACTGGCGGTGCTGAAGCCGCTCTGGCCCCTGTGTCACCGAGTTTCGGGCTATAACCGACCCATGAACGTCCCTGCAGCCGCCGACTGGCGCGACGAGATCTTCCAGGTCTTCCAGGATCACGACATCAGGCAGGTCTATCACGTGCCCGATGCCGGCCATTCGCGGCTGATCGAGGCCTGCCAGACCTCCAACTCGATCCGCACCCTGGCCCTCACCACGGAGGAGGAGGCCATTCCGCTCGCCGCCGGCGCCTGGCTGGGCGGGCAACGCTCGGCGACGCTGATGCAGAGCTCGGGCGTCGGCAACACCATCAACCTGATGGGCCTCACCAAGACGCTGCGCTTTCCGTTCCTGACCCTGATCACGATGCGCGGCGAACCGGGCGAGTTCAATTCCTGGCAGTACCCGATGGGCCAGGGCACGCCCAAGGTGCTCGAGGCGATGGGGGTGCTGGTCATGTCGGTCGACAGGGCCGACGACGTGAAGCAGACCGTCGACCATGCCGCGCGCTCGGCCTTCAACGGCGGCCAGGCGGTCGCCGTGCTGTTGCGCCAGAAGCTGATCGGCATCAAGGACTTCGGGAAGAAGCGAGCATGAGCGCGACCCTGCAACGTCGCCCGCTGGTCAAGAAGATCCTGGCCGGCGCCGACGACAATCTCCTGGTGCTGGGCGGGCTGGGCTCGTCGAACTGGGACATCACCGAAGCCGGCGACCGTCCGCTCAACATGCCGCTGTGGGGCGCGATGGGCGGCACCGTGCCGATGGGCCTCGGACTGGCGCTGGCGCAGCCCACCAGGCGCGTGCTGGTGATCACCGGCGATGCCGACCTCATGATGGTCGTGAGCTGTCTTGCCACCGTGGCCGCGCAGCAGCCGGACAATCTCGCGATCTGCGTGCTCGACAACGAGAAGTTCGGCGAAACCGGCAATCAGGCGAGCCACACCAGCCCGCGAAACAACGGTCCGACCAATTCGGGCGCCGGCACCGATCTCGCGATGATCGCCCGGGGCTGCGGCATTGCCGACACCGGCACCGTGCGCAGCGACGGCGAAGTGGCACAGCTCGTCACCGACCTGCGCCAGAAGAAGGGCCCGGTCTTCCGCCTCGTGAAGGTGTTGGTCGAGAAGCTCGAGTTCGTCATGCCGCCGCAGGATGGCGCGCATCTCAAGGATCGTTTCCGCCAGGCTCTGCTTGGAAGGCCATAGTGGAGAGCGAAGTGGATTACGCGCCGTTTCCTTTGATCGAGCTCACGGGCGGGCCGCGCGAGCGCGGCCGTGCGCACGGCAAGGCGGCGCCCGAGCGCATCAAGCGCGGCATCGCGATGTATTCGGAGTCGCTGCTGAAGAACGGCGTCGACTGGAAGCATCTCGAGCAACGCGCCGAGGCGATGGTGCCGGTCGTCGAGAAGTTCGATCCGGCCTATGTCGAGGAGATGCGCGGCATCGCCGAGGGTTCGGGCCAGCCGTTCGCCGGCATCATGCTGATGAATGCCCGCACCGAGATGGTCGCCGCGGCGCGCCAGCAGCAGAGCCGGCAGCATTTTCCCGACGGCTGTACGGCGGCGCTGGCGCTGCCCGAGGCGAGCGCCGACGGCCAGCTGCTGCATGGCCAGAACTGGGACTGGCGCGCCGAATGCGCCGAGACCGGCGTGGTCCTGTGCATCCGCGGCGGCGACGGCCCCGACATCCTGACCTTCACCGAGGCGGGCGGGCTCGCGCGTTCGGGCCTGAACTCGGCCGGCATCGGCCTCACCGCCAATGCGCTGGAGTGCGACCGCGACTATCAGCGCGGCGCCGGCGTGCCGCTGCCCTTCATCCGCCGCAAGGTGCTGGAAAGCGCCTATCTCGCCGAGGCGGTGGGCACGATCTTCGCGACGCCCAAGCTCGGCTCCAACCACATGGCGGTGAGCCACGCGACGGCCGACGGCCGCGCCGAGGCGTTCGGCTTCGAATGCGCGCCCGACGAGACCTTCTGGCTGGCGCCCGAGCAGGGCCTCTATGTGCACGCCAACCACTGGATCGCCGATGCCGCGCGCGCCCGGGTCAAGGACACCGGCCTGCAGGAGACGCCGTGCTCGATCTATCGCGACAAGCGGGTGCGCGAGCTGCTGGCGCCCAGGCGCGGCAAGCTCACGCTCGAGGATTTCCGTTCGGCCTTCTTCGACGACTGGAATTCGCCGTGGTCGGTCTGCCGCCCGCCGCGGCCCAACAACCGCGGCAACCTGGTGGCGACCTCGGCCATGATCCTGATGCGGCCGGGCGAGGGCCGGCTCGAGGCCTGCCCGATGCCGGCGCTCAATCGCCGCTTCACCAGCTATTCGCTCACGCCCGACCGCACGGCGCAGAAGCAGGCGGCGGAATAGCTCAGTCGACCTTCAGGTAGCTGTCCTTGAGCGCGATCTTGCCGTCCTTGAGCTCGTAGAGGTCGATGCCGTAGCGGTCGAACGGCTGGCCCCTGGCGTCGATGCCGGTGACGCGGAAGGTGCCGAACAGTTTGTCGCCGGCACGATGGATGCGGGCCTCCGAGTAGCGCGCCTCGCGGTGGGCCTGGCTCTTGTCGGCGAAGTAGCGGCGCAGGTCGTCCTTGCCCTTGAGCACCGTGCCGGCCGGCCGGGTGCCGGCGGCGAGACGCCATTCGAAGTCGTCGGTCACGCAGGCGGCGATCTCCTCGACATCGGCCTTGTTGAAGGCCTTGCCGAAGCGGCGGAATAGGTCATCGACGGCATCGGGCATGTCTCGTCCTCCTCAGCTGGGCGCGCATCCCTTGGGCGCCTCCTGCATGACCGCCAGTGTATGGCCGCCGGGATCCTTGAAGAAGGCCATCCAGAGATCGTGATCGTCCATCTTCGCGATGCGATGCGGCCCGGAGTCGAACGTCACGCCCCGCCGGCCGTCAGCCTTCCCACGGCGGCGGCGTGAACTTCCGGCGGATGAAATCGACGAACGCCGTGACCTTGGGCGCGAGGTGCCGGCGATGCG
>CAZHQA010000333.1:0-5213 GCA_964533955.1 uncultured Reyranella sp. | reverse complement strand
CGTCGGAAGCGCCGAAGGTCACGGTCTTGGCCTTGATCTGCTTGATGCCGCCGCCCGAGCCGATCGATTGATAGTTCAGGCCGATGCCGGTCTCTTTCTTGTAGGCGTCCGCCCACTTGGCGTAGACCGGATAGGGGAAGGTGGCGCCAGCGCCGGAAATGTCGGCAGCCAGCACCGGCCACGAGGTCGCGATCGCCGCAATGGCAGCGAGCGCCGTCTTCATCAATGTCACGGATGCCCTCCTTCAAAAGCAGGTATGTGCGTAGAAGGCCGTAGTCTCTCTTCTATGACAGATATGTTACAATCGCGTGACAGTCGGCCCGCGCCGCTGTGGACGAGATGGGTCTTCAGAGCCGGGCGGATGGCAGGGTGACCGTGAAGGTCGAGCCTTTGCCGGGAGTGCTTTGGATGTCCAACCGCCCTCGATGGCGGTTGACCACGTGCTTCACGATCGCCAGGCCCAGCCCGGTGCCCCCGAGTTGGCGTGAGCGCGCCGTGTCGACGCGGTAGAAGCGCTCGGTCAGCCGCGGCAGGTGTGCGGCCGGGATGCCGTCACCCTCGTCGCTCACCGCGACCGAGACGCCGCCTCCGCCCAGGGCACGGGCCGCGACCTTCACCGTCGTCGCCGGCTTGGCGTACTTGATCGCATTGTCGATCAGGTTCTGGAACACGATGGTGAGCTCGTCGTAGTCGCCGACCGCCCGGGGCAACACCGGCTGGACATCGAGCTCGATCCTGACCTTGCGCGACGACGCCTTGAGCTGCAGCAGGTCCCCGACGCCCGCCAGCACGCGCTGCAGGTCGACCTCGGTGTCGGGCCGGGAATGCTCGTGCTGCTCGATACGCGACAGCATCAGGAGATCGTCGACCAGCCGGCGCATGCGGTCGGCCTGCTCGGCCATGATGCCGAGGAAACGCTCGCGGGCCGCCGCATCGTCGCGGGCGGGGCCGCGCAGGGTTTCGATGAAGCCGGTGATGCCGGCGATCGGTGTCTTGAGCTCATGGCTGGCATTGGCGACGAAATCGGCGCGCATGCGCTCGGCGCGCCGGAGCGCCGTGGTGTCGTGCAGCACGATCAGCACCAGCGAGCGGTCGGCCGCCGCCCGCGGCAGGCGCCGGGCATGGGCGACGACATCGAGCTCGGGCGCGCCCGACAGCACGATCTCGACGGCGACTTGGTCGGGGCCGACGAAGTTGCCGTCGGCAGTGTCAAGAAGCCGATCGATCGCCGACAGCAACTCCGGATGGCGCAGCGCCGTCGACAGGTCACGGTCCGGTCCCGAGGCGCCGAGCAGCGCGAGCGCGGCGCGGTTGGTGCGCACGATGCGTCGCTGCCGGTCGACCGCGATCAGAGGATCGGGCAGGCCGTCGATGATGGCCTGCGCGGACGCGGCCAGGTTGTCGATCGAGGCGCGCTGGCGCCGCCAGCCGGTCGACAGGGTCGCCGCCGCCGAGGCGAGTTCCTCGGTGGCGGGGGCGAATGGCAGGCGCGGCATCACCGGTTCCTGCTCGCCCGACAATTCGCCGACGAACCGGGCGAAACGCGCCAGTGAGCTCAGGTAGCGCTGCACCAGGATGGTGGTGACCAGGGCGATGCCGGCAAATGCCGCGAGCGCCGGACGGCCCGCGAGATAGTCCGACCAGTAGAGTACGCCCAGCGCCACGGCCGAGGGAGCCAGCGCCACCAGGTTGGCGGAGAGGTAGCGACGGAACGGAAGCGCCTGGTCGGCCATGGCCGGCGACTAGAGCATATTCCGTTCGAGTCCGCAGGCCAGCCACTGAGCCCGCAGCGCCTGGCGCTTGCGCTACGCTCCCGGCTGTCGCGGGATGAACAGACGAATCGCCGCGAGGCCATAGACGAAGCCGCCGATGTGGGCCATCCAGGCCACCGGTTCTCCGCCGGCGCCCGGCGTGGCGCCGAACAGGCCGAAGAACACGTTGAGCGCGATCCAGATCCCGGCGATGGGCAGTATCGACGACAGGCTGCCGACCTGCCGCATCAGCATCAGGACCGCACCGAACACGCCGCTGATCGCGCCCGAAGCGCCGATCACCGGATCGGGCGAGTCGGCAAAGAACAGGACATGCACCAAGGCCGACGCGACACCGGCGGAAAGATAAAAGAGCACGAAGCGGCGCACGCCCAGCAAGCGCTCGACCGGGGCGCCGAAGGCGGCGAGCGAAAGCATGTTGACGCCGAGATGCATCCAGCCGCCATGCAGGAACTGATAAGTGATGAGCGAGACGAGGCCGAGCAGCAGGTTTCCCTGATCGCCGGTGAAATTGGCCGGCACCAGACCGAACTCGACGATGAGCTGCTGGTCGGCCGATTCGCCGAGCAACTGGCGCAGCAGATGGACGGCCACATTGATCGCGATCAGCCACAGGATGGCGGGCGGCAGGTTGATCGCGCGCTCGCCGGCGCCACGCTGCGGGCCCTGCTTCCTGAGATTGTCGAACGGCATGGACAAGACTTAGAGCATTTTTCGTCCGGCTGGAAACGGCGCCCTAGCGCTTCAGCCGCCGCGTGCCCAGCCAGAGGAAAAGGCCGCCCAGCAACAAGGTCGGCGAGCCGCACACCAGCGCCATGGCGCCGTCCTCGCTGAACGGATTGCCGTCGCTGACCGCGAGCACGCAGCCCAGGGTCAGGAACAGGACAATGCCGCCCGATATGGCGAGGAACCAGCCCAGCCCGCGACTGGGCGGCGGCACCGGCGCCGGGCCGCTCGGTGGCGGCGGGGGCGGCGCAGCCGACGGATCGCTCATGGCGCCCGCTCCGCCGCCAGCCGCGCATTGCCGGCCGCTCCCGGCCTGTAGAAGGTGTTGTAGGTGTCGAACGGCACGATCCGGCCGTCCGGCGTCACGAAGTGCACGCACGAGCGCTTCACGTTGCCCAGGCAGAAATTGAAGCGGTCGAGGAACTCCACGATGGTGACACGGAACACGTTCTCGTAGCCCGAGCCTTCCGGCATCGGCACCTCGGGCAGGCAGCAGAGCAGCGAGCCCAGCCGTTCGGTGGTGTTGGTGTCGGCTGTCGAGAGCGACAGCAGGTCGACGAAGCGCCGGCGCAGTTCCGGGTATTTCTCGAACGAGATCGCGTTTGGCACGCTGGGCAGCAGCGCCTCGCGCGGCACCAGCGAGGTGAGCGGGATCACCTTCTCGCCATCGCGCAGGCCATAGCCGATCGAGATCGAGGCCGGGTTGCAGGGCAGCGGAATCATGTCGCCGTCGGCGAACACGCCCGACTCCTCGACGATGCGGCGACGGATCTCCGACAGCACGATGCGGTTGCGCGCCGGCTCGAAGCCGTCGTTGCGGCCGGCGTCCTGCACCGGCTGGAACGTGACGCCGCGCACGCACTTGTACTTCAACGCATGGCGCACGATGTCGCCGATCTCGCCGTCATTGACGCCGCGCTTGACCGTGCAGACCAGCGTCGTGGAGATGTTGCGCGCCTCGAGCGCCGCCAGCGCCTCGCGGCGGATTCGCGACAGCGCCGCGCCGCGGATGTTCTTGAGCGCTTCGTCGCTCCGCGAGTCGAACTGCAGGTAGACCTCGAAGCCCGGGCGGATCTCGGCCAGCGCATCGACAAAGGCGGGATCCTCGGCGATGCGAATGCCGTTGGTGTTGATCATGATGTGCTTGATCGGCCGCCGCCGTGCCGCCGCGATAACCTCGAGGATCTGCGGATGTATGGTGGGCTCGCCGCCCGAGATCTGCACCAGGTCGGGCTCGCCCTCGCTCGCCACCAGGGCGTCGAACATGCGCTCGATCTCGCCCAGGCTGCGATGGGTCGCGCGCCGGGGCGAGCTGTCGGCGAAGCACACCGGACAGGCGAGGTTGCACGCCTCGTTGATCTCGACGATGGCCACGCAGGAATGCTGCTCGTGATCGGGACAGAGGCCGCAGTCCCACGGGCAGCCGCGTTCGGTGCGGGTCAAGGGCGCGAGCGGCCGGTCGCCGGGCTTCAGGTATTCGAGCGTGCGGCGCCAGTAGACCGGGTCGTCCGATACCAGCGTCTTCATCACGCCATGCTCGACGCAGCGCTTGGAGTAGTAGATGCGGCCGTCTTCCTCGATGATCTTGGCGGGCACCAGGCCAAGGCAGGTCTCGCACAACGAAGTGGTCTGCCCGAGGAAGAGATAAGGCGCCGACTTGCGCGCAACACCGTCGTACATGGCGCTCCCTCAGGAGCCGCGACGGCTCCGGATCATCGCCGCAGCGTATAGGACGAGGCCTGCGCAAACCACGTGAAAGACATTGAACGGGCCCGCCAGGGCGGCGTAGGGCTTGAAGAATTCCCATATGAAGCGCTGCAGGCCGTACCAGCCGACAACGATGTAGAAGCCGTTGGCGAGCCAGAACGGATCGCGCTTCTTCAATCGCCAGAGCAGCACGACGAGCATGACGGCCATCGACAGCGCCTCGTAGAGCTGCACCGGATGGCGCCGCACGCCGTCGCCGAAATCGACGCCCCACGGCAGGCCGGTCGACGTGCCGTAGGTGAAATCGTCGAGGCCGGCGAAGAAGCAGCCGAGCCGGCCGACCGCGACGGTGGCGCAGAAGGGCGCGGCAAAGGCGATGCCGGTCGAGCCCTTGACGCCGGTCAGCCGCTTGAACAGCTCGACCGAGGCGATGGCGCCGGCCACGCCGCCCGCCATCGAGAAGCCGATGGCGCGCACCCCGCTCAGCCAGGTGTTGAGGGTGCCGAAGAACATCGCGCCGACCAGCGCCCCGCAGCCTGCCGCGAGAGCATAGGCGCCGGGATGGGCGACCCTGTCGGCCGGCAGGGAGCCGGCCGGCAGCAGCCGGCGCGTCGTGAACCAGAAGACCGCGACCGACGACAGCCAGGCGGCGACGTCGAATGCGCTGTGGACGTAGGGCAGGCCGAAGGCGACCGCCGTCATCCCGAGGCCTTGGCTCGGGACGACGCGCGGCGCGTCACTTCTTCGGTCCGCCCTGGCCGAGCGCCCGCAGACGCAGCCGCAGCGCATTGAGCTTGATGAAGCCCTCTGCGTCGCGCTGGTTGTAGGCGCCGGCGTCGTCCTCGAAGGTCACGTGCTGCATCGAATAGAGCGACCTGGGCGACTTGCGGCCGACCACCATGGTGTTGCCCTTGTAGAGCTTGAGCCGCACGGTGCCGCTCACATTCTCCTGGCTCTTGTCGATCAGCGCCTGCAGCATCTCGCGCTCGGGCGAGAACCAGAAGCCGT
>CAZHQA010000332.1:0-5240 GCA_964533955.1 uncultured Reyranella sp. | reverse complement strand
ACTCATTAACCGGCCACCGCCACCATCGCCTTGGTCGTCGGCGCCCGTAGCTCAGGGGATAGAGCAACCGCCTTCTAAGCGGTAGGCCGCTGGTTCGAATCCAGCCGGGCGCGCCAATTGCGCCGACAAGTCGGTCTCGAGCAGGAGGATGCGTGAAGTTCGGAGGCGTGCGCGGGCGCAATCTGCTCCTGTTGATCGCTTTGCTGGCGACGCTGGTCGTGCTTGGCTGTTGGGACAACCGCACCCAGATGCAGCGCGTGCTCGACCAGGGATACGCCACGACAGCGCAGCTCACCGGTGCCCAATTCCAGCGCATCGCGCCATTCGCCATGGACGGCTGGCGGCCGCGCTTCGTCGAGCAGGATCTTTCGGTCGATCTCAGCTGGAAGGGCAAGGACGGCAAGTCGCGCGAGCACAAGAAGGTGCCGGTGACCGATGCGTTGGCCCGCACGATCGTTTCCGGCGAGCAGGTGCGGCTGGTCGCCCTCCCGGTCAAGGTGCTCGACGAAGACGATGCCGTGCCGGTCATCATCGGGGATGCGACGGCACGAATTGCCTCGCTGCAGAGCTGGCTCAGCATTGCCGGCTACATTGCGCTCGCGGCGTGGGCGGGCTTTGCCGCGACGAGCCTGTTTGGACCGAGGCCCGGGGCAACAACCGCGGCGGCGGCCCAGGGCAGCGAGATGCCGCGCGGGCGCACGTTGCTGGGGCTGGTTCTGCTGGTCATCGGCGCCTTCGCGACATTTCAGGCGTGGTCCGAGGGCCGCGCCGACGATCCGAGCTCGCTCGGCGGCGCCGACATCCTGGCCGAACTCACGGAGGCGAGGTCGATCCCCGGCAAGGATGGCGCCGCGCCATCCTATGTCGTGCGGGTGTCATGGAAGGACGGGCAGGGCAGCGTCCATCATTTCGGCCCGACCAGGATCAGCGAAGCATTCTGGAAGAAGATCGCGCCAACCGGCCAGCTGGCACAACGGCAGACCCGGATCCGGGTACGCGACGACGATCCCATGGCGCGGCCGGTACTGGTCGAAGATGTACCGGAAGAGCACTGGCCGGTGCGGATGGCGATGGTCGGTGGACTTGGGGTGATGGTGGTCGGGGCTGGGCTGCTTTTTTCTGCGGCCCGTGCCGCCGGGCGACGGCAATAGACAAATCGCGAATCGTCGGGGGCGAGAGCAGGAGCTGGGAGGCTTTCGGGCGATCCTGCTCGGCGTGACGAGCCAATACGCGTCTGATTCGCAATAGCAAGAAGGGGAGGAATTAGGCGCCGAAACAACGGCCAAATTTGCCATTGCGAATCATTCGCACATACCTTACGAAGTTGCTAATAATTCGCACTCGCCGATAACACTCGGTGCATAACTTTGGGGATTAGGTGTGATGCGTTGCGTGCCCGTTAGGACAGCGTTGGTTGGGTTCCTCGTGGCGCCGGCAGCCCTGGCGCAGCAGGGACCGCCGCAACCGGCAGAGCCGCCCAAGCCCGATGCCAATCCCCCGCCGACCGAGAGCAAGCCTGCCGACCCGAGCGCCGCTCCGGCAACGATGCAGACCGTGACCGTCACCGGCTCGCGGCCGAGCGATGACTTCGCCCCGCCGGTGGCGCCGTCCCTGCAGCGCGTCGGCCCCGACCTGATGGACGTGCCCCAATCGGTCATCGTCATCAACAAGGCGCTGATGCAGAGCCAGGGCGCCACCTCGCTGACCAGCGCCGTGCGCAACGTGCCGGGTGTCACCATCGGCGCCGCCGAAGGCGGCCAGATCGGCAACAACATCAACCTCAACGGCTTCTCGGCGCGCACCGACATCTACATCGACGGCATGCGCGATCCCGGACAGTACTATCGCGACACGTTCGACCTCGAGCAGATCGAGATCCTGATGGGCCCCTCGTCGATGCTGTTCGGCCGCGGCTCGACCGGCGGCGTGATCAACCAGGTCCTCAAGAAGCCGTCGCTGAAGAAGGCGACCGAGCTCACCGTCTCGGGCACGACCAACGGGCTCGTGCGCACGACCGCCGACGTCAACATGCCGACCGGCGAGGCCGAGGCGTTCCGCATGAACGCCATGTTCCAGGAAGGCAAGGCCTCGACGCGCAACAATACCGACTTGCTCGATTTCGGCCTGGCGCCTTCCTACAAGCTCGGCATCGGCAAGCCGACCACGGTCACGCTCTTCGCGCTGCTGCAGCACAACCACGACCAGGCCGACTACGGCCTGCCGCCGCTGAACGGTTTCCCGGCGATGGTCGATCGCAACAACTCGTACAGCTACAAGAACGACTTCACGAATCAGGACGTCGTCATGGTCGGCTCGACGATCGACCATACGTTCGACAAGAACCTCACTCTCCGTAACCAGACCCAGTTCAATTACGTAAATACCTTCGTTATCCAGACAGCGCCGCAGTCGATCGGCACGGTAGGGCCCTCCGGCATTTACACCGCGGTGCCGACTTTCACCGGAGCGCCGGCGACCAACACGACGCTGCCTTTCAGCAACCTGTATGTCCGCCAGCAGTCCCACGACCGCAACATCTACGACATCACGATCAACAACCAGACCGAACTCAACTGGAAATTCGACACCGGACCGATCAATCACAACACGCTGTGGGGCATCGATCTCGGCTACGAGAACTACTACAACCAGGGCCTGTTCCGGAACGGATCGTGCAACGGCAGGCCGCTGACCCAGGCGACCGCGACCAGCGGCTACGTCGGCTGCACCTCGCTGAACTATCCGAACAGCGGCGCGGATTCGCCCAACGTGCCGGAGCAGATCGGCAACCTGGGAACCGGCCTCGCCAAGTCTTTCGGCGCCTATGTGAACGACAACATCACGATCGTGCCGCAGTTCAAGCTGGTCGGCGGCATCCGCCAGGACGTCTACTATTCGCAGATCTGGAACACGATCAACCTCGGCAATACACCCGGCAACACGACGGCCCCCTACCTCGAGCAGACGGTGAACTTCACCAGTGTGCGGGCCGGCGCGATCTTCGAGCCGACGCACGAGCAGTCGTACTACGTCTCGTACAGCACCTCGTTCAATCCGTCGCTCGAGCAGCTGGTCTCGACCACCGGCACCAGCCAGCCACTGCCGCCGGAGAACAACGAATCGTGGGAGGCCGGCGTCAAGTACGAGCTGTTCAGGGAAAACCTCTCGCTGACCGGCGCGATATTCCAAATCACCAAATACAACGCCCGCACCCAGAACCCGGACGGCACGTTCAGCGCCACCGGCAACATCCAGGTGAAGGGCGTGCGCACCGGCGTCGCCGGAAGGATCACGCCGGAATGGCAGGTGTTCGGCGGCTACACCTATCTCGATGCCCGCATCATCAGCGGCGTCGCCGCCGGCACCACCGGCATGGTGCCGCTGAACACACCGCGCGATTCGGCAACGCTGTGGACGACCTACACGATCGAGGAGAAGTATGAAATCGGCGGCGGCCTGACCTATCTCGGCTCGCGCTACGCCAACAACACCAACACGGTCGTGGTGCCCGAGTTCACCCGCTTCGACATGACGGCGGCTTACAAGCAGCCGTCCTACGACGTGCGCCTGAACATCTTCAACCTGTTCAATCAGTACTACTACGACCAGATCATCGCTTCGGACGGCGGCCGCGTCGTGCCGGGCGCGGGGCTTACCGCGATGCTGACGCTGAACTACCGCTTGTAAGGTCACATGCTCGTCTGCATCCCCAACGTGCTCGACGCCGCGCAGATCGTCAGTCTGCGCGAACGTCTCGATCGCTCCAATTCCTGGGTCGATGGCCGCGTGACGGCGGGCTACCAGGGCGCGCCGGTCAAGTTCAACCAGCAGATCGACGAGCGCTCCGAAACGGCGGCGGCCTGCCAGCGCATCGTCGTGTCGGCGCTCGAGCGCAACCCGATCTTCATCAGCTCGGTGCTGCCCAACGTGGTCTATCCGCCGATGTTCAATCGCTACGGCGAGGGCATGAAATTCGGCGCGCATGTCGACGGCAGCGTGCGCATCAGCCCGCATGACGGCCGCAAGATCAGGACCGACGTGTCGGCGACGCTGTTCCTGACCAACCCCGACGACTATGACGGCGGCGAACTGGCGGTCGAGGACACCTACGGCCGCCACAGCGTCAAGCTTCCGGCGGGCGACATGGTGGTCTATCCGGCGACCAGCCTGCATCACGTCGCGCCGATCACCCGCGGGACGCGCACTTCGTGTTTTTTCTGGGTCCAGAGCCTGATCCGCGACGATTCGCAGCGCGCCTTGCTCTATGAAATGGACGGCGCTATCCAGCGACTCAACCAGACCAATGCCGACGAGGTCGCCCGGCGATCGCTGATCGGCTGCTATCACAACCTCGTACGCGAGTGGAGCGAGACCTGATGGCCGACGCCGTCGCCGCCAACGCCAACGCCAGCAGCTTGCAGGTGAACCGCCGGCTGACGTTCGTGCGCTGGGTGCGCAAGACCCACGGCTGGTTCGGCCTGTGGGGCGCGCTGCTCGGCCTGATGACGGGCGTGAGCGGGGTCTGGCTCAACCATCGCGCCGTCATGAAGCTGTCTCTGCCCGACCAGCATCAGGCGAACGCGCAGGTGGCGCTGCCCGATCCGCGGCCGCAGACGGCCGAGGAGATGGCGGCGTGGCTGCAGCAGACGCTGAAGCTCGATCGGCCGGCCAACAACGTCAGGGTAGAGCGTTCTCGGCCGGTCCCGTGGGCAGAGCGGGGCGGCGACGGCAAGCCTGCGATGCAGCCCGAGCGCTGGTCATTCAATCTGGGCGGGCCCAACAAGGTCGTCCAGGTCGAGTACTGGGTCGGCAACAAGGCAGCCAGCGTGCGGACCACCGAGAACGGCTTCATCGCCACCTTGACCAACTTCCACAAGGGCGTCGGCATGCCGGTGCCGTGGATCCTGCTGATCGACACGCTGGCCGGCAGCCTGATCTTCCTGTCGGTGAGCGGCGCCATATTGTGGTGGGAGACCAATCGCCGGCGCCGGCTGGGAATGGCGATCTTCGGCACGGCGGTTGCCGCAACCGTGGCCCTGGCGATATGGCCGCTCCAGTCGTGAACGCACCTCCTTCACCCGCCGCCTTCGCGCCGGCGTGGCGCGAGGGCTTGATCGCACCCTATCGCGAGCTGATGTCGCGCAGATGGCGAACCGGCCTGATGGTGCTGGTGGTGTTCTTCCATGTCGGCGGCGCCTGGGCGTTGATGAACATCGAGCCCAACAGGCTCGAGGTCGGGG
>CAZHQA010000331.1:0-5310 GCA_964533955.1 uncultured Reyranella sp. | reverse complement strand
AGGCGTTGCGCATGATCTGGTATTCCTTGTCGGTCAGCGTCAGCGCCGGCGCGACCGTGACCGAATCGCCGGTATGGATGCCCATCGGGTCGACGTTCTCGATCGAGCAGATGATGATGCAGTTGTCGCGTCTGTCGCGCACCACCTCCATCTCGTATTCTTTCCAGCCGAGCACCGATTCCTCGACCAGCACCTCGGTCGTCGGCGACGCTTCGAGGCCGCCCTGCACGATCTCGAAGAATTCGTCGCGATTGTAGGCGATGCCGCCGCCGGTCCCGCCCAGGGTAAAGGACGGCCGGATGATGGCCGGCAGGCCGACGAGATCGAGCGCGGTCGTCGCCTCCTCGCGATTGTGCACGACCTGGCTTTTGGGCGATTCGAGCCCGATCTTGGTCATGGCGTCTCGGAATAGCAGGCGATCCTCGGCCTTGTCGATCGCCTCGGCATTGGCGCCGATCAGCTCGACTCCGAACCTGGCGAGCCGCCCGTCGCGGTGCAGCGCCATCGCCGTGTTGAGCGCGGTCTGCCCGCCCATCGTCGGCAGGATGGCGTCGGGCTTTTCCTTCTCGATGATGCGCGCCACCATGTCGGGCGTGATCGGCTCGATGTAGGTCGCGTCGACCAGCCCCGGATCGGTCATGATCGTGGCCGGGTTGGAATTGATCAGGATGACGCGGTAGCCCTCGTCCTTGAGCGCCTTGCAGGCCTGCACGCCCGAATAGTCGAACTCGCAGGCCTGGCCGATCACGATCGGCCCGGCGCCGATCACCAGGATGGACTTGATGTCAGTACGCTTGGGCATGGTCTATTCTTCCGGACCGCGAGCATGAAGCCGCATCACTTGCCCTTGCTCTTGTCGATCATCGCGACGAAGCGATCGAACAGGTAGTGGCTGTCCTCCGGACCGGGCGATGCCTCGGGATGGTACTGCACCGAGAAGGCCGGCTTGTCGGTGCAGCGAATGCCCTCGTTGGAGCCGTCGAACAGCGAGACGTGCGTCACCTCGACGTTTCCGGGCAGCGATTCGGGGATAACGCAGAAGCCGTGGTTCTGCGACGTGATCTCGACCTTGCCGGTGGTGACGTCCTTGACCGGCTGGTTGGCGCCGCGATGGCCGCGCTCCATCTTCTTCGTCTTGCCGCCCAGCGTCAGCGCCAGCAGCTGGTGGCCGAGGCAGATGCCGAACAGCGGCACCCCCTTGTCGAGCACGCCCTGGATCGCCGGCACGGTGTAGCTCACCGTCGCCGCAGGATCGCCCGGGCCGTTCGACAGGAACACGCCGTCGGGCTTGTGGCGCAGGATGTCCTCGGCGGTGGCCGTGGCCGGCACGACCGTGACCTTGCAACCGGTGTTGGCGAGGCAGCGCAGGATGTTGCGCTTGGCGCCGTAGTCGACGGCAACGACGTGGTAGCGCGGCTTGTCAAGCTTGCCATAGCCCTTGCCCAGCGCCCAGGTCGTCTCGTTCCAGCCGTAGGTCTGCTTGGTCGTGACCTCGATCGCGAGATCCATGCCGTCGAGCCCCGGCCACTCCTGGGCGATCCGGCACATTGCGGGAATGTCGAACTTGCCGTCGGGCGCGTGTACCACGACGCCGTTGGGAGCTCCGCCATCGCGCACGCGCCGCGTGATCTCGCGCGTGTCGACGCCGCACACGCCCGGCAGGTTGTGGCCCTTCAACCAGTCGTCGAGCGGCCTGGCGGCGCGCCAGTTGGCCGGCTCGGTAATGTCGCCGCGCAGCACCACGCCGCGCGCGGCGGGATTGATGCTCTCGATATCCTCGGCATTGGTGCCGACATTGCCGACATGGGGGAAGGTGAAGGTGATGATCTGGCCGGCATAGGATGGATCGGTGATGATCTCCTGGTAGCCGGTCATCGAGGTGTTGAAGCAGACCTCGCCCACGGCGTGGCGTGCCGCTCCGACACCCTTGCCCCAAAAGACCGCACCGTCGGCCAGCACCAGCGCGGCCGTGGCCCAACGCGGCGCGGCGATATCGGCGCCGGCGGTCTTGGTTGAGGTCATACTGTTGTTCCGTTCGTGCGGCAGACGGGCCGCGAGCCGCGCGGGTTGTAACCAAGCCGTCGTACAGGGTCAAGGCACGGCGGAGCGGCAATTCACAAGTTATTTCAATAGCTTATTTGCTTTGCCAAGCGTGCCGCAGGCGACTAATTTCCGCCGTCTAGCCATTGGCACGGCCAATGGCCCACCCGTTGGGAAACAATCATGCTGCGCGAGAAGCTTAACGAGGCGCTGAAGGATGCGATGCGCGCTGGAGATGCGCCGGCCCGCGACACCGTCCGCCTGATCCTGGCCAAGCTCAAAGAGGTCGACATCGCTTCTCGCACCGAGGCCAACCGCGCGGGCGTGGCCGACGACAAGATCCTGTCGATGCTGCAGGGCATGATCAAGCAGCGCAACGAGTCGATCCAGCTCTACCAGAAGGGCAACCGGGCCGATCTGGCCGACAAGGAGAAGGCCGAAATCGGCGTGATCGAGCGCTTCCTGCCGCGGCAGATGGACGAGGCGGAGGTCGAAGCGGCCGTCAAGGAAGCAGTCGCCTCGTCGGGAGCCAAGTCGATCAAGGATATGGGCGGCGTGATGGCCGCGCTGAAAGCCAAGTACGCCGGACAAATGGACTTCGCCAAGGCCTCGGCCGCGGTCAAGAAGGCGCTCGCCGGCTGAGAGGCCGTGGCCTACGACCTCATTACCGCCGAGCGGGTCCGCCATCTGCTGGCCGACCGGCACGATGTCGTCGAGCGCAAGATGATGGGCGGCCTGATGTTCATGGTGAAGGGCGGGATGTGCTGCGCCGTCAGTGGCCGCGGCGGACTGCTGGTGCGCGTCGACCCCGATACCCAGCCCAAGCTGATCGGCGAGCCGAATGTCCGCCCCATGGTCATGGGCGGCCGCAAGGTCTCCACCTTCGTACGGGTCATGCCCGAGGGGTACGCAGGCCACGCAGCCTTGAGGAAATGGGTGAAGCGTGGCGTTGACGCCGTGGCGGCCCTGAAGACAGGGCCGACGAGGCGCAAGAAAACTCGACTGAGCCGAGGCACACGAGTACAATAGGAGAACGAACCTTCCTGGGTGGGTCGACAAGCCCTAGGAGGGGTTGAATATTTTTCCATTGTTTTAACCGTTACCTGACGGTAACCAACCCAACATATTGTGATTCTTCCCCGCTATCTTCCCTAGCGGGACAACGCCTTCAGGGCCATTTTAGATGATGGCCTTTCCCCCAGGCTTCCTCGATGAGCTGCGCGCGAGGCTCAGCCTCAGCGACATCGTCGGCCGCAAGGTCGCGCTGAAGCGGCGCTCGGGCGCGGAATATGCCGGGCTCTGCCCGTTCCACAACGAGAAGACGCCATCCTTCACGGTCAACGACAAGAAGGGCTTCTATCACTGCTTCGGCTGCGGCGAGCACGGCGACGCCGTGGGATTCGTCATGAAGACGGAAGGGCTTTCCTTCCCCGAGTCGGTCGAGAAGCTTGCCCGCGAGGTCGGCCTGCCGGTGCCGCGGGCCACGCCGGCCGAGCGCGAACGCGCCGAGCGCGCATCGAGCCTGCAGGAGACCGTCGAGCACGCGGCGCGCTGGTTCCAGAAGCAGCTGCTCCTGCCGGTCGGCCGTGCCGCGCTCGACTATCTGCGCGGCCGCGGCCTGTCGGACGAGGCGATCGAGGACTTTCGTCTCGGCTTCTCGCCGGACAGTCGCGATGGACTGATCTCGGCGCTGAAACGCGAGGGTGCCACGCTCGACCGGATCGTCGAGGCGGGTCTTGCCATCCAGCCGGAGGACGCGGGCCGCGACCCCTACGACCGCTTCCGCGGCCGGGCGATGTTCACCATCAACGACCGGCGCGGCCGCGCCATCGCCTTCGGCGGCCGGGTCATGGGCGCGGGCGAGCCGAAGTACCTCAACTCGCCGGAAACGCCGCTGTTCCACAAGGGCGCCAACCTCTACTGCCTCGACCGAGCGCGCGTGGCCGCCACGAAGGATCAGCCGGTGATCGTGGCCGAGGGCTACATGGACGTGATCGCGCTGCACGGCGCGGGCTTCACCGGGGCGGTGGCGCCACTCGGCACGGCCCTGACGGAGGGGCAGCTTGGCGAGTTGTGGAAGCTCGCCGACGAGCCGTTCCTCTGCTTCGACGGCGACAATGCCGGTCGCCGGGCCGCCGAGCGCGCCGCCGAGCGCGCCCTGCCGCTGTTGCGCCCGGGCAAGAGCCTGCGCTTCGTCGCCCTGCCCGCGGGCGAAGACCCCGACACTCTGATCAGGAGTCGCGGCGCGGAGGCCGTCAGACGACTCCTCGAGTTGGCCCGGCCATTGGCCGACGTGGTCTGGGGGCTGGAGACGGAAGGCAAGCCTGCCGATACCCCGGAACGCCGCGCCAATGTCCGCCGCGCCATCTCGCGGCGAGTTGGCGAGATCGCCGATCCGATGGTGCGCGGCTACTACCAGCGCGACATGCAGCAGCGGCTGGACAAGGCGCATCGGCCGAAGGTCGAGGGCTGGCGTCCCGACTCCCGCCGGCCGTTTCGCCGCGGAATGCAGGATCCGGCGCCGTTTGCCGCCGGTGCCGCCGCCCGTCGGAGCACCGACCTCGACACATCGCGCCAGGAGCGCGCCTTGCTCGGCGCCCTGATCGAACGGCCGGCCCTGCTTCACGTCCTGGCCGAGGAGATCGCCCACCTGCCGATCGCCAACGAGGAGCTGCAGCGGCTGCGTCGCGGCCTGCTGGACGCCTTGTCGCAGATGCCGTCAGGCGTCGAACCGGCGGCCGAAGAGGCGGTGGCCGGCGAAGGCCCCCTTGAAAGCCAGATCATCACGGAGCATCTGCAGCGCGACGGTCTGGATCGGCTGGCCGAGGGGGCCCGGGCAAAGGCCCGCCAGCTGTTCCGGGACGACCCGAAGGAGGCCGATGGCTGGCTGGGGCAGTGGCGCCGTGCCGCGCATCACCTCATCCACCTGACGGCTGGACCGGAGGAGCTCCGGCAGGCCGAACAGGCGCTGGCGGAGGACATGAATGAAGAGAATTTGCAGCGGCTTCAGGCGATTCTCGACCGGATGCGGCGCGAGAGCGTGGAATCCGGAACGGGATAGCTTCCCTGCGCATTATTCAGGCATGGGGCCTATCGCCGCTTGAACTTCTGCCCCATATAGTAGAAGGGTAACTTCCGCGGGCCGCCCACCCCCCCCCCCCCCACCACCCAAAAAAACGGGCAAAAACGGCCGGTTTATACGGTTTTCGCAGTGCGGAGGGAAATAAATTGCGGCCCAAAACGCGGCCGTATACCAAACCGAAGAGAGGG
>CAZHQA010000330.1:0-5326 GCA_964533955.1 uncultured Reyranella sp. | reverse complement strand
GGACCGCTGCAGCCCCAGGGCTTTCCGCTGGCGCCCTTCAATCCGGACATCCTCCAGGCCGCTCGCAAGCGTACGCCCTTCTGGCGACAGGACTAGGACAGCACGCACCTCGATGTCTCCGAGTCTCTTTGCCTCGGCGGCATGGTGGGCGCGCCAAAGCTTGAACCTGTGACTCGCTGACTGAGAGTGAGCACGTCGCTGAAGCGCCCGCTGCGCTATGTCCGCCCGCTCCGCCGCAGGATCGCGCGCTCCAGCGCCAGGCTGCCCAGCACCGCCACGACGGTGAAGGCCAGCACTTCGGGCCGTGTCGTCCAGAGATGGACGACCTGCGCGATCAGCACCGCGGTCATCAGGCCAGCACCGAGCAGGATCAGGGACCGCGAGCCGCCGGTCTCGCCGCGCAGGCGCCAGTGGGCGGCGAACACCGCGAGATAGAGGATCAGCGCGGCGGCGCCGGCGATATGGCAGATGGCGCTGAGGTCGATCAGGTTCACCAGCACCAGCACGATGGCGGCAGCCCAGACCAGGCCGTGCGTGCCCTCGCGCCATGCCGGCTTGCCGAAGATCGCCGGCAATTCGCCGCGCGCTGCCATCGCCTTGGAGATCTCGAGGCCGGAGAACAGGCTGGCGTTCAGCGCGGAAGTGGTGGCGAGCAGCGCCGCCACCGACACCACGACGAAGCCCGGCGAGCCGAACACTCGGTGCGCGGCCTGGGCCACGGCGGTGTGCCGGTAGCGCAGCAGGTGATCGGCCGGGACGTGGCCCAGCACGATCACCGCCAGGCCGATATAGAGCATCACCACCACGCCGATGGCGATGAAGATGGCGCGCGGGATGGTCTTGGCCGGGTCGGCGACGAAGCCCGAGGCATTGGCCATGATGCCGTAGCCCGCATAGGCGAAGAAGGTCAGCCCGACGCTGGCGAACAGCGTGGTGGGCGCCACCTCGGGCTCGCCGGCCATCATGCTGGAATCGAGCGCCCACAGCCCGACCAGCATCAGCCCCGCGAGGATGACGAGCTTGAAGCCCACCAGGAACTCCTCGATATGGCTGACCATGCCGGAGCCCGCCATGTTGGCCAGCACCACGACGATCACGATGACCGACGCGAAGGCATCGACCGCCAGCGCCGAAGAGTGGTCGCCGAGCGCCAGCCGGCCGGCATAGGCGCCGAAGGTCTTGGCGATCATGGTGAGCGCGATGATCATGCTCACCAGGAACAGGATCGACAGTCCGCCGGCCAGCGCGCGCCACGGGAAAGCCCGGTCGAAATACTCCATGATGCCGCCCCGTCCGGGGTAGCGCGCGGCGAGGCGGGCGTAGGAATAGCCCGAAAGCAGCGCGATGGCGCCGCCGACCCCGAACGACAGGTAGACGTCGCGGCCGGTCATCAGGGCAGCTTCGCCGAGCAGGGTGAAGATGCCCGCGCCCACCATCGACCCGATGCCGAGAGCTGCCACGCCCCAGACCGACATCAATGAGCGCACTTTTGGCGCCGCTTCAGTCCCCGTCGCTTCCGTCAATCTCCTGCCGCCCCCTTGCGGCATGGACGTTAGCAAGGGCTGTCAGGGAGAGCCATGCTGGAGGCCATGGTCATGCACGGCATAACGGCCGTCCGCGCCGGGCCAATCCTGGCAGCCGGACAGCGCGGCAAGGATGACCAGGATGAGAACCGAGGCGACCAGCTTCATGGTGGCGCTCAATCAACGGGAAAGCACCGCGGCGCGCAACCCCCTCCGGGCGCGGCCGGGGCCGGCCACGTCTATCCCGGCTAACTCTCGCGGGCGATGGCCTGGAGGATCGGGCGGGTGTCGGTCACGCGAAACGGCCTCTCGACGCCATCATGCTCGGTGATCGAAACGTATTCGCCGGGCACGAAGGCATGCTTGGTAAAGCGGAAGATCGGCTCGTCGTCTTCCTCGCCCGGCCGGTAGGAGAACAGCCAGCGATTGCGATGGTGCATCAGCATGCCATGCTCATCGTCCTGGTTTGCCCAGAATCGCCGCACGGTGCACTTGCCCTTGTCGCGCGGCCAGGCGCCGGCGTCGAGCTGGCCATGGGCGTCGAGAGGCGCAATGAACTCATAGCCGCAGCGACGATCGCCATCGGGTGTGTCGGCGGTGCGGGCAAGCTCGAGGCGGATCTTCTTCAAGGTCATGGCGCTCCTCGCGGGTCTTCACCCCCACTCTGCCGGGCGCACCGCAAGGCACCCATGACCTGGATCAAATCGGCATCGGAAAGAAGGTTGACGCAAATCAAGGATGCGTGGCCGTCGGGCTGTCATCGATGATGTTCCGACGGGAGGCATCGATGACCGACAATGAGCAGAAGGACACCTACGGCTCGCTCGGTGGCGAGGCCGTGACGATCAAGGAATGGATCGATTGCCTGGCCGGGCAACTCGAGAAAACCATGCGCGAGCGGCCATTGCTCTCCCTCGCGATGGCGGCCGCGGCGGGCTACCTGCTGGCTTCCTTCAGGCGACGCTAGGCGATGACCAGTCCATCCCTCCTGGAATCGGCCGTCGCTCTCGGGGCCGCTTTCGCCATGAACGCTGCCCGCCGGGCCGCCATTGCTTTTGCCGGGTATCTGGCCGCCGCGGTGCTGCTCGCCACCAGCCTGGCCTTCCTGACGTTCTCGGCCTATCGCGCCGTCGCCGGCACGATCGGCGATGTCTATGCCGCGCTCCTGATGGGCACGGCTTATTTGATCGCCGCCCTGATCGCACTGCTGGTCGTGAGCTTCAGGAGCCGCTGACCCGAGCCGGCACCGCTGCGGCCTGCTCGGCCTCGTCATAGGCCGTCTTGATCATCCACCAGCAGAACAGCACGCTGCAGCCGGCCAGCGCCCAACCGAAGACAGTGATGCCGAGATCGTGCGCGCGAGCCGCCATGAACAGGCCGATGAGGCCGAACGCGGCGGAAATTATTCCCATGATCCAGTGAGACATTGTTTTCTCTCCTCAAGTGTCAATCGTCATCGTCGAACAGGATGCGGCCGGCCGATCCCTCGGGATCGTCGAACTGGCCGTGGCGCAGCGCCCATAGAAAGGCCGCGAGAGCGAGCAGGCCCAGCGTCAGCGCAGCCGGAATCAGCACCAGCAGGCTGTCCATTACCTGCCCCTCCGTCGGCCGCTTCGACTGCCCAGACGCAGGGCATTGCCGATCACCAACAGTGAAGAGGACGACATCGCCACGGCGGCGATCAGCGGCGTGACCAGGCCGGCGATGGCGAGCGGCACCGCGGCAAGATTGTAGAACAGCGCCATGCCGAGGTTCTGGCGGACCAGCCGGTTGGCCAGGCGCGCGGCGCGCAGTGTCTCGACGACCGGCGCCAGAGCGTCGCCCTGGAACACCGCGTCGGCGGCATTCTGCGTCGCCTCCGCCGCCGTCGCGGGCGAGATCGAGGCATACGCGGCGGCGAGAGCCGGCGCATCGTTGAGGCCATCGCCCACCATCAGCACCCGCTTGCCCGTGCGAGCGAGCTCGGCAAGGCGCTCGACCTTGGCGCCCGGCGACACCTGGGCCCGCCAGCAGTCCAGCCTGGCCTCGCTGGCGATCGCCGCCACCGCGGCCGGACGATCTCCCGACAGCAACTCGATCGCGAGCCCGTCGCGGCGCAAGGCATCGAGTGCGGTGGCGGTGTCCGGCCGCAATCGATCGGCAAAGGCGAAGCGGACCGGAGCGCGATCCGGCTGCGCCAGCCACAACTCCGTGTGTCCGTCATCGGCCGCTCCGGCGACACCGCAGAACCTGGCCGAGCCCAGTCGCACATCTCCCCATTGCAGCCCGCGGCCGGGGTGTTCGACGACGCCCATGACCGCCGGCGAGTCGGCGGCGGCGCGGTGCAAGGCGACGGCCAGGGGATGGCGGGAATTGGCCGCGATGCCGGCGGCGAGCTGCAAGGTCTCGCGCTCGACCCGGGACACCAGCTCGAGGCGTCCAAGGGTGAGTGTGCCGGTCTTGTCGAAGACGACGTGATCGACCTCGGCGAGGCGCTCGAGCGCCGTCGGCGACAGCAGCAGCACGCCCGAACGCAACAAGCGCGTGCTGGCCACCACCTGCACCACGGGCACGGCGAGCGCCAACGCACAGGGACAGGTGATGATCAGGACCGCCGTCGCCACCATCAGCGCACGATCCCAGGCCAGTCCGCCGAGCAGAATCCAGCCCAGGAACGTGCACAGGGCGGTCAGGTGCACGACCGGGGCGTAGGCGCGCGCCACGCGATCGGCAATGGCCACGAACCTGGAGCGGCCATGCTCCGCCGCCTCGACCAGGCGTACGATCTCTGCCAGCACGGTACGCTCGCCGGCCGCCGTGACCCGCACGCGCAGCGGCGCCCCGAGGTTGACCATGCCGGCCACCACCCTCGTTCCGACGCGGGCGGGCTGGGGCAGGCTTTCGCCGCTGATGAGCGAGGCATCGAGCGAGGAGACACCGTCGACGACAGTGCCGTCGGCGGCCAGCCTCTGCCCTGCGGCCACTACCAGAATTTCACCGGGCATCAGCTGGTCGATGCGGCGCGCCACGACGTTGCCGTCGTCGCCGAGCACATGCGCGCTGCCGCTCGCCAGGGCCAGCAGGGCGTCCACCGCATGGCGCGCGCGACCGCGGGCGCGGCGATCGAGATAGCGGCCGATCAGCAGGAAGAACAGCAGCGTAATCGCCGAATCGAAGAAGGCGTGCGGCCCGCCGACCCAGGTCTCGTGCAGGCTGACGGTGCAGGCGAGCGTCACGCCGATCGAAATCGGCACATCCATGTTGGTACGGCCCGCCTTGAGGGCCCGGAAGGCCGAGCGGAAGAAGGGTTGTCCCGCCACGGCGATGGCCGGCACGGCGATGGCGGCCGACAGCCAGTGGAACAACGTGCGGGTGGCCTCGCCCATCGAGCCGTCATGCCCGGACCAGATGGCAACCGACAGAAGCATGACGTTGGCGGCGGCAAAGCCCGCGATCGCAAGGCACCTCAGCAGTTCGCGCGCCTCCCGATCGTCCCGCGTGCTCGCCGTCAACGGCTGCCAGGGGGCGAGACGGAAGCCGAGCGCCCCGACCAGCCCGGCATGGTCGTTGGCCTGAGCCGCAGTGCCGCGCCACTTCAGCGACAGCCGCCGGGTCGAGAAGTTGACCCGGGCAAACAGGATCGCGGGATTGCGTGCCAGCAGGCTCTCGATCAGCCACACGCAGGCAGCGCAGTCGAGGCCGTCGATCAGCAGGTCGAGCCCGCAGGCTCCATTGCCGGCGTCCCGCGCGAAGCTGGAGAAATCGGCATCGAGCGGGACCGGGCGATGGGCGCGATTCTCTTCGAGGCGGCGATAGAAGGCGCC
>CAZHQA010000329.1:0-5331 GCA_964533955.1 uncultured Reyranella sp. | reverse complement strand
ACCATGGCCATGGCGACCAGCTTGCCGGTCTTGCGGTTCTCCTCGCTGACCGCGACGTCCTCGCGGAAGCTGAAGCGGCCGAACGCGCCGCTGGCTTCGAGCTCGACGATGTGGGTCGTGATCGTGGGATCGGCCACGATCACCACGCGCGTGCGGTCGAGGCCCACGCCGGCGAGCGCGGCGGCGGCGGAGATGTTGACGTTCTGCGGATAGAGCCGGGCGCCCTCGCGCACCGGGCCGTCGAACACGGTGTGCGGCGCCGTGAGCGCGTCGAGGTCGACCAGGGTCTCGGCCACCGTGCCCTTCCACGCCGAGGGATCCTTGCGCACCGTCACGGTGACGCTGTCGAGGCCGCCCACCGCCGCGCTGCTCAATATGTCGAGCGCGCCGATGCCAGCCGAGGGCAGGATCAGGCGCCGGCCGCTGGCCCGGGCGGCGGCCAGCAGGTTGTCGAACAGGGCGGTGTCGGTGAAGGCGCCGACCGAGGTGACGAGGAAATCCGCGCCGCCCTCGAGCACGCGCCGGCCGTGCGCGCGCACCGCGTCGTGGCCGGCGCATTCGGCCACGGCATCGAAGGCGTGGGCGAAAAAGCGGTCGGGCTTGTGCGTGAGCTTGCCGTCATGATGCTTGTCGGAGCGCGGACGCTTGACCAGCACGGCAACGAGGTCGATGTCGGCAAGGCCGGCACCCTCGATGTGCCGGCCGATGGCGCCGTAGCCGATCAGGCCCAGCCGTACCTTCGAGGGCCGCAGGGTCACGACAGCCGCTGCTCGACCCAGCGTGCCCAGGCGATCAGCCTGTCGTCGGAGCGCGGCGGCCCGACCAGCTGCACCGACAACGGCAGGCCGAACGGACCGGTGCCGAAGGGCAACGCAATGCAGGGCACGCCGAGCAGCGTCCAGAAGCGGTTGAACAGCGGATCGCCGGTATAACCCAGGCCCGACGGTGCCTCGCCCTTGGCCGACGGCACCAGCAGGAAATCGAAGCGCTGCCATGCTTGATCGAGGTCGGCGAGGGCGCGGCGCTTGACCCGCCGGGCACGCGCCAGCTGGGCACGGCTCACGCTATCGCCGGTCTGCAGCGCCAGCGTCAGGCTGGGCGAGAGCAGGTGGGGAAAGCGCGCCCACTCCTGGGCGTAGGCCTTGATCGCCTCGCCGGTCATCAGGTGGTTCTGCGCCGGCAGCAGCGCCTCCCAGCTTTCCGGCATTTCCCAGTGGCGCACCCGGGCGCCGGCCGCGCGCACCGTGCGGGCCGCCGCCCCGAGGTTGTTGCGGTTGTAAGGCTCCGCCTCGTCCCACCACAGGGTCCGGCAGAGCCCGATGCGCGGCGCCTGCTCGGGCGGATCGGCCGGGGCGTAGCCGTAGGCGGCGCGGACGAGGGCGAGGTCGTTGGCTTCGCGGGCGAAGAAACCCAGCGTGTCGAGCGAGGGCGCGTAGGGCTTGATGCCGGTCATGTCGGCCCAGCCGAAGGTGCCCTTGTACGCCACCACGCCGTTGAAGGCGCCGGGCCGGATCACGGAGCCTGCGGTCTGCGTTCCGTAGCCCAGCGGCGCCATGAAGTCGGCGACCGCGGCGGCCGAGCCCGACGACGAGCCGGCCGGCGTGTGCCGGACGTTGTGCGGATTGTGGGTCTTGCCGGCATGGGCGCCGGCGAACTCGGTGGTCACCGATTTGCCGAGAACGATGGCCCCTGCCTTGACCAGCTGGGTGACGCAGGCGGCGTCCTTGCCGACGACGTAGTCGCGGTAGATCGGCGAGCCGCAGGTCGTGGGCATCGTCTTCGTGGCGATGATGTCCTTCACCGCGAGCGGGATGCCGTGTAGCGGGCCGACCGGACGGCGGCGCTTGTCGAGTTGGTCGGCGCGCTTGCGCGCGCCCTCCGGATCGAGCGCCTCCCAGGCGTGGACCTCGCCTTCGCGGGCCTCGATGCGGTCGAGGCAGGCCTCGACCAGGTCGCGCGCTTTCAGCCGCTTGTCGGCCATGCGCTGGACCGCGGCGCTCGCCGTCAGCCGATTGGGCGCTTTCGCCATGGACTCCCCCTCACGCTCGAATGGAGGCAGAATGTAGCCCATGACCATTCCCTTCGCCGTCCGGAAAATCGGCCACGCCGTCATCTTCGCCAGTGACCTCGAGCGTTCGACGCGCTTCTACACCGACGTGCTGGGCTTCAGGGTGTCCGACATCTATGACGGCACCAAGATGCCGGGCGGCATGGTGTTCCTGCGCTGCAACGGCGATCACCATTGCCTCGCCCTGGTCGGCGGCAAGGGCGAGGACAAGGACAAGAGCCTGCATCACCTCGCTTTCGAGCTCGCCACCCTCGACGAGGTCTTCCGCGCCCGCGACCACCTGAAGGCGGCCGGCGTGACCATCGCCTTCAACGGCCGCCGCCGCGCCGGCTGCCAGGTCTCGGTCGAGTTCCTCGATCCCGACGGCCACCATCTCGAGCTCTACTGGGGCGTCGACCAGGTCGGCTCGGACGGCCGCGTGCGCCCGGAGGACGAGTGGCGCCAGACCCTAACTCTCGAGGACGCCGTCCGGATCGCGCCACCCGGCCAGGACACCACGCTGCACGATGCTGCTCTGCGTTCGCGACTGGAGGCCGGCACGGACCGATCTTGAGGGAGGAGGGCTCGATGAGCGTGATGTTCCACGACGGCAATCGCCGGCTGCAGGACCAGTTCGACAGCCGGCGCATCGCCGACCGGCTGGAAGAGAAGCTGACGCGCTTTGCCTTCAGCGACGGCGACCGCGCCTTCATCGAGGGCGCGGCATTCTTCTTCCTGGCGACGGCCGACGCCGAGGGCCGGCCGGACTGCTCGTTCAAGGGCGGCGTGCCGGGGTTCATCCGAGTGATCGGCGAGGCCGAGCTGGCCTTTCCCGACTACGACGGCAACGGCATGTTCAAGAGCCTGGGCAATGTCGTGGACAATCCGCAGGTCGGGCTGCTGTTCATCGACCTGGGCGAGAAGCCGCGCCGGTTGCGCGTCAACGGCACGGCGAGCGTGAGCCGCGACGATCCGCTGATGCAGCGCTTCGCCGGCGCCCAGCTGCTGGTCCGGGTGAAGGCGCGCGCGATCTTTCCCAATTGCCCGCGCTACATCGCGGGCCCGGACGCCGCCGAACCCAGCAAGTACACGCCGCGGCCGGGCTACACGCCGCCGGAGCCCGCCTGGAAAGGCTTCGACGACTTCAAGGACTACGTCCACCCGCGCCAGAAGACGCCGGACGGCGCGTAGTCGTTCCGCGCCAACGTGGCGAATCGCGCGCGAGAGGTGTCGAGCGCACTCTGCTGTGGAAGCTGCGGCGCTGCGAACGAGGTGTCGTCATGCGCGTGAAGACCGGACAGGACGTCCTCGAACACGAGATTCGCGAGGAGCAGGCGGCGACGATCGGCCGCCTCGCCCGGGAACTGCGGATGGCCCTCGACGCGCTGGACACCTTCGACCGGCAGGCGCGCAGCGGCCGGCAGCGGGCGGTCCTGGTCGATGCCGCCGCCTACGCTCTCTGGCATTTCGTCGTGCACCGCGACTGCAGCGGCTTTCGCTTCACCGAGCAGGTCCTCGAGGACTACGCCGTGCCGGCCGAGGTGCGCGCCAGGATGGGAGCGGTGCGGCCGACACCACCAGTGTCATCCCGAGCGTAGCGAGGGACCTTTGTCGTCGTCTTAAAGCTCCCTCGCTGCGCCCGGGATGACAATCAGTCGGAGGCTGGTGCGGCGGCGGGCTTGGGCTTGCCGAGGCCTTTCACCTTCTCGCGCATCGTCTGGAAGACCACGTAGAGGCCCGGAATCACGAAGATGCCGAGGCAGGAGGCGGCCAGCATGCCGCCGAACACCGCCGTGCCGACGGCGCGCTGGGTCGCGGCACCGGCGCCCGAGGCGATGACCAGCGGCACCAAACCCAGGATGAAGGCGAATGACGTCATCATCACGGCGCGGAAGCGCAGACTGGCGGCATTGGTGGCGGCGGTGACGATGTTCTCGCCGTGCCGGCGCTGCTCCATGGCGAACTCGACGATCAGGATGGCGTTCTTGGCGGCGAGCGCGATCAGAACGACGATGCCGATCTGGGCGTAGATGTTGTTGTCGAGCCCGCTCAGCAGCAGGGCGGAGACGGCGCCGAACAGCCCGGCCGTCACCGAGAGCAGCGCGGCCAGCGGAATGGCCGTGCTCTCGTAGAGGGCGACCAGGAACAGGTAGGCGAAGACCAGGGCGAGGCCCAGGATGAAGCCGGTCTGGCCCGACGCCGCTTTTTCCTGATAGGCCGTGCCGGTCCACTCGTAGCCATAGCCTGCGGGCAGCGTGTTCTTGGCGAGCTTCTCCATGGCGGCGATCGCCTGGCCCGACGAATAGCCGTCGGCCGGCGAGCCGTTGACCGTCACGGCACGCAGGTTGTTGAAGCGGATGATCTGGGACGGCGCCGTGATCAGCTCGACATCGGCCACCGCCTGCAGCGGCACGAGATCGCCGTTCTTGGTGCGCAGGCGCACCTTGTAGACGTCCGTCACCTTTTGGCGGTCGTCGGCCTCGGCCTGGACCTTGACCTGCCAGGTGCGGCCGAACAGATTGAAGTCGTTGGCGTAATAGCCACCCATCGAGGTCTGCAGGGCCGAGAAGATGTCGGAGATGTTGATGCCCAGCGCCTGCGCGCGCTCGCGGTCGAGCTTGAGGTAGATCTGCGGGGTCGCCGCGCCGAAGGTCGTGAAGACGCGTGACAGCGCCGGCACGCCCTGGGCGGATTGCACGAGCCCGCGCGTCACCGCGGCGAGGTCGGCGGGCGCGGCACCGGCCAGACTCTGGACGAGGAATTCGAAGCCCGACGAATTGCCCAGCCCCATGATCGGCGGCAAGTTGAACGCGAAGACGTTGGCGGCGGCGATCTGCTGGAACGCCTTGTTGAGCTCGTCAAGGGCGGCGAAGACCGACAGGTTCGCGCTCTTGCGCTCGGCGAAGGGTTTGAGGGCGACGATCACCAGGGCGCGGTTGGGCTGGTTCAGCCCGTCGAGCAGGCTGAAGCCGGAGACGGTGAAGACGCTCTGCATCCACGGCTTGCCCTCGATCAGGGATTCGACCTGCTGGACGGCGGCCAGCGTGCGGTTGGTCGAGGCGGCGTCGGGCAGCTGCAGCTCGGCCATGAAGGCGCCCTGGTCCTCGTCGGGCAGGAAGCCGGCCGGCACGATCGAGCCCACCCACCCCGTGCCCAGCACGAACCCGCCGACCAGCACCAGGGCGATGAAGGCGCGCCGGGTGAGCGGCGTGACCAGGCGGACATAGCCGTTGCGGCTGGAGTCGATGCCGTTCTGCAGCCAGGCCATCACGCCGCGCGGCTTC
>CAZHQA010000328.1:3156-5336 GCA_964533955.1 uncultured Reyranella sp. | reverse complement strand
GATCACGCGCCCTACCAGTTCAACGCAGGCGGCAAGATCCCCAAGGGCGACAAGACGACGTTCAAGGAAATGGCCAACGGCGTGCCGGGGCTGGAGCTCCGCCTGCCGCTGCTGTTCTCCGAGGGCGTCCAGAAGGGCCGTATCTCCATGCAGCAGTTCGTGGCGCTGGGCGCCACCAACCATGCCCGCCTCTACGGCCTCTATCCGCGCAAGGGCACCATCGCGGTCGGCTCCGACGCCGACCTGGCGATCTGGGACGCCGACAAGAAAGTGACCGTACGCTGGAAGGAGATGCTGCACGACAACGTCGGCTACAGCCCCTACGAAGGCCGCGAGATCCACGGCTGGCCGGTCACGGTGGTGAGCCGGGGCCGCGTGGTTGTCGAGAACGGCAAGCTCAACGCCGACCGTGGCTCGGGCCAGTTCCTGCCCTGCGAATCGCCCGACAGCGCCAAGCCGCAGGGCGTGACCGCGCCTGAACTGCAGGCGATGAGCCGATTTGGGTTGAAGCCGTTATTCTAGGAGTTGCTGTCGTCCGAAGCGTAGCGAAGGACCTGGCAAGAGTTGAACCGAGCCTGTCGCGACTGTGAGATCCTTCGCGTCGCTCAGGATGACATTGACATAAGGAGTCGATGCCGTGCCCCGCCGCCTGAAAGTCTCGTCCGCCCAACTCGGGCCTATCAACCTCGCCGACAGTCGCGCCAGCGTGGTCAAGCGCATGGTCGAGATGCTGAAGGAGGCCGATTCGCGCGGCTCGAAGTTCGTGGTGTTTCCCGAGCTGGCGCTGACGACCTTCTTCCCGCGCTACTGGTACGACGACCCGAACGAAGTCGAGAAGTACTTCGAGAACCAGATGCCGAGCCCTGAGACGCAGCCGCTGTTCGAGTTGGCGCGCTCCAAGGGCATCGGTTTCTATCTGGGCTATGCCGAGCGCACGGAAGAGGGCGGCAAGCCCCACCACTTCAACACCTCGATCCTGGTCGGTCCCGACGGGCGGATGGTGGGGAAGTATCGCAAAGTCCACCTGCCGGGCCATGACGACCATCGTCCGAATGTGCCGTACCAGCATCTCGAGAAGAAGTATTTCGAGGTCGGCGATCTCGGCTTCAACGTCTGGAAGATGTTCGATGACGAGATCCGGATCGGCCAGTGCATCTGCAACGACCGCCGGTGGCCCGAGACCTTCCGTGTCATGAGCCTGAAGGGTGCCGAGATGGTGGTGTTGGGCTACAACACGCCGAGCGACAACGTCTATGCACCGCACGAGCCACCGTACCTGCGTGTGTTTCATCACATGCTGTCGCTGCAGGCCGCAGCCTACCAGAACGGCATCTGGGTGATCGCCACCGCCAAGGCCGGCAAGGAAGATGGATTCTGGCTGCACGGGGGGTCAGTGATCGTGGCGCCGACTGGCGAGGTCGTCGCCAAGGGTACCACCGAGCAGGACGAGGTGATTTCCTACGATTGCGATCTGGCGCTCGGCGAATACATTCGCAACACCACTTTCAACTTCGCCAAGCACCGCCGGCCCGAGCACTACAAGCTGATCAGCGAGCGCACCGGCGTGGAAATCGAGACGGCGAACTAGGAGAACAGAGCATGCAATACGCAGCCAAGGACATCACACCGCACGAGCGCTACAAGCTCCTGATCTCGTTCGTGCTGCCGCGGCCGATCGCCTGGATCACTACGATCGGCCCGACCGGCGTGGTCAATGCCGCGCCCTTCAGCTTCTTCAATGTCTTCGCCGAGGACCCGCCGCTGATCGTGGTGGCGATCAACAAGCGGCCTGACGGCCGGCTGAAGGACAGCTGGACCAATATCGAGCGCACCGGCGAGTTCGTGGTCAACCTGACCGACGAGCCGCTCGCACGCGCCATGCACGAGTCGAGCGGCGACTTCCCGCCCGACATGGGCGAGCCGGACTATCTCGGGCTGAAGACGGCGCCGTCGGTCGACATCAAGGCGCCGCGCCTGGCCGACGCGCCCTGGGCGATGGAGTGCAAGATCTGGCAGGTGCTGAACGTCAAGGACGACCGCCAGCTGGTGATCGGCGAGGGCGTGCGCTTCCATGTCCGCGACGAGCTGTGGGACCCCAAGGCGATGCGCGTCCTCATGGACAAGTACCATCCGATCGGCCGCATGTTCGCCGACCGCTACTGCCGTACCGACGACCGCGT
>CAZHQA010000328.1:0-3056 GCA_964533955.1 uncultured Reyranella sp. | reverse complement strand
TCGCGATAGCGCGCCATGCCGGCGCAGCCCATGATCAGCACGTCGGCGCCATCCTCGTCGCGCAGCTCGGCGGCGACCTCGGCCATACGGCTGAAGGTGCGGGCCTCGTCGGCCAACTCGACCACGCCCAGGCCGATGGCGCGGTCGCCGGCCATGCGGTCGGCCACGCCCATCTGGCCGACATAGCGCAGATGACGCGGGATCGACTTCTTGAGGATCGAGATCACGCCGAAGCGCTGGCCGAGCGTCATGGCGGTCAGGATGCCGCACTCGGCGATGCCCAACACCGGCTTGGTCGTGACTTCGCGTGCGGCGTGCAGGCCGGGATCGGAATAGCAGGCAATGACGAAGGCGGAGCAGTCGTTGTCGCGCGCCCGCACCGCACTGCCGATCGGCGCCACCACGCTCTCGACATGGGCCTGGGTCTCGATGCCCGGCGGGCCCTCCTTGAGGGTCACGCATTCGATCGCGGGGCCGCCGGCCATGCGCAGCGGCTCCATGGCGCGGTCGATGCCGTCGGTGACGGCCTGCGTCGAGTTGGGGTTGATGACGAGGATGCGTTCGGCGGACTGGATCATGCGCCGAAGGATGGCCTCTAAATTGCCAATCAACAACCGCTGTTCTAACGTCCTGATTGTGGGGATGTCGAGGTTGGGAGGAAGTTCAATGATGCGTCGTCTGGCCGTTTTCGCGACGGCTGTTTCTCTCTGCGCAGGCTCCGCCCTGGCCCAGGACAAGCCATTGCGTACAGGCGTCGACGGCACCTTCGCGCCGCACGCCTTCCCCAAGCTCGGCGGTGGCACGCAGGGCTTCAACATCGATCTCTTCACCGAGGTCGCCAAGCGCATGAAGCGCGAGATCGTGATCGACTCGGTGAGCTTCTCGACCCTGATCCCCGGCATGCAGTCCGGTCGCTATGACTTCGTGGCCGCGCCGGTGACCGTGACCAAGGAGCGTGCCGAGAATATGCTCTTCACCGCGGGCTATCTCTGGACCTCGTTCCAGTTCGGCATCAAGAAGGGCTCGGCACCGATCAAGGGCTGGGAAGACCTCAAGGGCAAGGCGGTCGCGGTCAACAAGGGCACGCCCTACGAGACGCTCTCCAAGAAGAAGGGCGAGGAGATCGGCTTCGAGGTGCAGGCCTACGACAACCAGCCCGACGCCGTTCAGGCCGTCCTGTCGGGTCGCGCCTACGCCACCCTGGTCGGCAACACCTCGACGCTCTATATCGCCAGCCAGAATCCAAACTTCATCGCCGATCTCGAGCTGACCGACACGCGCGCCCACTGGGCGACGCCGGTGCCGAAGGACAATCCCAAGCTGCGCGCGCAGATCCAGGATGCGCTCGACTGCATGAAGAAGGACGGCTCGCTGGTCCAGCTGTCGGAAAAGTGGTTCAAGCGCACGCCGGGGCCGGACGCGCTCGAGCGGGTGATCACGCCGGGCTATGGCGTGCCGGGCATGCCGGGCTACGATCCGACGCCGCACGAGTTGAAGTGTGGCGGCTGAGCACGCCGTCGAAGCACGCGGCATTCACAAGCACTTCGGGCCGCTGCACGTCCTCAAGGGCGTCGACCTGACGGTCGACGACCGCGAGCTGGTGTTCGTGATCGGCCCGTCGGGCTCGGGCAAGTCGACATTGCTGCGTTGCCTCAACCGGCTGGAGGAGCCATCGTCCGGCTCGATCACGGTGGCCGGCATCGACATGCTCGACCCGCGCACCGACATCAACCATGCCCGGCAGCACATCGGCATGGTGTTTCAGTCGTTCAACCTCTATCCGCACATGACGGCGCTCGGCAACGTGACCCTGGCGCTGCGCAAGGTGGCCGGCAAGTCGCGTGCAGAGGCCGACGAGCTAGGCCACGCGGCGCTCGAGCGGGTTGGCCTCGGCGATCGGGCGAGCCACCGGCCGGCAGAGCTGTCGGGCGGTCAGCAGCAGCGCGTCGCGATCGCCCGTGCCATCGCGCTCGAGCCGCGCGTCATGCTGTTCGACGAGCCGACCTCGGCGCTCGATCCCGAGCTGGTCGGTTCGGTGCTGGCCGTCATGCGCTCGTTGCGGGAAAGCGGCATGACCATGATTGTGGTCAGCCACGAAATGGGCTTTGCCCGCGCCGCTGCCGATCGCGTGCTGTTCATGGATCATGGGCTGGTGGTGGAGCAGGGGCCGCCGGCGCAAATCTTCGAAAGCCCGGCGCACGAGCGCACCCGCGCTTTCATCGGACAGATCCAGAGGCACTAGCAATGTGTCACCCCGAGCGACACGAGGCGCCTTTGGGGTCGCGATGAGCACCTGGGACCGGTTCGTCGAGACCTTCTTCAACGCCAAGGTCATGGCGAAGTACCTGCCCGACATCCTGCAGGGCACCGTGCTGACCATCGAGCTCGCGTTGCTGGTCGTGCTGAGCGGCCTTGGTGCCGGGCTGGTGCTGGCACTGGTGCGCAGCCTGGGCATCCGTCCGGTCAACTGGCTGATCATCTTCGTGGTCGACCTGTTCCGCTCGCTGCCGCCCCTGGTGGTGATCGTCCTGATCTATTTCGGCCTGCCATCGGCCGGCGTCTCTCCGTCGGCCTTCGTCTCGACCTGGCTGTCGCTCGCCCTGGTGCTGATGGCGTTCGCCGAGGAGATCTTCTGGGCCGGCATCACCTCGATCCCGCGCGGCCAATGGGAGGCGGCGCGATCGACCGGCTTGGGCTTCGTGCAGGCGCTGCTCAACGTCATCCTGCCGCAGGCGCTCAGGATCACCATCGCGCCGCTCACCAATCGCACCATCGCCATCACCAAGGGCACGGCGCTCGGCACGGTGGTGGCATTGCACGAGATCCTCGGCATGGCCTCGTCGGCGGTGTCCAATTCGTACAATCCCTCGCCGCTGATGATGGGGGCGGCGGCCTACCTCGTGCTGTTTCTCCCGGTGGTGGTCCTGGCACGCTGGATCGAAACGAAATTCGCATGGAAGAGATAATCCAGTCCTTTTTCAACGGCGAGATCGCGCGGGCGGCGCTGCCGATCGTGCTGGCGGGCCTGCTCAACACCGTGCTGCTGTCGCTGATGG
>CAZHQA010000327.1:0-5351 GCA_964533955.1 uncultured Reyranella sp. | reverse complement strand
CAGACGCGGTCGGCCACCTTGCGCACGATGCCGAGATCGTGGGTGATGAACAGCAGCGCCATGCCATATCTGGCCTGCAGACTCTTGAGCAGCTTCAGGATCTGCGCCTGGATGGTGACGTCGAGCGCCGTGGTCGGCTCGTCGGCGATAAGAAGATCGGGCTCGTTGGCGAGCGCCATGGCGATCATCACGCGCTGGCGCTGGCCGCCCGAGAGCTGGTGCGGGTAGGCGTCGAGCCGCTTCTCGGCCTCGGGAATGCCGACCTGCTGCAGGAGCTCGAGCGTGCGCCGGCGGGCCGCCTCGCGATTTAGCTTCTTGTGCAGGATCAGGACTTCGTTGACCTGCCGCTCGATCGTGTGCAGCGGGTTGAGCGAGGTCATCGGTTCCTGGAAGATCATCGACACGCGATTGCCGCGCACGCTCAGCAGATCGCGGGCCGGTGCGCCCACGAGCTCGGCGCCGCGGAAGCGGATCGAGCCCGACGGATGGCGTGCCATAGGATAGGGCAGGAGCTGCAGCACCGAGAGCGCCGTCACCGACTTGCCCGAGCCGGATTCGCCCACCAGTGCCACTGTCTCGCCGCGTCGGATGTCGAAGCTAACGCGCTTCACCGCCTCGACGGCGCTGGCACCGCTGCCGAAAGTGACCGAGAGGTCGCGGACCTCGAGCAGCGCCGCCTCGCTCATGGCCGCACCGTCACGCCGGCACCTTGCGCGGATCGAAGGCGTCACGCACCGCCTCGCCGACGAACACCAGCAGAGACATCACGCCGGAGATCACGAAAAAGCCGGTGAAGGCCAGCCACGGCGCGGTGAGGTTGTTCTTGCCCTGCAGCAGCAGCTCGCCCAGGGACGGCGCGCCCGGCGGCAGGCCGAAGCCCAGGAAGTCGAGTGCCGTCAGCGTGGTCACGGAACCCGCGAGGATGAATGGCAGGTAGGTCAGGCTGGCGGTCATGGCGTTGGGAAGGATGTGCCGGAACATGATGCGGGCGTCCAGCATGCCCATGGCGCGCGCCGCCCGGACATAGTCGAAGTTGCGGCCGCGAAGGAATTCGGCGCGCACCAGCCCGACCAAGCCCATCCAGCCGAACAGCAGCATGATCCCGAGCAGCGACCAGAACCCGGGCTGGATGAAGCTTGCCATGATGATCAGCAGGTAGAGCACCGGCATGCTCGACCAGATCTCGAGAAAGCGCTGGAACAACAGGTCGGTCAGCCCGCCGAAATAGCCCTGCACCGCGCCCGCGGCGATGCCGAGGATGGAGCCGAACAGGGTCAGCAGGAGGCCGAACAGCACGGACATGCGGAAGCCGTAGATCAGCCGGGCCATCACGTCGCGCGCCTGGTCGTCGGTGCCGAGCCAGTTGCGGGCGGTGGGCGGCGAAGGCGCGGGCCGGCCGAGGTCCTTGACGAAGGTGTCAAAGCTGTAGGGGATGGGCGGCCAGATCATCCAGCCCTTGGCATCGATCAGCTTCACCACCTCGGGGTCCTTGTAGTCGGCCTCGGTGGCGAACTCCCCGCCGAACGTGGTCTCGGGATAGGCGTGGAAGATCGGCGAATAGAAGGCGCCGTCGTAGCGGACCAGAACCGGCTTGTCGTTGGCGATGAATTCGGCGAACAGGCTCACCACGAAGACTGCGGTGAAGATCACCAGCGACCACAGGCCCCGCCGGTTGGCGGCAAAGCGGGAGAGCCTCCGCCGGCTGATGGGCGAGAGCCGCATCATGCGCCGCGTGCCTCGAAGTCGATGCGCGGGTCGATCACCATGTACAAGAGATCGCCGATCAGGCCGACCAGCAGGCCCAGCAGGCCAAGCGTCCACAGCGTGCCGAACATCACCGGATAGTCGCGGCCGATCGCCGCTTCGAATCCCAGCAGCCCCATGCCGTCGAGGTTGAAGATCACCTCGATCAGCAGCGAGCCGGTGAACAGCACGCCGATGAAGGCGGCCGGAAAACCCGCGATCACGATCAGCATGGCATTGCGGAAGACGTGACCATAGAGCACGCGCCGCTCGACCAGCCCCTTGGCGCGGGCCGTCAGCACGTATTGCTTGCCGATCTCCTCGAGGAAGGAGTTCTTGGTCAGCATGGTGAGGGTGGCGAAGCCGCCGATCACCATGGCGCTGATCGGCAGCACCATGTGCCAGGCATAGTCGACGACGAGGTCCCACCAGCCGAGCGACCGCCAGTCGTCCGAGACGATGCCGCGCAGCGGGAAGATCTTCCAGAAGCTGCCGCCGCAGAACAACACGACCAGCAGGAGCGCGAACAGGAACGACGGGATGGCGTTGCCCACGATGACTGCCGTCGAGCTCGCGACATCGAAGCGCGAACCGTCGCGCACCGCCTTGGCGATGCCGAGCGGGATCGAGATCAGGTAGGTGAGCAGGGTGGTCCACAGGCCGAGCGAGATCGACACCGGCATTTTGGAGACGATCAGATCGGCCACGCGCGCGTTGCGGAAGAAGCTCTCGCCGAGATCGAACACCAGGTAGCCGCCCATCATCTCGAGGAAGCGCTGGCCCACCGGCTTGTCGAAGCCGTACTGCTTGCGGATCCGCTCGATCAGTTCGGGCGGCAGGCCGCGCGCGCCGCGCGAGGCGTCGGTGTTTTGGCCCGAGCGCGACTGCTGGGCGCCGGCGGCCGCCTCGCCGCCGCCGGTGATGCGCGCAGTGACGTCGCCGCGACCCTGCAGCTGGGAGATCGCCTGCTCCACCGGGCCGCCGGGCGCCGCCTGGATGACGAAGAAATTGATCACCATGATGCCGAGCAGGGTCGGCACCATCAGCATCAGTCGGCGCAGGATGTAGGAGCCCATCGTCAGGCCCCCGTATGCCGAGCCAGCGTCACTTTTTGGCGCTGCCCAAGGCTTTTTCCTTGTCGGCGTCGACCCACCAGCGATCGAGGCCGCGTGGCTCGTATTTGGCGAGCTTCTCGGGCTGGCCGAACTTGTTCCAGTAGGCGATCCACCAGTCGGTCGAGTAGTACTGCGGCACGAGATAGTGGTGCCACAGCAGCACGCGGTCGAGCGCGCGCGTGCGCATGATCAGGCTGTCGCGGTCGGGTGCCGAGACGATCAGTTCGATCAGCTTGTCGATCGCCGGATCGGCAATGCCGAGTTCGTTGCGGCTGCCCTTGATGGCCGCCGCCTTGGAGCCCCAGTACTCGCGCTGCTCGTTGCCGGGCGACAGCGACTGGCGCGAAATCACAAGCGTGACGTCGTAGTCGAAATCGTCCATGCGCTTCTGATATTGCGCCGGATCGACGGTGCGCAGCTGCACGTCGACGCCGACCCGTTCGCACCATTGCTTGAAGGGAAGCGCAAAGCGCTCCAGCCGCGGCTCGCCGAGCAGCATCTCGAAAGCGAAAGGCTGGCCGGCCTTGTTGGCGAGCTTGCCGTTGCGCACGTCCCAGCCGGCCTCCTTGAAGAGCGCGAGGGCGCGCCGAGCGCCTTCGCGGTTGTTGCCGCTGCCGTCGGTCACCGGCAGTTTGAACTCCTGGCTGAATACCTCATCCGGCACCTGGCCGCGCAGCGGCTCGAGGATCGCCAATTCCTCCCTGGAGGGCAGGCCGGTCGCCGCCAGTTCGGAGTTGAAGAAGTAGCTGTTGATCCGGGTCAGCAGCCCGAACCCGAGGGTCTTGTTGAACCATTCGAAGTCGACGAGATGGACGAAGGCCTCGCGCACCTTGCGGTCCTTGAACAGGTCGCGGCGCAGGTTGAAGCCGACGCCCTGCATCGGCAGGGTGCTCGCATGCTTGAGCGTGGCGCGCTGGATGGCGCCCGACTTCACGCTGGGAATGTCGTAGGCGGTCGCCCAATTGCGCGACGTGTATTCCTCGCGATAGTCCACGTCGCCTGCCTTGAATGCCTCGAAGGCGACCGTCTCGTCGCGATAGTAATCGTAGCGCATGGTGTCGAAGTTGCCGCGGCCGCGATTGAGCCACAGGTCGCGGCCCCAATAGTCCTCGACCCTCTTGAGCGCGATGTAGCGCCCGGCCTCGAAGGACTCGACGCGATAGGCGGCGCTGCCCAGGGGGATCTCGAGCGATGTCTTCTCGAAGTCGCGCGTCGCCCACCAATGCTTGGGCAGCACATTCAGCTGGCCGATGATGCCGGGCAGTTCGTTGTTGATGCCGTCGGCAAAGGTGAATTTCACAATCCGCTCGTCGATCTTTTCGGCCTTCAGCACATCCTGCCAGTAGGCCGCCCATTGCGGATGGCCCTTGGACTTCAGGATGTCGAAAGAGAACACCACGTCGTCGGCGGTGACCGGCTTGCCGTCGTGCCAGCGTGCCTGCGGGCGGAGCCTGAAGGCCGCCCACGAGCGATCCTTGGGATATTCGATGCTCTCGGCCAGCAGGCCGTAACCGCCCTCGGCCTCGTCCGCGGTCTGGGTCATCAGCGTTTCATAGATCGCGCTCACCGCCCCGGCCGGCGTGCCCTTGAGGATGAACGGATTGAGCGAGTCGAAGCTGCCGCGGCCGGCCAGGCGGACGGAACCGCCCTTGGGCGCGGCAGGATTGACGTAGTCGAGATTCTTCGCATCGGCCGGATATTTGAGATTGCCGTGGGTCGCAAAGCCGTGGCTGACGATCGTGTCGCCCGTGGATTGCGCGCGCAGGATCGTCGGGGCGGCGACCCACAGGGCCGCGCCGCCCGCCATTACCGTGCGCCGTTTGATCGACATGACGTGCGCTCCCGCTGTCGTTGCACCTTATATAACGCGGGGAAGTTGGGCCGGACTATGGCTGCGGGATTGCTTCGCTGTCGGTTTTCGCTCAGTCCGCCTTGAAACCGGAGGCGCGAATGACCGGCCCCCATTTGTCGTAGTCGGCGCGGAGAATCCTCGTCATCTCGGCCGGGCCGAGTCCGGTGACCTCGAGGCCGAGCGGCTCGAGCTTCTGGCGCACGTCGGGCTGGCGGACCGCGTCGATTGCCGCCGCGGCGAGCTTGTCGACGATCGGCGGCGGCGTGCCGGCCGGTGCGAACAGCGCGTACCAGGCCGAGCCTTCGATGTCGTAGCCACTCTCCTTGAAGGTCGGCACGTCGGGATATTGCGGCAGGCGCCGAGCGCCCGACACGGCGAGCATGCGGCCCTTGCCCGCCTGAGCCAGCATGCCCCAGTCGGCGATGTTGAGCACGGCGGCGGGAATCTCGCCCGACGTCATCGCCTGCATGACGCTGGCGGTGCCCTTGTAGGGCACGTGGGTGAGCTGCAGCCCGGCAGCCTTGGCGAACATCAGGCCGAAGAAATGCGGCAGGCTCCCGGCGGCAGCCGAGGCGAAGTTCGCGTAGGCGCCGCCCATCTTCGCCAGGGCCACATAGTCGGCCAGCGTCCTGGCCGGTACC
>CAZHQA010000326.1:0-5379 GCA_964533955.1 uncultured Reyranella sp. | reverse complement strand
CCAGCGCGAAGTCGATCATCATGATCGCGTTCTTCTTCACGATGCCGATCAGCAGCACGATGCCGATGATGGCCACGACGCTCAGGTCGTCGCCCGCCATCATCAGCGCCAGCAGGGCGCCGATGCCGGCCGACGGCAGGGTCGACAGGATCGTGATGGGATGGATGTAGCTCTCGTAGAGCACGCCGAGCACGATGTAGACGGTGATGATCGCCGCCAGGATCAGCATGAGCTGGCTGCTCAGCGCCTTCTGGAAGGCCAGCGCGGCGCCCTGGAACAGGGTCTGGATCTGGCGCGGCATGCCGATGTCCTTCTCGGCCGCGACGATGGCGTCGACGGCCTGCCCGAGCGAGGCGCCGGGCGCCAGGTTGAAGGAGACGGTGGTGGAAGGAAACTGGCTCAGCCGGTCGAGGCGCAGGGGCGCGGTGCGCTGCTCGAAGGTGGCGATCGCCGACAGCGGCACCTGCTTGCCCTGCGTCGAGCTCGGCAAATAGAGGTTGTAGAGCGAGTCGAGCGACTGGGCCATGCGCGGCTCGACCTCGTAGATCACGCGATACTGGTTCGACTGGGTGTAGACCGTCGAGACGATGCGCTGGCCGAAGGCGTCGTACAGCAGGTTGTCGATCGTGGCGGCGGTGATGCCGAAGCGCGCCGCCGCGTCGCGGTCGATCTTGATATACATCGACAGGCCCTTGTTCTGCAGCTCGGCGGCGACGTCGACGATCTGCGGAATCTGGTTCATGCGCTCGATCAGGCGCGGCACCCAGACGTCGAAGTCGCCCGGGTTGGGACTCTCGAGCACGAACTGGTATTGCGTGCGGCTCACCGTCGAATCGATGGTGAGGTCCTGCGAGGGCTGCATGTAGATCTGGATGCCGGCGACCGACTGCGTCTCGCGCTGCAGGCGGCGGATGACGTCGGTGGCGGTCGCCGTGCGCTGATCGCGCGGCTTGAGATTGATGAGCATGCGCCCCGAGTTGAGCGTCGGGTTCGTGCCGTCGACGCCGACGAACGAGGTCAGGCTCTCGACGTCCGGATCGTTGAGGATGGCGTCACCCATCGCCCGCTGGCGCTCGCTCATGGCGTCGAAGGAGATCGACTGCGGCGCCTCGGTGACGGCCTGGATCAGGCCATTGTCCTGGATCGGGAAGAAGCCCTTGGGGATCACGATGTACAGCACGACGGTCAGCACCACGGTGCCGACGGCCACCAGCAGGGTGAGCGGCTGGTGGCGGAACACCACGACCAGCGCGTCGTCGTAGACATCGATCAGCCGGGCGAACCAGCGCGCGCCGAGCGCCTCGGCCTCGGCGTGGCGGCCATGAGCCTCGCCCTGGCGATGGCTCAGCAGCTGGGCGCACATCATCGGCACCAGCGTGAGCGAGACCACGGCCGAGATCAGGATGGTGACCGACAGCGTCACCGCGAACTCGCTGAACAGGCGGCCGACGACGTCGGCCATGAACAGCAGCGGAATCAGCACCGCGATCAGCGACACGGTGAGCGACACCACGGTGAAGGCGATCTGCCTCGAGCCCTTCAGCGATGCCTCGGTCGGGTCCTCGCCCTGCTCGATGTAGCGGGCGATGTTCTCGATCATGACGATGGCGTCGTCGACCACGAAGCCCGTGGCGATGGTGAGCGCCATGATCGACAGGTTGTTCAGGCTGAAGCCCGCGAGATACATGACCGCCAGCGTGCCGACCAGGGACAGCGGCACCGACAGGCTGGGAATGAGGGTGGCCCGCCAGTCGCCCAGGAACAGGAAGATCACCCCCACGACCAGGGCGACGGCAAAGCCGAGCTCGATCTGCACGTCGTGCACCGAGGCGCGGATGGTGAGCGTGCGATCGGTCACGACTGCGATATCGAACGAGTTGGGCAGCGTGTCGCGCAACTGCGGCAGCAGGGCCTTGATGCTGTCGACCACGGCGATGACGTTGGCGCCGGGCTGGCGCTGCACGTTCAGGATCACGGCACGCGTCGCGTTCACCCAGGCGGCGAGCTTGGTATTCTCCTGGCCATCCTCGACGGTGGCGACGTCGCGCAGCCGCACCGGCGCGCCGTTGCGGTAGGCGACGACGACGTCGTTGAAGAGCTGCGGGTCGGTGATCTGGTCGTTGGCGTTGATGGTGTAGGCGCGGGTCGGCCCGTCGAAGTTGCCCTTGGGCGTGTTGACGTTGGCGTTGCTCAGCGTGGTGCGCAGGTCGTCGACGTTGAGTCCGTAGGCGGCGAGCGCCGTGGGATTGGCGCGGATGCGGTAGCCGGGCTTGGCGCCGCCCTCCAGGGTCACGAGGCCGACGCCGGGCAACTGGGCGATCTTCTGGGCGAGCCGCGTGTCGACCATGTCGTGGATCTTGGTCAGCGGGTCGGTCTTCGAGGTGATGGCCAGGGTCAGGATCGGCGCGTCGGCCGGATTGACCTTGGCGTAGATCGGCGGCGCCGGCAGGTCGGCGGGCAACAGGTTGCCCGCGGCGTTGATCGCCGCCTGCACCTGCTGCTCGGCCACGTCGAGGGCGAGGGTGAGGTCGAACTGCAGGGTGATCGCCGAGGCGCCCGCCGAGCTGGTCGAGGTCATCTGGTTGAGGCCGGGCATCTGGCCGAACTGGCGCTCCAGCGGCGCGGTGACCGACGTGGTCATGACCTCCGGCCCGGCCCCCGGGTAGAGCGTGAGCACCCGGATGGTCGGATAGTCGACCTGGGGCAGCGCCGAGAGCGGCAGGAAGCGATAGGCGATCACGCCGACGAGCACGATCGCCGCCATCAGGAGCGAGGTCCCGACGGGCCGCTCGATGAAAATCCGCGACGGATTCATGTCGCGGCCGCGGTTACTGGTTGGATTGGGCCGGCCGGCCGGCGCCGCCACCGCGACGCTCGCCGTTCGCGCCCTGCGGGCCTCCCCCTTGCCCGTTTGCCGGACCGCGCCGCTGACCCGGCGCCGCACCATTGGGCGCCGCCTGGGCGCCGCCATCGGGCGGCGCGGCCGCGACCGGCCGGCCGGCGCCGCCCGGCGAGGCGGCTGGACGGCGGATCTTCGCGCCGTCGCGCAGCCGATCAGTGCCGTCGATCACCACCTCGTCGCCGATCGCCAGGCCCTTGACCACGGCGATCTTCTCGCCGTCGGTGGCGCCTGTCTCGACGACCCGGATCTCGACGGTGTCGTCGGGCTTCACGCGATAGACGAACGTGCCGGGCTGGCCGCGCTGAATGGCGGCGACCGGCACCACGACGGCATCCTTCACCGTATCGACCAGCAAGCGGACGTTGACGAACTGGTTGGGGAACAACGCCTCGTCGGCATTGTCGAAGATGGCGCGCAGCTTGACCGTGCCGGTCGTGAGGTCGACCTGGTTGTCGTGCGTCGAAACCGTGCCGGTGCCGAGCTCGTTCTTCTGCGCACGGTCGAGCGCCGAGACCTTGAGACTGGCGCCGTCGCGCATGCGCTTGCGCACCTGCGGGAGGAAATCCTCGGGAATGGTGAACACCACCGACATGGGCTGCATCTGGGTGATGACGCAGATGCCGGTCGCGTCGCCGAGCGTGACGTAGTTGCCCTGGTCGACCAGGCGCAGGCCGATGCGGCCATTCACCGGCGAGATGATGCGGGTATAGACGAGGTTGAGCCTGGCGTTGTCGACCATCGCCTGATCGGTGACGATCGTGGCCTGATACTGGATCACGAGAGCCTGCTGCGTGTCGTATTGCTGGCGGGCGATCGAGTCCTGGGCGACCAGGGTCTTGTAGCGCTGCAGGTCGATCAGCGCGTTCTTGAGCAGCGCCTGGTCCTTGTCGAGCGTGCCCTGGGCCTGCTGCAAGGCCACGACATAGGGGCGCTGGTCGACCACCGCCAGGAGATCGCCCTGCTTGACCGACTGGCCTTCGGTGAATTCGACTTGGGTCAGCTGGCCGGTGATCTGGGCCTTGACGGTCACCGTGGCGAGCGGCGTCACCGTCCCCAGGGCCTTGATGACGATCGGAATGTCGCCCTTGGCGGCAGCGGCAAGTCCCACGGGAATGGGCGCATTGGCACCGAACCGGCCGGCCTGGCGGGCGGCCTGCGAGGTGGAAGAACTGGTGTGGGTCGTGATGTACCAGCCCGCGCCGACAACCACGGCCAAGCCTAACCCAATCCCTAGTAGGGTCCTTAGCCGCGTCATCTATTAGTCCGCCCCCAAGCCCAAGGTAGTCCTCATCATACGTAGCGAAACACTGGAGTCTCCCCCAGCCATTCGGGAGGCGCAAGGCTGCGAGCCCGGCCGGCAGGTAACGCCGACCGGGCCAAAAAGAACCCTGCCTCTGTGACTTTATTTAGTCGCCGGGTTTAGTCGCCGGCCGGGGCTCCGGAACTCAGTCCGCAGCCTTGTCCGGCACGTAGAGCTGGCTGCCGCCGGCTTTGAACTTGTCACTCATCTCCTTCATGCCCTTCTGGGCATAGTCGCGGATGTCCTGTGTGATGCGCATCGAGCAGAACTTGGGCCCGCACATCGAGCAGAAATGCGCCGTCTTGTGCGCGTCCTTGGGCATGGTCTCGTCGTGGAATTTCTCCGCCGTCGCCGGATCGAGCGACAGGTTGAACTGGTCGATCCAGCGGAAGTCGAAGCGCGCCTTGGAGAGCGCATCGTCGCGCAACCGCGCCGCGGGATGGCCCTTGGCGAGGTCGGCGGCATGGGCGGCGATCTTGTAGGTGATCACGCCCACCTTGACGTCGTCGCGGTCGGGCAGGCCGAGATGCTCCTTGGGCGTGACGTAGCAGAGCATCGCCGTGCCGAACCAGCCGATCATGGCGGCGCCGATCCCGGAGGTGATGTGGTCGTAGCCGGGCGCGATGTCGGTGACGAGCGGCCCCAGCGTGTAGAACGGCGCCTCGCCGCACTCCTTGAGCTGCTTGTCCATGTTCGCCTTGATCTTGTGCATGGGCACATGGCCCGGCCCCTCGATCATGACCTGGCAGCCCTTGTCCCAGGCGACCTTGGTGAGTTCGCCCAGGGTCGTCAGCTCGGCGAACTGCGCAGCGTCGTTGGCGTCGGCGTTGCTGCCCGGCCGCAAGCCGTCGCCCAACGAGAACGACACGTCGTACTTGCGCATGATGTCGCAGATGTCGCCGAAATGCTCGTAGAGGAAGCTCTCGCGATGCTCGGTCAGGCACCATTGCGCCATCATCGAGCCGCCGCGGCTGACGATGCCGGTGACCCGGTTCGCGGTCAGCGGCACGTGCGCCAGGCGCACGCCGGCGTGGATCGTGAAGTAGTCGACGCCCTGCTCGGCCTGCTCGATCAGCGTGTCGCGGAAGACCTCCCAGGAGAGCTTGGTGGGATAGCCGCCGACCTTCTCCAGCGCCTGGTAGATCGGCACCGTGCCGATCGGCACCGGCGCGTTGCG
>CAZHQA010000325.1:0-5386 GCA_964533955.1 uncultured Reyranella sp. | reverse complement strand
CCATCCGCGAGGGCGGCCGAACCGTCGGCGCCGGCGTCGTCACCAAAATCGTCAAGTAGTGCTATAAGGCGGAACTGAAGGAGTGTAGCTCAGTTGGTAGAGCATCGGTCTCCAAAACCGAGGGCCGGGGGTTCGAGTCCCTCCACTCCTGCCACCTAACAAAGCGTCAACATGCCGAAGAACCCAGTAGAATTCGTCCGCGAAGTCCGAGCCGAGGTGAGCAAGGTCACCTGGCCGACCAGGCGCGAGACCATGATCACCACCAGCATGGTCTTCATCTTCGTGGTGATCGCTGCGTTGTTCTTCCTGGCGGCTGACAAGATCATCGGCTTCGTCGTCAAGACGCTGCTCGGAATTGCATGACGAGGTCTTAAGGCTATGGCTCATCGCTGGTACGTCGTTCACGCCTATTCAGGCTTCGAAAACAAGGTCGCGCAGTCGATTCGCGAACAGGCCGAAAAGAAGGGCCTGGCCGAGGAGATCTCGCAGGTCATGGTGCCGACCGAGGAAGTCGTGGAAGTGCGCCGCGGCGCCAAGGTCCAGACCGAGCGCAAGTTCTTCCCGGGCTACGTCCTGGTGAAGATGGATCTCAACGACGAGACCTGGCACCTGATCAAGAACACCGCCAAGGTCACGGGCTTCCTGGGCGGCGGCGGCCGCGGCAAGCCGGTGCCGATCTCCGACGCCGAGGCCGGCCGTATCCTCAAGCAGGTCCAGGAGGGCGTCGAACGTCCCAAGCCCGCCGTCAGCTTCGAGATCGGCGAGCAGGTCAAGGTGGCCGACGGCCCCTTCGCCTCGTTCAACGGCACCGTCGAGGACGTCGACGAGGAGCGCGCCCGGCTCAAGGTCGCCGTTTCGATCTTCGGCCGCTCGACCCCCGTCGAACTCGACTACGCCCAGGTGGAAAAGCTCTAAACAGTCCCTATATGGGGGCTTGTGGGACGGGGTCTTATTTGGTAGACCCCGCGCCCTTGAGGGGCTGGCCGTGTGCCGGCCTTTTCTCATGACGCGCGGTCGATCCGAAAGTCCTTCTGGATCAAGGGGTTGACTGGAACATAGGGTGTGGGAGGCCGGCCATGGCCGAACCACGCCGCCCAACAGAAAGGGGCAGGCATGGCCAAGAAGATACAGGCCTACGTCAAGCTGCAGGTGCCAGCGGGCAAGGCCAATCCGTCGCCGCCGATCGGGCCCGCGCTCGGTCAGCAGGGCGTCAACATCATGGAATTCTGCAAGCAGTTCAACGCGCGTACGCAGAAGATGGAAGCGGGCATGCCGATCCCGGTGGTCATCACCGTGTTCCAGGATCGCAGCTTCAGTTTCATCACCAAGACCCCGCCGGTGAGCTACTTCCTGAAGAAGGCCGCAGGCATCGAGTCGGGAGCCAAGACCGTCGGCACGCAAATCGTCGGCAAGGTGACCAAGCAGCAGGTCGAGGAGATCGCGAAGCAGAAGATGCCGGACCTCAACTGCGATTCGATCGAGTCGGCGATGGCCCAGGTGGCGGGTTCGGCCCGCTCGATGGGCCTGGAAGTGGTGGGGTAAGCCATGGCACGGGGCAAGCGCTACAAGACGGCGTCCGAAGGCGTCGATCGCGACAAGACCTATCCTCTCGCTGAAGCCGTGAAGATGGTGAAGGCGAACGCCAAGGCGAAGTTCGACGAGACGATCGAGATCGCCATGAATCTGGGCATCGACCCGCGCCATGCCGACCAGGCGGTGCGCGGCATGGTCGAGCTGCCGAGCGGCACCGGCAAGACGGTGCGCGTGGCGGTGTTCGCCCGTGGCGCCAAGGCCGAAGAGGCCAAGGCCGCCGGTGCCGATCTGGTCGGCGCCGAGGATCTCGCCGAGAAGATCAACGGCGGGGAGATGAATTTCGACCGCTGCGTGGCCACGCCCGACATGATGGGTGTCGTCGGCCGACTGGGTAAGGTTCTCGGCCCGCGCGGCCTGATGCCGAACCCCAAGCTCGGCACCGTCACGCAGGACGTCTCGGCGGCGGTGAAGGCGGCCAAGGCCGGCTCGATCGAGTTCCGCGCCGAGAAGGCTGGCATCATTCATGCTGGCGTCGGCAAGGCGTCGTTCAGCGAAGACGCCATCACCGCCAACGTCAAGGCTCTGGTGACCGCGATCAATCGCGCCAAGCCCGCCGGCGCCAAGGGCACCTTCATCAAGAAGGTGTCGATCAGTTCGACCATGGGGCCGGGCGTCAAGCTCGACCCCGCCACCGCGCTCAATACCTAGCGCGAGGCAACGTCATCGAGTTTCCGGTGCTCGCCGTGTCCCGGCGGGCATTGGAAGGAGTGACGAGACCGCGAGGTTTCCGATCTCCACCTGTCCGAGACCGCCGGTGCTTCGTTCTTCGGGACGAGCCTAAAGGGGAAACCCGCCAGCGCAGACGGGGGCAAGGGAATCGACGCTCGCATTTCGGTGCGTGCGTATGTGCCCGAACTTCCGGGGCAGGCGAGCAAGGCCACGAGGCTTCGTTCGCGTGAACCGCTAACGGAGCTGCGTGGTCTTAACGCAGCCGGTTCGACTCGGATCCCCCGGGTCGAGCCATAGTTGGAGAAAGCCGTGAATCGTTCGGAAAAGGCCGAGGCGATCGTCGAGCTGAACCAGATCTTCAAGGACGCGAGCCTGATGGTGGTCACCCGCCAGACTGGCCTCACCGTCCAGGAAGTGACGGACCTGCGTCGCAAGATCAGGGCAGCCGGCGCGAGCTACAAGGTCGCCAAGAATCGGCTCACGCTGCGTGCCCTCGAGGGCACGCCCTTCACGGCGCTCGGCTCCCTCTTCAAGGGTCCGACTGCCATTGCCTACTCCAAGGATCCGGTCGCTGCGGCGAAGGTGGTTTCCGCCTTCGCCAAGGACAACGAGAAGCTGACCATCGTCGGCGGTGCGCTGGGTGAGAACACGCTGGACGTCGCGGGCGTCCAGGCTCTCGCCGCTCTGCCGTCCCTCGATGCTCTGCGCGGCAAGATCATCGGTCTTCTGCAGGCTCCGGCGACCAAGGTCGCGGGCGTGCTTGCGGCGCCGGCCGGTCAGGTCGCTCGTGTGTTCAGCGCATACGGAGCCACGGCAGACGGCGCGAAGGCGGCGTGAGTCAACGTTTCGAAGTCACGATCAACCACCGTTCTGAAGTTCGGGATACTAGGAGATAGAAATGGCCAATCTGGAAAAGCTGGTCGAGGAACTCTCGGCCCTGACGGTCCTCGAGGCCGCTCAGCTCAGCAAGCTGCTTGAAGAGAAGTGGGGTGTCAGCGCCGCCGCTCCGGTCGCGGTGGCTGCCGCTCCGGGCGCCGCCGCCGCTCCTGCGGAGGTCAAAGACGAGTTCACCGTCATCCTGGCCGCCGCTGGCGACAAGAAGATCAACGTCATCAAGGCGGTGCGCGAGATCACCGGCCTCGGCCTCAAGGAGGCCAAGGACCTGGTCGAAGCAGCGCCCAAGGCGGTCAAGGACGGCGTGCCGAAGGCGGATGCCGAGAAGCTCAAGGCCAAGCTCGAGGCCGAGGGCGCCAAGGTCGAGCTCAAGTAGGCGTTTTACCGGTCGGGCCGGCCTCTTTCGGGGCCGGCCCCGCCACCCTCCTTCGGGAGGGGCCCCTTCTCAAAGCGGATGCTCGCATCCGCTTCGATAAGTGGCCCTCTGCAATGGATGGGACGAGCGGCTTTGGCGGGCCGTGAGTTCCGAGACAGCAGCGGGTGTTTCTCCGCCCTTGAACCTATCGAGGACGCAGGATGGCCACGGCCTTCAATACGCGCAAACGGATCCGTCGTTTCTTCGGCCACATCGAGTCTGTGGCGCCGATGCCGAATCTCATCGAGGTTCAGAAGAGCTCCTACGAGGGCTTTCTGCAGCGTGTCACGCCTGCGGCCAGGCGCACCCAGTCGGGCCTCCAGGAGGTCTTCCGCGGCGTGTTTCCGATCAAGGACTTCGCCGAGCGCGCCAGCCTGGAGTTCGTGAAGTACGAGTTCGAAGAGCCCAAGTACGACGTCGAAGAGTGCCAGCAGCGCGGCATCACCTATGCCGCCCCGCTCAAGGTCACGCTGCAGCTGGTTGTCTGGGACATCGACGAGGAAGCCGGCTCGCGCTCGATCCGCGATATCAAGGAGCAGGACGTCTACATGGGCGACATGCCGCTCATGACCGACAACGGCACCTTCATCGTGAACGGCACCGAGCGCGTGATCGTCAGCCAGATGCATCGCTCGCCGGGCGTCTTCTTCGACCATGACAAGGGCAAGACCCACAGCTCGGGCAAGTACCTGTTCGCCGCCCGCATCATCCCCTACCGCGGCTCGTGGCTCGACTTCGAGTTCGACGCCAAGGACCTGATCCACGTCCGCATCGACCGTCGGCGCAAGATTCCGGTGACGACGCTGCTGCTTGCGCTCGACAACGACGCCACCGCCAAGAAGCGCGCCGCTGCCCTCGCCAAGAATCAGCCGCTCGATCCGGCCGAGGCCCAGGGTCTGTCGCCCGAGGAGATCCTGGCCGCCTTCTACGGCCAGGTCGTCTACAAGCGCGACAAGGAAGGCTGGAACACGGCGTTCGACGCCGACTCGATGAAGGGCATCAAGCTCACCCACGATCTGGTGAACGCCAAGACCGGCAAGACGGTGGCCGACGCCGGCGCCAAGATGACGCCGCGCCTGCTCACCCGCCTCAAGGAAGCCGGCCTCAAGGAGATGCGCGTCTCCAACGAGGAGCTGGTCGGCCGCTACGCCGCACTCGACATCATCAACGAGAAGACGGGCGAGATCTTCGTCGAAGCCGGCCAGGAGATCACCCAGGCGGTGCTCGACCTGTTCGAGGAGAACGACGTCGACGTGCTGCCGACGCTTGCGATCGACCACGCCAATGTCGGCCCCTACATCCGCAACACGCTGGCGGCCGACAAGAACTCCAATCGCGAGGAGGCGCTGCTCGATATCTATCGCGTGATGCGTCCGGGCGAGCCGCCGACCCTGGAGCAGGCCGAGACCCTGTTCAACGGCCTGCTGTTCGATCTCGACCGCTACGACCTCTCGCCGGTCGGCCGCGTCAAGATGAACATGCGCCTCGATTTCTCGGGCGTGCCCGACAGCCAGCGCACGCTGCGCCGCGAGGACATCCTCGCGGTGGTCAAGGTGCTGCACGGCCTCAAGGACGGCCGAGGCGAGATCGACGACATCGACCATCTCGGCAACCGCCGCGTCCGCTCGGTCGGCGAGTTGATGGAGAACCAGTATCGCGTCGGCCTGCTGCGCATGGAGCGCGCCATCCGCGAGCGCATGAGCTCGATCGACATCGACACCGTGATGCCGCACGACCTGATCAACGCCAAGCCGGCGGCCGCGGCGGTGCGCGAGTTCTTCGGCTCCAGCCAGCTCTCGCAGTTCATGGACCAGA
>CAZHQA010000324.1:0-5395 GCA_964533955.1 uncultured Reyranella sp. | reverse complement strand
ATGTCCAGCGTGCCGCCGCTTGCCGCGCGCAGCGTTCCGCTGTTGTCGATGGCGGCGGCGGTCGCGAGCTGAAGCAGCCCTTGCGCCGCGATGACTCCCTTGGCGCTGTTGACCAATTGAATCGACGCGTCGCCCAATTGGCCGGATCCCGAGATCGTGTTGTCGAGGTTTCGCAGCAGCCCGCCGAAGCCGGTGACGACGCCGCCGCTCGCTCCGCCGAGCGCGACGGTACCGCCACCGCTCAATGTCAGCCCGAAGGCGCCGACATCGAGTGTGGCCGCTGCGCCGGACTCGCCCGCCAGGGTGATCGTGCCGCTGTTCTCCGCACTGCCCTCGAGGGCGATCGCCGCGTCCGCCGTGCCGTCACCGACGTTGACCGATCCGGCGTTGATGAGCTGCTCGGTCGAAAAAGTGCCCGCCGCTATCGCCAGTACCGCCTCGGCATTGCTGATCGTCAGCCGGCTTAGGAAGCGGTCGTTCGAGCTGGTGACGGTATAGGCGCCTGACTTCCCGAGGACGGCAATGTCGGCGTTACCGGGCACCGCAGCCGGGCTCCACCTTGCCGGATTGTCGAAATCGCCGCTCGTGGCCGCCCGCCAGGCAAAGCGGCTCGCCGCGACGACGGACGCCGACAAGGCCACGGCCGCATTACCGGTGCCGTTTCCGGTATCGATGAAGGCGACGGTGTCGCCGGCATTCAGGCTGTAGGTCAGCAGGAACGGCGCGCTTTGGTTGTAGGTCTCGATCAGGCTCTGGAATGCGGTGTGGCCGTTCACCGCCACGGTGACGAGGTGCGGCGCCTCCGAGGTGTCGGTGCCGACGAAACCTCCTGAAATCACGTAGAACGCCTTGGTCGGCGCAGTGAAGGCTACCGTCGAGTCGCTTGCGGTCTCCGGATCCAGGGTCACCTGAAAGGGCGGAATGTCGAAGCTGCCGAGGGTGACGGTGCTGCTCGTCGTGTTGGCGATGACCGCCGGCGCGTCGGGCGGTGCCCCGGTGGTTGTCCAATAGGCGTAGTCCGCCGTCGACCCGCTGAGCGGGAAGACCAGGCCCCCGGTCTCATAGGTCCAGACGGCGTTGGGGTTCTGCAGAATCGAGAAGTCGCCGAACGCGCCATACGATACGGCCATGCCGCCTACCCCCATCAGCGGACGGCCGGTCAGTTCGGACCGTTGACCGTCTCCATGAAAATTGCAGTGCAAATTTATCGGCTTTCGGCTGGTCTCGCCAGCGCGAATGCTATTCCTGCCCGGCACGCTTGACCGGACGAGGATTGGCAGCCGAGGGTTGCGCCATGTCAGTTGCCGCGCCCGTCCTGTCGGCTCGCACCGGGCGCCTGTGGGCAGCACTGTTGGCGACGACGCTGATGAACCTGCCGCTGGGCTCGGTCTATTCCTTCAGCGTGCTCCTGCGCCCGATCGAGCAGGAACTGGCCATTCCCCGCTCGGCGCTTTCACTCGTCTTTGGCCTGGCGACGGCCGGCTTCACGGTGGGGTCGGTCTCGGCCGCCTTCCTGTACCGAGTCGCCTCCGCGCCGATTTTGATCACGCTGTGCGCGCTCGTCGCCGCCGGCGGGCTTGCCGTGGCGGCCACGGCGTCGGGGCTGGGCCAACTGCTCCTGGGGTACGGCGTCGTGTTCGGCACCGGCGGCGGCGTGGCCTACATCCTGCTGCAGCAGGGCGTAAACATGCTGGTGCATCGGCACCGTGGCTTGATCAACGGCTACATCGTCAGCCTCTATCCTCTGGGCGCGATGATTGCGACGCCGGCCTTTCATGCCTCCAACGAAGCTTTCGGCTGGCGCACAACGCTCGGCGGACTGGCCGCCGTGCTGGCGGCCTGCGGCGTGGCGGCGGCGCTGCTTGCAATGCTGAGCGGCGCGCGCTTGGTCGTGCCCGCCGTCACCGGCAGCAGCGGCGGGGCGGCACGGCCGGCCAGCCTCGGCCCGACCTTCCTGAAATTGTCGGGCACCTTTTTCCTCGCCGCGTCGGCCGGCCTGATGGTGCTGAGTCAGGCACGCGAGATCATCGCCACCTATGGCGGCGCGGCGACATTGGCCGTGGCAGCTACCACAGGCATCACGGGGGCGATTGCAGCGGCGCGCATCGGGGGTGGCTGGCTCGTCGACCGCTTCGCCGTCCCGCATGTGATGTGCGCGGCGCACGCGCTGGCGCTTTGCGGCGGCCTGCTGCTCACGTTTTTTCCCACACCGGTCACGGCAGTGCTGGGCCTCGGCATGGTCGGCACGGGCTATGGATTCGTCTCCGGCTCGACCGCCGGGGGGATCGGCGTCTACTGGCAGCCCGCCGACTACGGCCGTATCGCCGGGCGCACTTACATCGCCTGGTGCCTGGCCGCGATCAGCCTGCCGGTACTGGCGGGTTATTTGTTCGACCGGACAGGTGGCTACGGCACGCCGATGCTGATCGCCGCCGGCTGCAACCTCGTGGGCATGGCGCTCGCGCTGACGATGCCGAAACGGGACAGGTGAGTGCCAGCGCGTAGGCACCGATCGCTTCGGTTGAGAACTTCGCAGACTGTTCAGTAGTGGACATGACAGGGGCGGACGTATTTGCGTAGCAGCCTTGCATTCGGTCCGCACCACCCTTATGTCCTTAATTAGGGGCAGGCCAATGTCGCCCGTCCCGTTCTCGCTATCCTGATCCTGTCGATCATCAGTTGCGCGCACTCGCGCACACCGTCCTCGCGCGTACGAGGGCTGGCCGCTCGTCGGCCGTGAAGGGACCTCCCATGAATATGCCAATAAATACCAAGCCCTGGATCCAGGGCGCCGTTGTCGGCGCCATCGCGCTCGCCATCGTCGGCTTCTCCTGGGGAGGCTGGGTGACCGGCGGCACGGCGGCGAAAAACAGTGCCGCCGCCTCGCACGACGCCGTTGTTGCAGCCCTTGCACCGATCTGCGTCGAGCGCTTCCGCGCGCAACCCGATGCCGTCGTCAAAGCCGACGCCCTCGTCAAGTCGAGCAGCTGGGAGCGCGGCAACCTTGTCGAGAAGAGCGGCTACGCCACCATGCCCGGCAGCAAGACGACCGATACAGACGTGGCGCGGGCCTGCGCCGAGATCCTGGCAACTCCCGCCAAAAACTGAGACGAACTCCCCGCATATTCTCTCCTCCGAGCCGGGGAGAGGAACGAGGACCGAGATTGGCTCCACGTGCAATTCGCCCGCTGCCGCGGGATAGTCGGGCGTGGAACTTCCTTTCGGCTCTCCGGGCATCCTGCTGCCGGTGCATGCGGCGGTCATCCTTGCCGTCGCCGTTCGCGTCGTCATGCGCCGGCCGGCGCGCGGCATTGCACTCTCGTGGCTGCTGCTGGTGGCGGCGCTGCCGTTCATCGGCGCCTTCGTCTATCTGCTGATCGGCGAACGGCGCATCGGGCGCAAGCGCTGGCACGGCATCGACGAGCTGCGCGGCGACTTCAGGGAGATCGCCCGAGCCGCCATCCCGGCCGACTTCACGGCAGTCGACTGGGCGAGCCTTCCGCCGGCAGCGCAGGCAATGGACCGCCTCGGCCGCGCGCTCGTCGGCGGCGCCACCGTGCGCGGCAACCGCTTCCAGCTGTTCTCCGATACGCAGGAAATCCTCGCGGCGATCGCCCGCGACGTCGATGCGGCGAAGACCAGCGTGCTGATGGAGTTCTACATCTGGAATGAGGGCGGCGCCGCCGATGCGGTGCTCGAGGCCGTCATTCGCGCCGCCGGCCGCGGCGTGCAGTGTCGACTGCTGGTCGATGCGCTGGGCGCCCGGCCATGGTGGAAGGGCAGCCAGCCGCAGCGCCTGCGCGAGGCCGGTGTCGAGCTGCGCGCCGCGCTTCCGGTCGGGCTGCTGCGCACGGTGGTCGGCCGCACGGATCTGCGGCTGCATCGCAAGATCGTGGTGATTGACGGGGCCGCAGCCTGGACCGGCAGCATGAACCTCGTCGATCCCCGCTACTTCAAGCAGGACTCGGGCGTCGGCGAATGGGTCGACGCGATGGTCCGTTTCGAGGGCACCGTGGTGAACCCGCTCGCCGCCACCCTGATCGGCGACTGGATCCTGGAGAGCGGCGAGCCAATGCAGAAGATCATCGACAGCGCCGGGCTCGGAGGCGCCGGGCCGGTCGGGTCGGCGAATGTCCAGGTCGTTCCCTCGGGGCCGGGCGAGACGGAGGACGGCCTGCTGCAGATGCTGCTTGGGCTGATCAACGCCGCCCAGCGCGAGCTGGTGCTGACGACACCTTACCTCGTGCCCGACGATTCGATGATCGTGGCCCTGCGCGGTGCCGCGGGCCGCGGCGTGCAGGTGACGCTGATCCTTCCTGCCAAGGTCGATTCGGTCCTCACTCGCTACGCCAGCCGTTCCTACTACGACGATCTCCTGGGCGCCGGCGTGGAGATCCAGCTCTACCGCGGCGGGCTTCTGCACACCAAGTCGATCACCGTCGACCGCGCGATGTCGATGTTCGGCACCGTCAACCTCGACATGCGCAGCCTGTGGCTCAACTACGAAGTGGCGCTTTTCGTCTACCAGCCCGAGTTCGCCGCTGCTTTGCGCGAGCTGCAGCAAACCTACCTCGGCCGGTCGGTCCGGCTGGAACCGGCCGCCTGGCAGGCCCGTCCGTTCCGCGAGCGCCTGCTCGAAAACACGCTTCGCCTGTTCAGCCCATTGCTGTGAGCGCTGACGGCGCCGCAATCTCCTCCGACTGCTGACGATTGACGCAGGAGAAACCCGATGACCGTCCGCCGCATATCGCGTTACAAATTCTGCGATGCTCGACTGTTTGATCCTGGGCGATTCCATCGCCGTCGGCGTTGGCATGGCGCGGCCCGAGTGCATGACGGTGGCGGAGGTGGGCATCACGTCGGAGCAATTCGCCTATTCCTATAGCGGTCCGCCGGGTGCCCAGCGCGTGATCGTGAGCCTGGGCAGCAACGACAAGGGCGATGCGACGCAGGCGCTCTGGCATCTTCGCCAGAGCATCAACGGCCGCGTCATCTGGATCCTGCCGGCCCGCCGCTATCAGCAAGGCGCGGTCAGGAAGCTTGCCACGCACTTCGGCGACAAGATGCTGACCATTCCCTCCGTCCGGCGCGACGGCGTGCACCCGGCCGACTATCGCCGCCTTGCCGACCTGACGCGCTGACTGCGGCGCTGCGCGCCAGACCCAGCAGGAGCACCGCGACGGCCCCGGGACGGCATCTGTGCCATTTGCCACAGCGTCGACACGGCGAGCTCAGTAGAGTCGGTTGGCAGAGTGGCGATGGGCGCCGATCCCTCGACAGGAGTGTTGCATGATTCCTGTTCTCTCTTCCGTCCACCGCACGCTTGTCGGTCCCTCGATTGGGCCCGGCACGCCGAGCGGCGCTCGCTGCGTCTGCTGTTCGCGCCGGGCAACGT
>CAZHQA010000323.1:0-5409 GCA_964533955.1 uncultured Reyranella sp. | reverse complement strand
TCCTTGACGTCGTCGGCCAGCGGCACCTCTTCCGGCAGCCAGTGGATGCGCTGCTGGGTCAGCCAAGCGTCATAGGCCCACGGATAGTGGAACGGCTTGTAGATCGGCTTGGCGTCGAGCAGGGACATCTTCAGTAATCCAAATTCTTGGCTGGGGGCGCGCCACTTCAGTGGCGCGATCTTCGTTGGCCGCTCAGAAGACGCGCGACTAGCGTCGCGCGCCCCCGGCGGTTACTGGCAGCTCAGGCACTCTTCGTAGTTGTTGTTGGGCTCGTAGCCGCTTTGCTCGGCGAGCTTGGCGGCGGCGAGCGGTAGGGGGGCGTCGTCGGCTTTGGGAACGGCAGTATCTGGACTGGTCAGGGCCTGGTCGCCGAGCGGCGCCACGACGGCGTCGTTCGACACCACGTCGGCGCGCTGGATCGACAGCGAGCGGCAGTAATACAGGGTCTTCACGCCGCGCTTCCAGGCCATCATGTGGATCTGGTGCAGGTCGCGCTTGTGCACGTCGGCCGGCAGGAAGAGGTTGAGCGACTGGCTCTGGCAGATGTAGGGCGTGCGGTCGGCGGCGTGCTCGACCAGCCAGCGCTGGTCGATCTCGAACGCGGTCTTGAACACCGCCTTCTCGTGATCGTCGAGGCAGTCGAGATGCTGGACCGATCCCTTGGTCGTAGTGATCGAGGTCCAGGTGTCCTCGTCGTTGCGGCCCTTCTGGATCAGCACCTTCTCGAGGTACGGATTGCGCACGACGTGGCTGCCCGACAGCGTCTTGTGATTGTAGACGTTGGCCGCCGACGGCTCGATGCCGGGCGAGGCGCCGCCGCAGATGATCGAGATCGAGGCGGTGGGCGCAATGGCGAGCTTGTGGCTGAAGCGCTCCTCGACGCCGAACTCGGCGGCATCCGGGCAGGCACCGCGCTCCTTGGCCAGCGCCTTTGAGGCGGCGTCGCACTGGCTGCGGATGTGCTTGAACATCTTCTTGTTCCACACCTTGGCCATCACGGCCTCGATGGGAATGTTGTTCTGCTGCAGGAAGGAGTGGAAGCCCATGACGCCGAGGCCGACCGAACGCTCGCGCATGGCGGCGTAGGTCGCCCGTGCGAAGTCGGTGCCGGCCTCGTCGATGAAGCCCTGCAGGACGTTGTCGAGGAAGCGCATCACGTCCTCGATGAAGGTCGGATGCTCGTGCCACTCGAGATAGGTCTCGAGATTGAGCGAGGAGAGGCAACACACGGCGGTGCGCTGCTTGCCGTGGCGGTCGATGCCGGTCGGCAGCGTGATCTCGCTGCACAGGTTCGAGGTCTTGATCTCGAGCCCGGCGAGCTTGTGATGCTCGGGCCGGGCGCGGTTCACGTGATCGACGAAGATCAGGTAGGGCTCGCCGGTCTCGATGCGCGCCGTCAGGATGCGGATCCACAGCGAGCGCGCCGAGACCTTGCGCAGCACCGCGCCGTCCTTCGGGCTGGTCAGCGCCCACTCCTCGTCATTCTCGACCGCGCGCATGAAGGCGTCGGAGATCAGCAGCCCGTGATGGAGGTTCAGCGCCTTGCGGTTGGGATCGCCGCCGGTCGGGCGGCGGATCTCGATGAACTCCTCGATCTCGGGATGGCTGACCGGCAGGTAGACCGCCGCCGAGCCGCGGCGCAGCGAGCCCTGGGAAATCGCGAGCGTCAGCGAATCCATGACGCGGATGAAGGGCACGACGCCGGACGTCTTGCCGTTCATGCCGACCTTCTCGCCGATCGACCGCAGGTTGCCCCAGTAGGAGCCGATGCCGCCGCCCCGTGCCGCCAGCCAGACGTTCTCGTTCCACAGGCCGACGATGCCGTCGAGCGAGTCGCTCGCCTCGTTCAGGAAGCACGAGATGGGCAGGCCGCGCTTGGTGCCGCCGTTCGACAGCACCGGCGTCGCCGGCATGAACCACAGGTTTGAGATGTAGTCATAGATCCGCTGGGCATGCGCATCGTCGTCGGCATAGGCCGAGGCGACGCGGGCGAACATGTCCTGGTAGCTCTCGCCCGGCATCAGGTACCGGTCGCTCAGGGTGGCTTTGCCGAAGACTGTCAGGAGCGCGTCCCGGGAGGGATCGGTAACAACCCGCGCGCCGCTCTTTACCTGCACGATATCAAACACTTGCGGCCCCCATTTTCTTTTTGTCCACAGGTGTGGATAAAACACCTTGTGGAAGACACCTACATCTTGGGAGGCGTTCTCTCCGCCCCACTATTCCTTGATGATACGTGACCTGCCGGGGCTGTCATTGCGATTTTTTTCGACTCCTTGTGAATCTGAAGTATTGCCACTTAACTATTTGAAAAAGGCCGAGAAAATAGTTCCGGAGATTTGCCTTTTTTGATCGTGTGCAAACCTTCGCAGGTGCAGCAAAGAATTGGAACAAAACGCGCTTTGCCGCGGAATCCGTGGGCCCGAAACAGAAACGCCAACCAATGCGCCGCACGGCGTCGCAACGGTTGGCGATATGGCCCGTGCGATGGGCACTTCCGGCCCACCAAGATTCAGTCGCCGGATTGTCACAGTCCCGCCACCTGATTTGACGGCTGCCAGGGCCGCGGACCGGGGCGCGCAGTTTACTCTGCGCCCGCTGGGCGCCCATGATCGCGGGCGGGCGAAGAGCCCCGCGATCAGGAAGACTTCGAGGGAACAGGGCCATGGCTACAGCACCGGCGCCACGTGTTTGGGGGCTGGATGCGATCTGCGCCGCCGCGCTCGGCAGCGCGGGCAGCGAGGAAGCGGCCCAGTTCGCCCGCCGCCTGTTCGAGCGCGTGGCCGACAAGGACCTGGCGGCCGCGCCGTCCGAGCAGCGTGCCGCCGCGGCCACCACCCTGCTCGCCTTCGCCCGCCGCCGGCTGCCCGGCATCGCCAAGGTGCGGGTGTTCAATCCGACGATCGCCGACCAGGGCTTCGAGAGCCGCCACACCGTCGTGCAGATCGTCAACGACGACATGCCGTTCCTGGTCGATTCGGTGGCCAACGAGCTCAATCGGCGCGAACTCGGCGTCCACCTGCTCGCCCATCCGGTGGTGGCGGTGCGACGCGACCTCGATGGCGACCTGGTCGAAGTGGCGAGCGAAGCGGGCGAACGGGCACGGCCGGAATCGATGATGCATCTGGAGATCGACCGCCAGAGCGATCGTGGGCAGCTCGACGATCTCGCGGCGGCGCTCGGCCGGGTGCTGGCCGAAGTGCGGCTGGCGGTCGAGGACTGGCGCGCGCTGCGCGGCGCCTGTCTCGATGCCTTCGACGACCTGGTGCCGTCGCGCTCGCCCCGGCTGGGCGAGTACGAGGATTTCCTCCACTGGCTCGAGGCCAACCACTTCACCTTCCTCGGCCATCGCCGCTACCGCTACGTCGAGGATGCGGAACAGGCGGGCGGACTGCGCTACGAGCTGGTTCCGGGTTCGGCGCTCGGCATCCTGCGCCGCGACGAAGTCCGCCTGTTCGAGGCGGGCCTCGGCGGCGGCGAGGCGATGTCGCGCTTCGCCCGCGGGCCGGACAACCTGCTGATCGTCAAGACCGACCGCCAGAGCCTGGTCCATCGCAGCGGGGCGATGGACTGCGTCATCGTCAAGACCTACGACGCCGACGGCCGGGTCACCGGCGAACGGCGCCTGGTCGGCCTGTTCACCTCGACGGCCTATCACACGCGCGTGCAGGACGTGCCGCTGCTGCGCGGCCGGGTCGACAGCGTGCTGCGCCGGTCGGGTTTCGACCCCAACGGCCATGACGGCAAGTCGCTGCTGGCGATCCTCGACTCCTATCCGCGCGACGAGCTGTTCCAGATCGACGAGGCGACGCTCTACGACCACGTGCTCGGCATCCTCCAGCTGCAGGAGCGCCGCCGCGTGGCGCTGTTCGTGCGCCGCGATCCGGTCGGCCGGTTCGTCACCTGCCTCGTGTTCGCGCCGCGTGAGCGTTTCGACTCCGTGCTGAACGACCGCTTCGCGCGCCTCCTCGAACAGGCGTGGCACGGCAAGGTGACGTCCGTGACCGGATCGGGCAGCACCGAATCGGCGCTCGCACAGGCGCTCTATACGCTGAAGCTCGACACGCCCGACAGCCCGACCCCCGACCTCGCCATGCTCGAGCGCACGCTCGCCGACGCCGCGACCTCGTGGAACGATCGGCTGCGCGCGGCGCTGCAGGCGAAACTCGGCGAGGTCGAGGGCCGGGCGGCGGCGCGCCAGTGGCGCGACTACTTTCCGGTGACCTATCGCGACACCTTCGATGCCGGGCAGGCGGTGGCCGACATCGAGCCCCTCGAAGCGGCGTTCGCCGGCACGGAGTTTGGCGTTCGCCTCGGCCGACGGGCCGGCATGCCTTTGCACCGCTTCGCGGTGCGCCTGTTCCACCCGCGCAAGCCGATCGCGCTGTCCGACATCCTGCCGCTCGCGGAAAATCTCGGCCTGCGCGTGCTGAGCGAGGCGCCGTTCATGCTGCAGGCGGCGGCCCATGACGGCGTGGCGCTGCAGGTGCTGCGCGTCGAGACGGCCGACAAATCGCCCGTCGACCTCGGCGAGGCCGAGCCGCGCTTCGCCGAGGCGCTCGACCGGCTGTGGTCGGGGGCGCTGGAGAACGACGGGCTGAACAAGCTGGTGCTGGGCGCGGGGCTTGCCTGGCGCGAGATCGCCCTGCTGCGCGCCTATGCCAAGTACCTGCGGCAGGCCGGCATTCCGTTCAGCCAGGACTACATGGAGCGGGCGCTGGTCGCCTATCCCGAGATCGCGCGCGGCGCCGTCGAGCTGTTCAAGAGCCGCTTCGATCCGGCGCTCGGTGCCGCGGATTCCCCCTCGCGCAGGGTGCGCCTGGACGCGATCGAAGCCGAGCTCGCCGCGGCGCTGGAAGCCGTCACCACGCTGGACGAGGACCGCATCCTGCGCCGCTTCCTCAATGCCGTGCGCTGCTCGCTGCGCACCAACTACTGGCTCGACAGGGAGTGGATCTCCTTCAAGGTCGACAGCCGGGCGATCGACGAGCTGCCGGCACCGCGCCCGCTGGTCGAGATCTTCGTCTACAGCCCGCGCATGGAGGGCATCCATCTGCGCGGGGGCCACGTGGCGCGCGGCGGCATCCGCTGGTCCGACCGGCGCGAGGATTTCCGCACCGAGGTTCTAGGCCTCGTCAAGGCGCAGCAGGTCAAGAACGCGGTGATCGTGCCGGTCGGCTCGAAAGGCGGGTTCTATCCCAAGCAGCTCCCGGTCAACGCCGCGCGCGACGCGGTGCAGGACGCCGGCATCGCTGCCTACAAGCTGTTCATCGGCGGATTGCTCGACGTGACCGACAATTTGCATCATGACGGCTCGGTCGTGCCGCCCGTCGATTGCGTGCGCAATGACGGCGACGATCCCTATCTCGTCGTCGCCGCCGACAAGGGCACCGCGACCTTCTCCGACAT
>CAZHQA010000322.1:0-5432 GCA_964533955.1 uncultured Reyranella sp. | reverse complement strand
AAATCGTCCACTGGATCGGCATTTGTCGCGCCGACTATGACAGATCGCGAATCCGCCTCAAGGCAAGGCGCCGAACAGGGGTATTCGCCGAAAGGGGAAGCATGGTGCTGCCGCACAGGATTGAACTGTGGACCTCTCCCTTACCAAGGGAGTGCTCTACCACTGAGCTACGGCAGCATGGCGCCCGATTGAACGCGGCGCGGATATGCCATAGGGGCGGGGGCGGTTCAACCGGCCGCGCAGGACGAAACCGCACCGAGGGGGCTGCTTGCCGGCGCTTGCGCCGCTGACCTACCATTTGTGCCCGGTCGAGGAGAAAACTGCATGGACTGGCGCCCGATTTCCGCCGACAGCCACATCACCGAGCCTCCGAACTGCTACGTCGACAACATCGATCCGTCGTTCCGCGAGCGGGCGCCGCGGCTCGTCCACAAGGAAGGTCTCGGCGATACCTACATCGTCGAGGGCATGAGGGCGCCGGTGCCGATGGGCCTGGTCGCCGCGGCCGGCATTCCGCCCAAGGATCTGCGCATGGGCGGCGCGAAATTCGAGGACCTGCACCGCAGCGGCTGGGATCCCAAGGACCGGCTGGCCGACCAGGACAAGGACGGCGTGGCTGCCGAGATCATCTATCCGACCGTCGGCATGATGATCTGCAACCATCCCGACTTCGACTACAAGAAGGCCTGCTTCGACGCCTACAACCGCTGGCTCCAGCAATATTGCAGCCTGGCGCCCGACCGGCTGGTCGGCATGGGCCAGACCGCGATGCGCTCGGTGAAGGAAGGCATCGCCGACCTGGAACGCATCAAGGCGATGGGCTTCAAGGGCGTGATGATGCCGGGCAATCCGGCCGAAAAGGACTACGACGATCCGATTTACGATCCGTTCTGGGAAGCCGCGGTCGCGCTCGAACTGCCGTTGTCGTGGCACATCCTGACCTCGAGCGGCGACAACCAGCTCAGCAAGCCGCGCGGCCCCAAGATCAACGGCTTCCTCGCCATCATCCGCGGCTGCCAGGACATCATGGGCATGCTGGTCTTCTCCGGCGTGTTCGAGCGGCATCCGAGGCTCAAGGTGGTGTGCGTCGAGGCCGATGCCGGCTGGGCGCCGCACTTCGCCTATCGCATGGACCACGCCTACAAGCGCCACCGCTACTGGATGAAGGGCCAGGAACTTGCGCGCCTGCCCTCCGAGTATTTCCGCGACCACATCTCGCTCACCTTCCAGGACGACTGGACCGCATTCCAGTTCGCCGACCGTCTCGGACCCAACCAGCTGATGTGGGCCAATGACTTCCCGCACAGCGATTCGACCTGGCCATGGAGCCAGGACGTGATCGCCGAGCAGACCGGCCATCTCGATCCGGTGCTGAGGAAGAGGATCCTGCGCGACAACGTCGTCGAGTTGTACAAGCTGGCGGCGTGAGCCGCTGATGCGGTTCAGCCTGTTCATGTACTGCACGGTCGGCCGGCGGGCCGAGCTGGAAGCAGGCATGGCGGGGCGCCGGCCCGAGCTCTACCAGCGCATGCTGGACGAGATCGGCGAATATGTGCGCTTCGCCGACGATGCCGGCTATTTCGGCTTCGGCCATCCCGAGCATCATCTGCAGATCGAAGGCTTCGAGATCTCCAACGATCCCAAGCTGATGTCGATGTGGCTCGGCCGGCACAGCAAGCGGCTCCGCGTCATCACCTGCGGCTTCGTCTCGACGACTCACAATCCGCTGCGGGTTGCCGAGGACATCGCAACGATGGACCACATGCTGGGCGGCCGCTTTGGGGTCGGCCTGGTGCGCGGCTACCAGGCGCGCTGGGTCGAGAATTTCAAGGTCCGCGGCGAACTGAACGCAGTCGGCCCATGGAACAAGGATTCGCCCGCCGATACGGCGAACCGCGAGTACTTCGGCGAATTCGTCGACGTCGTGGTCAAGGCGCTGAGCAGCGACACCTTCAGCCACTCCGGCAAGTACTGGACCTTCCCGCCGGCCGGCATGGTCAATCCGCACGATCATCCGGTTTACGTGAAATACGGGCAGGGCGTGGCGGCCGATATGCGGGTCCACAAGATCGGAATTGCGCCCCGCCCGCTGCAGACCCCGCATCCGCCGCTCTATGGCGGATTTGCCGCTTCGATGCGCACCGCGCTGTTCTGGGCGAAATACGGCGGCAAGCCGATCGTCTTGACCGATAACCTCAAGTTCTACGACCAGCTCTGTCGGGCCTACAGCGAGGAAGCAGCGAGGCACGGGCGGACCGTGAAGAACGGTCAGCAGGCCGCCTGGGGTGGTATTTTCATTTGCGCACCGACGGACGCCCAGGCCCAGGAATGGGCCAAGGACATGCTGTGGTTCTGGCAGAGCTGGGCGACCCCCTTCGGCCAGGGGATGCCGGAGTTGCTAATCGGTTCTCCTGATACAATCAGCCGGAGGCTCGACCAGGTGAAGCAGGCCTTCCCCGACCAGGACGAGGTCGTCCTGCTGATCCCGCAAGGCCTGCACGACCGTCCGCAAATCCTTTCTTCGCTTGAATTGATGGCCTCCCGCGTGATGCCGCGTTTCGCCTGACGCGGCCCTGTTTCTTCACTCCCTAAGACACTGTTCCATCGACATATTTGTAACACTCAAAAGGAAAAGCACTTCGGGGCAAAGGGTTGAAGTTGCGTCCCGATGCTTCCCCAATAGTATGTACGCGGTTCGAAGGCGTACCCTCTCTAGGGGGGCGCTTGGCCGAAGGTTGATGGATGCAGGCGCACGATGCGGTGGGCAACCAAAGCATCGCGAACCGTTGTATCGATTTGGAGGGAGAGAGAGAGCTATGCTCAAGAAGATTCTGGTAACAGCTGCCGCGGCGCTGATGTTGGCCGCGTGCGAGGAGCCAGCGCCGGCAACGGCTCCGCCGCCGCCGCCAGTTCCTGCGGCGTCGTATATGGTGTTCTTCGACTGGGACAGCACCCGTCTGAACCCGCAGTCGAATACGGTAATCGGTCAGGCCGCCATGGCCTTCAAGTCGCGCAATGCGACGGGCATCACGGCGACGGGCCACACCGACACTTCGGGTGGTGACGCCTACAACATGGCGCTTTCGCTGCGCCGCGCCAACACCGTCAAGGATGCCCTGGTTCAGCAAGGCGTGCCGGCTGGCGCGATCAACGCGGTCGGCGTCGGCAAGGCCGGCCTGCTGGTCGCGACTCCGGACGGCGTGCGTGAGCCGCAGAACCGTCGCGTCGAGATCGTGGTCACCGCTCCGGGCATGACCGATGCCCAGTACTGCGCGATCCTGGCACCGAAGGTTCGCGAAACCAGCCGCGGCAACGACCCGACGGGCGACCTCGGCAAGGCGCTCTCCGATTGCCAGACGGGCACGGGCAACTACGGCATTCCGTTCATGGTCAAGTACCTGACGGACAACAAGCAGACCGTTCCGGCGCGCATGTAGTCCGATCCGAAATGACGGAAAAGGCGGCCCTCGTGGCCGCCTTTTTCATTTCTGACGCCGTGCTCAGCGATCCAGCCAGACATCCTCGAAGCGGAAGCCGTTGTAGAAGCTGTTGACCATGTTCACGAAGCCCTTGACCTGTGGCTGCATGCAGGTGGTCGAGCGCGCCCACATGATCGGCGGCCGCGCGCCATCGGCCAGCAGGCGGACGTCGATCTCGCCGACCAGCTGTCGGCGCTTCTCGGCATCGGGCTCGACCGACTGCTGCTCCATCAGTTTCTCGATCTCCGGATTGCAGTATCCCGTGTAGTTGCGCGACGACTTGCAGGCAAAGTTCTCGAAGAAGGTCTGGTCCGGATCGTCGATGCCGTTGCCCGTGGCGTTGACGCCCAACGTGTATTCCTTGCGGCCGAGCCGGGCGAACCAGAGCGACGTCTCGACGACCTCGAGGTCAGCGTCGATGTAGATGTCCCGGAGCTGGCTCTGCAGCAGCCGCGCGGGGTCCCTGTATATCGCCACGCTGCGGGTTGTGAGCTTGACCTTGAGGCGCTTGTCGGGCCCGTAGCCGGCCTTCTCCATCAGGGCGCGCGCCTCGGCGCGGTTCTTCTCGACGTCGCGGCTGTAACCCGGCACCACGTTCAGCATCTCGGGCGGCAGCCCCCAGATGCCGTCCGGCGGCGGCAGCATCGTGCCGCCGACCGCATTGTCGCCCTGGCTGACCGTGTCGATGAAGGCCTTGCGGTCGATGGCGAGCACGAGCGCCCGGCGGATGTCGGGATTGTTGAAGGGCGCCGCGGTGCGATTGACCAGGAGATTGAGGCTCAGGTTCATCGACGTCGTCTCGCAGATCGCCTGGGGCGCGTCCTTCATGACCAGCTTGCGGTCCTCAGGCGTCACTTCCCAGGGAAAGGTGAGGTCGAAGCGGCCGGCAATGAAGCTCAGGATCGCGGCCGATGGGTTGTTGACGATGTTGAAGTCGATGCCATCGAGATAGGGCCTGCCCTTCTTCCAGTAATCGGGATTGCGCACCAGGCGGATGTACTGGAATTCGCTGAACTGGGCGAGCTTGAACGGGCCGGTGCCGATCGGCCGGGAACGCATCTGTGCAGGCGAGACATGACAGGGATAGATGGGCATCAGGCCCGAGGCCAGCATCCCGAGGATCGACGGTTGCGGGTGGGTGAGGTAGAGGGTCACTTCGCTGTCGCCCTGTGCCGTCACCCGTTCGACATTGGTGAACCACGACCTGCGCGGATTTCGCCGCAGCTTCTGCGGCGCCTTGTCGAGCAGCAGATCGAAGGTGCAGACGACGTCGCGCGCGGTGAAGGGCTTGCCGTCGTGCCACTTGACGCCCTCCTGCAGGCGGAACGTGAGCTCGGTCTTCTCGGCGTTCCAGCTCCACGATTTGGCGAGGTCGGGCCCGATCGTCTGGGAGCTGTTCTGCGCCACCTGCTGGTCGTACAGGACCAGGTTGTTGAAGATCGGCATGAAGGGGATGGTGGTCGAGGCGGTCGATTCCTCGAGAATCGAGGCGCTCGGTGGATTTTCGCGATGGTAGACCTTGAGCACGCCGCCGCTCTTCTGCGCGAGCGCTGTCCCCGTACTGCACAGCAGGGCGGCAAGCGCGCCGCCCAGACAGGTCATCCGCCTCATATTGTCCATCAATTGCCCGAGCCGGCCCACGGCCTAATGCTCCCCCCGCGCGATCCTACACCGCCCCGGCCACTGCTGTGACTTGCCATTTTCGTTAGTCTCGGCGGAATATTGGTGAGGCCGTCACCAACGAATAAGGCCGGGGTCGATGCCCCGGCCTTGATAATTTTGTCAGCCCTGATCCAGGAAGCTGCGGAGCATTCGCGATCGGCTGGGATGCTTGAGCTTGCGCAAGGCCTTGGCCTCGATCTGGCGAATGCGCTCGCGGGTCACCGAGAACTGCTGGCCGACCTCTTCCAGGGTGTGGTCGGTGTTCATGCCGATGCCGAAGCGCATGCGCAG
>CAZHQA010000321.1:0-5437 GCA_964533955.1 uncultured Reyranella sp. | reverse complement strand
AGCGCTTTCCCGCCTACCTCCAGCAGCTCACCATGGAGAGCAACGGCAAGCATGTAACGCGAGATGGCGCCGCGATCGGCTACGATACGGGACCGATCTACTGGGGCGAGCCGGGTACCAATGGACAGCATTCATTTTATCAATTGATCCATCAGGGGACCCGACTCATACCGTGCGACTTCATCGCGTTCGCCCGGACAATGAATCCCTTGGGCAGGCATCAGGACATGCTGCTGGCCAACGTGTTTGCGCAGACGGAGGCGCTGGCCTTCGGCAAGACTGCTCGGGAGGTTAAGGCGGAGGGTACGCCCGACTGGCTCGTGCCGCATCGACTGTTCGAGGGCAATCGTCCGTCGAACACTTTCCTGCTGGATGCCCTGACGCCGGCGGCGTTGGGCAAGCTGGTGGCACTCTACGAGCACAGCGTCTTCACCCAGGGCACGATCTGGCAGATCGATTCGTTCGATCAGTGGGGCGTCGAATTGGGCAAGGCTCTTGCCCAACGCATCATTCCCCAGCTCGTGGACGCGGCGGAGCCCGCGCTCGAGCACGACAGCTCGACGAATGCGCTGATCCGGCGCTATCGCAAGATGAAGGGAGCTGTGTGATGCCGCGCGACGAGGCCGTCGCCGGGATCGCGCGCCGCTACAGGGAGTTCGTAAATCTCTTCGAGGAGGCATGACCGTGCAATTGGGAATGATCGGCCTCGGCCGAATGGGAGCGAATATGGTGCGCCGCCTCTTGAAGGGCGGCCACCAGTGCGTGGTGTTCGACATGTCGGCAAAGGCGGTGGCCGAGCTGGTCAAGGAGAAGGCCGTCGGTACGGCGTCGCTGGCGGAGTTCACCAAGAGTCTCGCCAAGCCGCGCGTGGTCTGGCTCATGGTGCCGGCAGGCGTGGTCGACAAGAGCATCGCCGACCTGCTGCCCCATCTCGAGCCGGGCGATATCGTGATCGACGGCGGCAATTCCTATTACGTCGATGACATCCGCCGAGCCAAGGAGCTGAAGCCCAAAGGCATCCATTACGTCGATGTCGGCACAAGCGGCGGCGTGTGGGGCCTGGAGCGCGGCTATTGCATGATGGTCGGCGGCGAGGCCGAGGCGGTGAAGCGTCTCGAGCCGATCTTCTCCACACTGGCGCCGGGACGCGGCGACATCCCGCGCACGCCGGGGCGCGAAAAGATGGGCGGCACGGCCGAGCAGGGCTGGCTGCATTGTGGTCCCAACGGCGGCGGCCATTTCGTCAAGATGGTGCACAACGGCATCGAATACGGCGTGATGGCGGCTTACGCCGAAGGCATGGCGGTGTTGAAGGCCGCCAACATCGGCAAGAGCACTGCAAAAGCCGACGCCGAGACCACACCGCTGCGCGATCCTGAGCACTATCAATACGATCTCAACCTGCCGGACATTGCCGAGCTGTGGCGACGCGGCAGCGTAATTGCCTCCTGGCTGCTCGATCTCCAGGCAGCAGCGCTGATCGATGACCCGGCATTGTCGAAATTCGCCGGCCGCGTATCCGATTCCGGCGAAGGCCGCTGGACGATCAAGGCGGCGATCGACGAGGGGGTGCCGGCCCATGTGCTGTCATCGGCGCTCTACGAGAGATTCAGTTCTCGCGGCGAGGCAGATTTCGCCGACAAGCTGCTCTCGGCCATGCGCTACGAGTTTGGCGGTCACATCGAGAAACCGGCCAAGTCATAGCCGATCGGAACGTGGACTTAGGAATGGGAGTCGCTGGTATGACGAAGGAAGAGCTCGATCAACTGGCGATCAACACGATCCGCACGCTGTCCATCGACGCCGTTCAGCAGGCGAAGTCGGGCCATCCTGGCACACCGATGGCGTTGGCGCCGCTGGTCTACACGATCTGGAACCGGGTCATGCGCTTCGATCCCAAGGATCCGATCTGGGCCAACCGGGATCGCTTCGTCTTGTCCAACGGCCATGCCTCGATGCTGCTGTGGTCCGTGCTCTACCTGACGCAAACCCAGGCGGTGAACGCCGACTATGAACAGCTGGGCAAGCCATCCGTGTCGCTCGACGACATCCGCCATTTCCGCCAGCTCGAGATCAAGGCGCCGGGCCATCCGGAATATCACCTGGTATCGGGCGTCGAAGCGACCACGGGTCCGCTGGGTCAGGGGGTTTCCACCAGCGTCGGCATGGCGATCGCGCGCAGGTGGCTCGCCAGCCGCTACAACAAGCCGGGTTTCGCGCTGTTCGACTACAACATTTACGCAGTGTGCGGCGACGGTTGCCTGATGGAGGGTGTGAGCTCCGAGGCGGCTTCGCTCGCCGGCCATCTCGGCCTCGACGACCTCTGCTGGATCTACGACAACAACCACATCACCATCGAGGGCAACACGAAGCTCGCCTTCACCGAAGATGTCGCCGCGCGCTTCCTTGCCTATCGCTGGAACGTGCTGCGGGTCGGCGACGCCAACGATCTCGAGCGCATCGAGGATGCGCTGGAAATCTTCCGCAAGACCGAGGGCCGGCCGACGTTGATCGTCCTGGACAGCCACATCGGCTACGGCTCTCCTCACAAGGTCGATACGGCGGCCGCCCATGGCGAGCCATTGGGCGAGGATGAAGTCCGGCTCACCAAGCGCGCCTATGGCTGGCCGGAGGATGCCAAGTTCCTCGTGCCCGACGGCGTCATGGGCGCATTCGAGGCCGGAATTGGTGCGCGGGGCGCCGAGGCGCGGCGGCGCTGGGAGGCACTCTTCGCCGACTACCGCGAGCAGTTCCCTGAACTCGCCACCGAGATCGACCAGATGCAGCGGCGCGAGCTGCCCAAGGAATGGGACCGCAATCTGCCCAGCTTCAAACCGGACCCCAAGGGTATCGCGGGCCGCGATGCCTCCGGCGAGGTCCTGAATGTCCTGGCCCAGAATATTCCCTGGTTTCTCGGCGGATCGGCGGACCTCGGATCATCGAACAAGACGACGCTGAAGTTCGCCGGCGCGGGCGACTTCGAGGCGGGCAGCCCGGGCGGACGCAATCTCCATTTCGGCATCCGCGAGCATTCCATGGCCGCGATCGTCAACGGGATGTCGCTCTCCAAGCTGCGAGCTTTCGGGGCGACCTTCTTCATCTTCAGCGACTACGCCCGGCCGGCGATTCGGCTGTCGGCGCTCATGGAACTGCCGACCATTTTGGTCTTCACCCATGACGCCATGGGCGACGGCGAGGATGGACCGACGCACCAGCCGGTCGAGCAGCTCGTCTCGCTGCGGGCCATCCCTGGCCTCGTGGTGCTGCGGCCGGCCGACGCCAACGAGGTCGTGGAGGCCTATCGCTACATCCTGCAGCTCCGTCACCAGCCGGCGGTGCTCGCGCTGTCACGCCAGCCGCTTCCGACGTTCGACCGCGGCAAGTACGCTTCGGCGGCCGGAGTTTCGCGCGGCGCCTATGTCATGGCCGACGCGTCGGGCGGGCCGCCCGAGATCCTCCTGATTGCCTCGGGCAGCGAGGTCTCGTTGATCGTCGAGGCTCACGAGGCGCTGACGGCCAAGGGTGTGCGCTCGCGCGTGGTCTCGATGCCGTCCTGGGACATCTTCGAGCACCAGCCGAAATCCTACCGGGAAGAGGTACTGCCGCCGACGGTCAAGGCGAGGCTTGCCGTCGAGCAGGGATCGGCGCTGGGATGGGAACGCTATGTCGGCGACAACGGCCGGGTCATCGGCATGAAGGCCTTCGGCGCCTCCGCGCCGCTCAAGGAATTGCAGCGCAAGTTCGGCTTCGAGCCGGACAAGGTCGTCGCGGCCGCCCTGGAGATGCTCGGTCGCAAGTGAAATAGAGCCGGAGGAAGCGGAACCCATGCAGGACCATCCCACCACTGTCCGGAATTCTCCGAAGACGGCGGAGACCGCCGCCGTCGCGCCGCCCTGCGCCATGGTGATCTTCGGTGCCGGCGGCGACCTGACCAAGCGCCTGGTGACCCCCGCGCTCTACAATCTGGTGACCGCCAAGCAGCTGCCCGATGGTTTCCGGCTCGTCGGCGTCGATCGGGGCGAGAAAACCGTCGAGGAATGGCGCAAGGGCCTCACCGACATGATGCACGAATTCGTCACCAAGGGTGGCGGCGAATTCCAGGCCGACCACCTCGACGAGACGGCCTGGCGCTGGCTGACCGATCGCATGAGCTACCTGAAAGGCGACTTCACCGACCCGCAGACCTTCAGCCGTCTCAAGGAGCATCTTGCGGGGCTCGACAAGACGGCCGGCACTTCCGGCAATCATTTGTTTTATCTCGCGATCGCCGATCGCTTCTTCGGCGCCGTCGTCACTGCTCTCGGGACCGCGGGCATGGTGACGGAGCAGGACGGCCACTGGCGCCGGGTCGTCATCGAGAAGCCGTTCGGTCACGATCTGTCGTCGGCCAAGGCGCTCAATGCCGAGATCCTGAAGACGCTGCGGGAGCATCAGATCTATCGCATGGACCATTTTCTCGGCAAGGAGACGGTCCAGAACATCATGGCGCTGCGCTTCGCCAACGGCCTGTTCGAGCCGTTGTGGAATCGCCAGCACATCGACCACGTCCAGATCACCGCGGCGGAGACGGTCGGCGTCGAACACCGAGGCAAGTTCTACGAGGTCACCGGCGCCCTGCGCGACATGGTGCCCAATCACATGTTCCAGCTGCTATCGCTCACGGCCATGGAGCCGCCGATCTCGTTCGATGCCGAGGCCGTCCGGGACAAGAAGGCGGAAGTCATCCAGGCGATTCGTCCGATGACGTCCAGGCGGGCTGCGAAAGACGCGGTACGGGGCCAGTACGATGGCGGCACCGTGCTGGGCAAGCAGGTCCAGCCCTATCGCCGCGAACCCGACGTGGCTCCCGATTCGAACACCGAAACCTACATTGCGTGGAAGCTTCAGATCGACAACTGGCGCTGGGCCGGGGTTCCGTTCTACCTGCGCACGGGCAAATACCTGAAGCGGCGCTGGACAGAAATTGCCATCCGCTTTCACCAGGCACCCTACACTCTTTTCCGCGGCACGCATGTGGAGCGGATGAATCCCAACTGGATGATCCTGCGCATCCAGCCCGACGAGGGAATCTCGCTTCAGTTCGCCGCCAAGCGGCCCGGTCCTACGGTGACGCTGGGCAACGTCAGCATGGACTTCGCCTACAAGTCCTATTTCGCCATGGCGCCCAATACGGGTTACGAGACGCTGCTCTATGACTGCATGATCGGCGACGCGACGCTGTTCCAGCGCGCCGACAACATCGAGGCGGGTTGGCGGGCGGTGCAGCCGATGCTCGATCTGTGGGCGAGCGGCCCGCCGAAGGATTTTCCGAATTATGCCGCGGGCAGTGACGGTCCGGCCGCGGCCGACGAGTTGCTGGCGCGCGACGGACGTGCCTGGCGCCCTCTCGAGTGAACGAACAAAGCCGAGGTTTCGATGGCAGACAAGCGAAAGATCT
>CAZHQA010000320.1:0-5464 GCA_964533955.1 uncultured Reyranella sp. | reverse complement strand
CATTTCCAATCTGACTGTGATCGAGGGCGACACGGGCCTCATTCTGATCGATCCGCTCACCACCGCCGAGGTGGCGCGCGCCGCCCTGGCTCACTACTACGCCCATCGGCCGAGGAAGTCCGTCGTGGCGGTGATCTACACCCACAGCCACATCGACCACTATGGCGGCGTGCGTGGCGTGATCGACGAGGCCGATGTCAAGGCAGGCAAGGTCAAGGTGATCGCGCCCGACGGCTTCATGGAGGCGATCGCGGGCGAGAACGTGCTGGCCGGCGTGGCGATGGGCCGGCGCTCGCAGTTCCAGTTCGGCGCGCTGCTGCCTCGCGGTGCGCGCGGCCAGGTCGATGCCGGGCTCGGCAAGGGCATCGCGCGCGGCACGCCCGGGCTGATCGCACCCACTCAGCTGATCGTGCAGTCGGTCGAGGAGCACACGATCGACGGCGTGAAGATCGTGTTTCAGCTGGCACCCGAGACCGAGGCTCCGGCCGAGATGCACATGTTCTATCCCGAGCTCGGCGTGCTCAACATGGCGGAGAATGCCTGCCCGCTGCTGCACAATTTCATCCCGTTGCGCGGCGCGGTGGCGCGCGACCCGCGCGTCTGGGCGAGGTACATCGGCGACGCCATCAAGTTCTATGGCGCGCAGACGGAGATCCTGATCGGCCAGCACCATTGGCCGACCTGGGGACGCGAAGCGATCATCGACCATCTCGAATCGCAGCGCGATCTCTACAAGCACATCCATGACCAGACGCTGCGCTACATGAGCAAGGGCTGGCGGCCGGCCGAAATCGCCGAGGCGATCGACCTGCCGCCGGGGCTTGCGGAGCGCTGGTCGGTGCGCGGCTACTACGGCTCGGTCAGCCACAACGTGAAGGCGGTCTACCAGCGATATCTCAGCTGGTACGACGGCAATCCCTGCAATCTCCATCCGCTGCCGCCCGTTCCGGCGGCGCGGAAATTCGTCGAGTACATGGGGGGCGCCCCGGCCGTCATCGAGCGGGCGAAGGCCGACTTCGCCAAGGGCGAGTTCCGCTGGGTCGCCCAGGTCATGAAGGAGGTCGTCTACGCCGAGCCTGCCAACCTGGCCGCCCGCGCGCTATGTGCCGATGCGCTCGAGCAGATGGGCTACCAGGCCGAGTCGGCGACATGGCGCAACGCCTTCCTCTACGGCGCGCAGGAGCTGCGCCACGGTGTCCTCAAGATGCCCGGGCGCAGCGCCATGGGATCCGACACGTTGGCGGGGCTCAGTACCGAGGCCTTCTTCGACGCCATGGCCATCCGCCTGGATCCGGCCCGCGCGACCGGCCAGTCGATGATCGTCAACTGGCGCTTCACCGATCGCGATGAGACGCTGGTGCTGACGCTGAAGCACTGCACGCTCACCCACCGGCTTGGCGAATGGTCCGACGCAGCCGGCGCCTCGATCACCACGACGCGTTCGGTGCTCGATTCGACCGTACTCGGCAAGCGCACCATCCCGGATGCGGTGAGGGAAGGCCTGATCAGGATCGAGGGTGATCCGACCAGGCTTGCCGTCCTGTTCGGTGCCCTCGATCAGCCGGCCGATCTGATGTTCGAGATCCTGACACCCGGGGAAGGGCGGTCTTGACATCGGCCAGCGTCGCCCCTGTGATGCCAGCAATAAAGAAATCAAAAAACACACTGATTTCAGGGAGTGAAGCATGTCCAATGGCAGGATTGGGCGTATCGTAACCATTGTTGCGGCCGTGGTTGCGGCATTCGCCTTGGCGGCGGGAGCGGAGGCGCAGCAGAAGAAGATCAAAATCGGCGTCATCTACGATCTGACCGGTCCGTTCGCGGGGGCCGGCTCGGAGCTGCAGTACACCGGCGCCAAGATCGTCTTCGACTATTTCATCAAGAATGGCGGGGTCGAGGGCTATCAGATCGAGACGATCTATGCCGACTCACAGAGCAAGCCCGACGTCGCCATCAACGAAGCGGTTCGCCTGATCGAGAAAGAAAACGTCGACATGCTGCTGGGTTTCTACTCCTCGGCGCAATGCGTGCCGGTGGCGGCCCGCGTCGATCAGCTGAAGAAGTTCATGTGGATCACGACCTGCATCTCGTCGGCGGTGCTCGATGGTCGCCACCTTCACTACGTGTTCAGGCCGCAGACCAGCGGCGCCCTCTACGGCAAGGCGGCGACCGACATGATCGCCAACTACGCCAAGGAGAAGTTCGGCAAGGACCCCAAGGACCTGCGCGTGGCCATCATCCACGAGGACGGCTCCTACGGTGTCGACGTCGCCAAGGGCGACGAAGCCGGTTCCAAGAAGCACGGCTTCAACATCGTGCTGAAGGAAGGCTATTCAGTGAGTGCGCCCGATCTTTCGGCGCTGGTCACCAAGCTCAAGCGCGCCCGGCCGGACGTGATCTTCCATACCGGCTACAACCCCGACATCACGCTGTTCATGCGCCAGGCGCGCGAGCAGGGTCTGAAGGTCGGCGCCATCGTCGGCCAGGGTGCAGGCTACGGCGTCTACGAGAAGCTGAAGGAGAGCCTTGGCCCCGACGCCAACTACCTGTTCAACATCGATCCAATCTCGATCTGGCTGACCAATCCCAAGTCGCTCGATCCAAGCCTGCCACCGATGATCAAGTACATCGGCGAGGAATTCGACAAGGTCAAGCCGGGCATGGCGATCCGCTCGGCCCATGTGGGCATGGCCGCCTCCAACACCTACCTGTTCCTGACCAAGGTGCTGCCGGTCGCCATCAAGAAGTACGGTGGCATCGACGGCGAGGCATTGCGCAAGGCAGCGATGGATCTCGACCTGCCGGAGGGCGCCACCATGCTGGGCTTCGGCGTGAAGTTCGAGGACGAGAAGGAGCAGATGGCCGGCCAGAACGACCGGGCCTTCCCGGTCGTCATCCAGTACGTCAACGACAAGCCCGTCGTCGTTTGGCCGAAGAGCCAGCAGATGGCCGACCCCGTGCTGCCGCTGCCGGCCGGCATGACCTACAGCTACAAATAGGTGGTCCGCTCACGCGCAAAGGCGGGCCATGCTCGTCGTTGAAGGCCTGGTCAAGCGTTTCGGTGGCTTCACGGCTGTCAGCAACGTGTCGTTCAAGGTCGATCAGGGCGAGATTCTCGGCCTGATCGGCCCCAACGGCTCGGGGAAGAGCACGATCTTCAACATGCTGTCGGGCACGTTCGCGCCTACGGCCGGCTCGATCAGGTTCGAGGGCCATGAGCTCTCGGGGCTGGCGCCGCACAAGATCATCAATCGCGGAGTCGGCCGCACCTTCCAGATCCCGCGGCCCTTTCGGCGTCTTTCGATTTTCGAGAACGTGGCGCTGGCGGGCTATTACGGCCAGAATCGCCACAGCGAGTCGAAGGCGCACGAATCGGCGGCACGCGCTCTCTCCATCGTCGGGCTGCCGGCCGACCGCAAGGCCCCGGTCGATGGCTTGGGCGCCGCAGGCCTGAAGAAACTCGAGCTCGCCAAGGCGCTGGCGACCGGACCGAAACTGCTGCTGGCCGACGAGAGCCTGGGAGGCCTCGACGACAAGGAGATGGACCAGGCCGCCGACATGCTGCGTCGAATCCGCGACGAGCTCGGCATCACCATCATCTGGGTCGAGCACATCATGGGCGTGCTGATGCGGGTGGTCGATCGGGTCATGGTGCTCGACCACGGCGAGAAGATCTCCGAAGGCCTGCCGAGTCAGGTCGCGAGCGACCCGCGCGTGATCGAGGTCTATCTCGGCACCGACGCCCAGGCGACGCAAGCCGCGGCTGCGAGAAAGTGAGCGGCAGATGCTCGATCTGAAGTCGGTCGACGCGGGCTATGCGAGCTTCCAGGCGCTGTTCGACGTCAGCCTCGAGGTCAAGGCGGGCGAGGCCGTCGGCGTCATTGGTCCCAACGGCGCGGGCAAGACGACCCTGATGCGCGTCATTTCCGGCCTGATCCGGCCGCGCGCCGGCACCATCACCATGCAGGGCACCGACGTGCTGGCGACGCCGCCGCATCGCATCGTCAGCCTCGGCATTGCCCACGTGCCGGAGAACCGTCGGCTATTCCCGCGTCTTACCGTCGAGGACAACCTCAAGATGGGCGCCTTCATGCCCGAGGCACGCGCCCGCCACGATGAGCGCCTGGAATTCGTCTTTGGCCTGTTTCCCCGCATGAAGGAGCGCCGCCATCAGCTCGCCGGCACCATGTCGGGCGGCGAACAGCAGATGTGCGCCATCGGCCGTGCCCTGATGAGCGATCCCAAGCTGCTGCTGCTCGACGAACCGTCAGCCGGCTTGGCGCCCGTCGTCGTGCAGCAGGTCTTCGAGCTGGTGCGCCGGATCCGCGAGATCGGCCTGACGGTGCTGATCGTCGAGCAGAACGTGCAGCAGGTACTGCGTGTCGTCGACCGGGCCTACCTCCTCGAAGCCGGCACGATACGCGCCTCGGGTACGGCGACGGAGATGCTGGCCAGCGACACGATCAAGCAAGCGTATCTCGGCGTTTGAGGGGCAGGCCGGTGGAATCCTTCCTGGAGATCTTCGACATCTACCTGCTGGAGGCCGTGGTAAACGGCATCCTGCTGGGCGGCGTGCTGGCCTTGCTGGCGCTCGGGCTGAACCTGATCTTCGGCGTCATCGACGTCACCTGGATCTGTTACGCCGAGCTGATCATGATCGGCATGTACGCGATGTACTACCTCTTCGCGGTCTATCATGTGCCGTATTGGCTGGCGGCGCCGATCGCCATCCTGCTGGTGGCGGGTCTGGGTGCACTGCTGCATCTGCTGGTGATCGAGCCGCTGCTGTCGTCGCCGCCGATCAACCAGCTGCTGGCCACCGGCGGCGTGCTGTTCTTCCTGCAGAGCCTGGCAACTGTCGCCTTCGGCATCGACTTTCGCAATATCGGTATCCGCCTGCCGGTGCTGTCGCTCGGCGACATGAACTTCAGCTATGCCCGTCTGCTTGCCTTCGTTGCCGCCGCGCTCGGCATGGCCGCAGTCTACGTCTTCATGAAGAAGACCTATGTCGGCACCGCCATCCGCGCCATCGCCCAGGATCGCCAGATCATGGTGCTGATGGGCGTCGATACGCGCCGCATCTACCTCATAACCTCGGCGATCGGTGGATCGCTGGCCGGCCTCGCGGCCTGCCTGCTGGTGCTGATGTATGACATCCATCCCTTCATCGGGCTGTCGATCGGGCCGATCACCTTCCTGATCTGCGTGCTGGGCGGTCTCGGCAACTTCGTCGGCGGTTTCGTCGCGGCTTTCGTGTTCGCCGAGATCATTTCGATGGGCGGCATGTTTTCCGACCTCGAATGGGGCTACGTCCTGGCCTTCGCGTTCTTCATCCTGATGATGTTCATACGTCCTGGCGGCCTGCTGGCGAGGCGCGCGTGAAGCTCGCCAACATCCACGCCGCCTGGGTCGTCGCCGGCCTGGTGCTGATCGCCGTACCGTTCGTGCACGGCGATCCCTACCA
>CAZHQA010000319.1:0-5506 GCA_964533955.1 uncultured Reyranella sp. | reverse complement strand
TTGGGATCGCCCCACTTCGAGGCGCCGGTCGCGACGTAGAGCTGCGGCACCTTCTTCTGGTTCATGTACTTGTGGATCGCCGTGTTGCAGGGCGTGCCGAGCGACTGGAAGAGGGCGAAGATCTTGTCCTGCTCGACCATCTGGCGCACGAGCTCGACGGTCTTGGACGGGACGTACCCGTCATCGAGCGAGATGAACTTGACCTTGCGTCCGTTGATGCCGCCGGCTTCGTTGACCGCCTTGAAATAGGTATCGATCGTCTTGCCGATCGCGGCGTAGGCGGAGGCCGGACCGCTATAGGGATTGGTATTGCCGATCCTGATCTCGGTATCGCTCGCGCCGTCGTCGTATTTCTTTTGCGCCGAGACGATGCCCGGCGCGGCGAGCAGGGCCGCGGTCGACATGCCACCTGCCAGAAGATCACGTCTGTGCGTCTTCAACGCTGCCTCCCTGTCATTTCGTTGGCTGTATTATGGATGTTTCGCGCCGCCCGGCTAGAGCCGATGTGCTAAGAGGGCGGCGGGAGGAATCACAATGCACGCAATGGTGCGCTGGGCCGTCATGGCTTTGCTGGTGGGCGTCGGTCATTCCACCGCCGCCCAGACCAACTGGCCCGATAAGCCGGTGCGGCTGGTGGTCGGTTTCACGGCGGGCAGCGCAACCGACGTGTCGGCACGCCTGTTCGCCCAGAAGTTCGGCGAGGCGTGGGGCCAGCCGGTGCTCGTCGACAACGTACCGGGCAACTCGGGGGCGATCGGCACCGACAAGGTCGCCAAGGCGCCGCCCGATGGCTACACGCTGATGTGGTCAGGCAACGCCGCCATCACGATCCTGCCCAGTCTGCAGCCGCTGCCATTCGATCCGCTGAAGGACTTCGAGCACATCACCACCGCGCTCTCGACCGCCAGCATCCTGCTGGTCAACAATGACTTGCCGGTGAAGTCGCTGGCCGACCTGGTCGCCTATGCCAAGGCCAATCCCGGCAAGCTGAGCTACGGCTCCCCGGGTGTGGGGACGCCCCAGCACGTGGCCGGCGAGTTGCTGTGCCGGCTGGCCGGCATCAAGATGGAGCACATTCCCTATCGCGGCGCCAATCTCAGCGATGTCATGGCAGGCATCGTACCGGTCGGCATCCAGAATGCCGGCGCCGCCATGCCGTTCGTCCGTGACGGCCGCGTGCGCGGGCTTGCGATCACGTCGCTCAAGCGCGCCTCGACGGCGCCCGATCTGCCGACGGTGGCCGAGCAGGGCTATCCCGGCTTCGAGGCGACGTCGTGGTTCGCACTGTTGGCGCCAAAGGGGACGCCGCAGCCCATCGTCGACAAGGTGCGCGCCGCGTCGCTCAAGGTGCTGGCTGATCCCGAGATGCTGGCGAAGTTTGCCGGCCTTGGGCTCGAGCCCGTCGGCAGCACAGGAGCCGAAACGCGGTCGGCAATCGCAGCCGACATTCCGAAGTGGGCGAAGGTGATCCAGGACGCCAATATCAGGCCCGCCAACTAGGCAAGCCTCGCACCGCTAGCCGATCGGGACACCGATCAGGAGCGGATGGAGCCAGAACATGGCGGCATAGGCTGCACTGCCGACGGCTAGCGCAATTCCATCGCCGGCGCCGAAGCCGGATCGAGCTGCTCCGGCCTCACCGCGCCGTTTCACCGCGATGCGGTCATAGACCGCCCAGGCGAGGAAGCTGCCGAACAGAAGCAGTGCGCCGAGATCGCCGTTGGCCAGCAGGTGCGCGAGCGCCCAGGCCTTGATCCCGACCAGCATGGGATGGCGCAGCGTTCCCTTGATCCAGCCGGTCGGGGAATAGGCGGCGGCAAGAGCCACAAAGGCGAACCACATCAGCAGCAGGACGACAGGATGGAGCGCGGCGGGCGGCGTCCAGAGCTGGAGGTAGGCCGTATGGCGGTAGTGCGCGAACCCCCAGACGATCAGCACCAGGCCGACCGCCGATACGATTGAATACAGTCCCTTGTACGGACCTTCTCCCAGCCGACCGACCAGCGCGGCGCGTGGCACGCGCAGGGTGGTGAAGCCGTGAATGCCGAGAAAGAGGATGAGACCGACGATCAGCAAGGCCATCACGGGCTCCGAGGCGGGTCAACGATGCGCGGCGAGTCATATCACAGTTGCAACCTCTTGACCGCTCGTCGCGCTCTTGCCGGGCCGCGGCCCCGCTGCGCAGACTGCACCAGGCGCTTCGGGGAGCGAACGTGGCAGAGGGCGACACCGTATTCGCGGGCTCGATCCCGCAATTCTACGACCAGAAGCTCGGCGGCCTGCTGTTCGCACCGTACGCTGCCGACACGGCGATGCGGCTGCGATCGCTGGCCGCCGGCCGGCTGCTTGAAACGGCGGCCGGTACCGGGATCGTCACCCGATACCTGGCGATGCACCTGCCCCCGGCCGTCGAGATCGTGGCCACCGACCTCAACCAGCCCATGCTCGACTATGCCGCCTCGCAGCCAGGCCTGGACCGCGTGACGTGGCAGCCGGCGAACGCGCAGGCGCTGCCGTTCCCCGACAGTTCCTTCGATGCGGTGGTGTGTCAGTTCGGCGCCATGTTCTTCCCCGACCGGGTGAAGGCGTACAGCGAGGCTCGTCGTGTGCTGAAGCCCGGTGGACGGTTCGTGTTCAACGTGTGGGACCGCATCGACACCACTCCCGTGATGGCAGCAGCCGTCGCCGCGATGATGCGGCGCTATCCGCAGCAGAGGAGTTGGTTTCTCGAACGCACGCCCTGCGGCTACCACGACCGGCAAGTGATCGTTGCCGACGTGCAGGGGGCAGGCTTCACTATCGTGCGCACGGAAGTGGTGAAGCAGGAAGGTAAGCTCGCGACCGCGCTCGATGCGGCGATCGGCCTGTGCCAAGGCACGCCGATGCGGGCCGAGATCGAGGCATTGGACAAGGACGGGCTCGACGCCGCGACGCGTGCGGCGGCCGAAGCGATCGCGGCTCAATGCGGCCGGGGGCCCGCCGCAACGCCGCTGCAAGCGATCGTGGTGGAGACAACGAAATAGCTGGGGCGCGGCACTGGAGTGGCGCGCCTCATGGCGCAGGAGCTAACCGAGGTCCTCGGTCGATGTCGTGATGGCGTAATTCGTGTCGTCGCACGCCAGCAGCTTGACGAAAGTGAGGTCGATCAGTTCGGCGATCTTTTCGGCGTCGAGCGTGGCGGTACCGACCTGGGCATGGATGTTGGTGTCCCAATCGACCAGCTCGAGCTCAGGATCGCCCAGCCTGCGCATCACGCCGTTGCGCTCCATGCGGCTCAGCGGGTCGTCGCTGAACGGATAGGGCGCGATGTTGATCGAGCGCTGCAGGACCTGGATAGCCACGTCCTTGCCCTCGCTGTTCACGGTTTCGATGGTGCAGCACAGCCGGCCCCGGTTGCGGCCGCTCAAGATCGGCACGATGGCGGCGCCAGTGGCCCTTTCCTGTCGATGTCCCATGGCCTTCTCACGCGCTGTTGCGGCGCGCCCAGGTTTCGAGATAGTCGGTGCAGAAGGCGAGATCGACCACGTCGACGTAGCGCCGACCGATGTCGCGCAGGTTGTCGCGATGCGGCTGCTCCTCGATATCGCCGACACAGTCCTCTGGTACCAGCGTGCGGTAGCGCAGGCTGAAACTGTCGAGCGCGGTGCCGCGGATGCAGCCCGAGGTGTTGCAGCCGGTCACGATCACCGTGTCGACCCGCTCCTTGGTGAAGTAGTTGGCCACCCCGGTCTCGAAGAAGATCGACGGACCCTTCTTCGTCACCTGCAGGTCATAGTCGGCCTGGTAGATGCGAGGATCGAGCCGGGTGCTGGGATGACTGTGCAGGAAGGTCTCTCGCACCGCGGTGATCTTCCAGTACGGCATCTCGCGTTCGTTGAGGTAGGCGGTATTGCACACCGCGACGGGAACACCGTGCTTGCGGGCGATCTTGAGCAGCTTGGCCGTGTTCTCGACTGCGCGGACGACCAGCGGTGCGCCGCCCAGCGGGTATTGCGGATCCGTGAATCCCAGCTGGAAATCGACCACGACGATGCCAGGCTTCTCGCCGGTGCCGACTGGAATGGCGCCGTAGCTGCGGCGCTGGTAGTCGTCGGTCATGCGCTCAGCCCGACTGACGGTCGTCGGGACGGCCGCCGGCCTTGCCGAAGGTCTCGACCTTGCCGTCGCTGAAGCAGACGTAATAGCGATCGGATATGCTCCATGGCACGCGACTCCAGAAATCCTTGAGCACGGTGTAGTAGGCGCATTCGCGCCCAGGCGTGCTGGTCGACAGGTCGGCCGGGCCCATCAGGGCCGCAACCTGCTCCCGCGTCATGCCGGCATGGACCTGCTCGAGCGAGGAGCCGTGCACACAACCGGCAGCCAGCACGGCAACTGAAATTCCCATTGCCACACGTCTCATCGTGGCCTCCTGAATGAACGGCAACGATAGAGCGGCTGCCTGGCAAATGGAACCGTTTGCGATTCCATTCGGCTGGAACGGCCTATCCGCCGGGCTTCGATCGCAGGCATGGCCAGACTTGACCTTGCCGCCAAGAATAGTCCGGCGCCGCCTGCTGGCGTAATCGAAGCCGATACGCTACCTCCAGAACATGCATACCGAGTCTGCACGCTTCCTGCCGCCCGGCCTCACCGCCAGCCTGAGTGGCCCGATTGCCCACGACCTCGGCGAAACCGGGATCGCCGAGGTCGCGATGTCGGTCTTCGGCGACCCAGATGTCGTGCCGCTGTGGTTTGGCGAGGGTGACCTGGTCACTCCCGACTTCGTGCGCGATGCTGCAGCGAAGAGCCTGCGGGCGGGCGAGACATTCTATACCTGGCAGCGTGGCATCCCGGAGTTGCGCGCCGCGCTGTCGGCCTACACCGAGCGGCTCTATGGCATAAAGTGTCCGGTTGATCGCCTGTCCGTGACGACCGGCGGCATGCAGGCGATCCTGCTCAGCTGTCAGCTTCTGCTGGATCCGGGTGACAACATCGTGATCGTTTCGCCGATCTGGCCGAACATCACCTCGGCGGCGAGGCTGATGCGCGGCGAGCCCAGATATGTGGCGCTCGACCGCCAGCACGACGGCGGCTGGAAGCTCGACCTGCAAAAGGTGTTCGACGCCGTGGATCGGCGCACGCGCGCGATCTTCGTCAATTCGCCGGGCAACCCGACGGGCTGGACGATGAGCTCCGACGAACAACGGGCCGTCCTAGATTTTGCCCGCAAGCGAGGCATCTGGGTGATGGCCGACGAGGTCTATGCCCGGCTGATCTACAGCCGCCCGGTGGCGCCGTCGTTCCTCGATCATGCCGGGCCGGACGATCCGCTGATCGTGCTCAACAGCTTTTCCAAGCCGTGGGCGATGACGGGCTGGCGCGTCGGCTGGCTGACCCATCCGGCGGCGCTCGGCGACCAGATCGCCAAGCTCGTGCAGATCAACACTTCGGGCGTGCCGGCCTTCCTGCAGCGCGGCGCCGTCGCAGCACTGGAGAAGGGCGATGCGTTCATCGAGCTGATGGT
>CAZHQA010000318.1:0-5527 GCA_964533955.1 uncultured Reyranella sp. | reverse complement strand
CGACCAGCAGCAGCGCGAGGAAGGTGTACGAGAGCTGGTAGGCGCCCATCATCACGATCGCGGCGGCGGCCAGCGCCAGCAGCATCCCCTTGAGCCGGCCGATGCGATGGGCGAGGAAGCCGATGCTCAGCACCGAGACCACGCTGACCAGCTGGCGGCTCATGAACAGCGTGCCGATCTCCTGGTCGGTGATGCCGCGATCGCGCAGCCAGACCGGCCAGTAACTCATGAAGGCGCCGGCGGCGAACATGTAGGCGGCGCCGTAGCCTGCGAGCCGGAAGCCCGTGACGTATCGCTCCATCAGTCGGCGAACTCGCGTCGCACCTCGTCGGTGTGCTGGCCGAGCTCGGGCACGTCGCCCAGCCGTGCCGGCTCGCCGCTGTACGCCGCCGCCAGCGCCGGTATCGAAAGGTCGCCCTTGGCCGAGCCGAAGGTGGTGCGGCGCAGCTGAGGATGCTTGGACAGGGCCTTGACGTCGCTCACCCGCGCCCAGGCGATCTGCGCTGCGTCGAGCTTGGCCGCCAGCTCAGCGAAACTCTGTGCGGAAAAGCTCTTGGCGACGATCGCATTGGTTTCGTCGCGCCGCTCGTTGCGGGAAATGCCGGTGGCGTACTTCGGATCCTTCTCCAGGCCCGGCCTGTCGATCACGTGATGGCACAGGCGCTCGAATTCGCGGTCGTTCTGGATCGAGATCAGCACCGGCACCTTGTCCGTGCTCGGGTAGACTCCGTACGGCGCGATGAAGGGATGGGTCAGCCCGAGCCGCGGCCATTCATAGGCCGAGTAGTCCATGGCGAGCAGCGGCACGGTCATCCATTCGGCCATCGAGGAGAACAGCGACACCGAAATGGCACGGCCTTCGCCGGTCTTCTGGCGTGCTAGCAGCGCCTCCAGCACGGCCGCATGGGCGTACATGCCCGTACCGATATCGGTCGCCGAGATGCCGACCCGACCGGGTGCGTGCTCGGTACCGGTGATTGAGGCCAGCCCCGATTCGGCCTGCACCAGCAGATCGTAGGCGCGGCGGTTCCGGTAGGGGCCGTGATCGCCGTAGCCCGAGACATCCACGGTGATCAGCCGTTTGTCAGCCGTCCGCATCGCTGCCGATCCGAAGCCCGCGCGCTCGGCCGCGCCGGGCGCCAGGTTCTGGATCAGCACGTCGGCGCGGCCGATCAGGCGACGCAGCAGGGCGAGGTCATCGGGCCGCTTGAAGTCGAGCACGACCGACTGCTTGCCGCGGTTCAGCCAGACGAAATAGGTCGACAGGCCGTGCACGTAGCCGTCGTAGCCGCGCGCGAAATCTCCCTCGGGCCGCTCGATCTTGATGACGCGCGCGCCGGCGTCGGCGAGCCGGGCGGAGCAGTAGGGGGCGGCGACCGCCTGCTCGACGCTCACCACCAGCAGGCCGTCCAGCGCTCCGGGCATCTTTACTCGCTTCTCCGTGTGGGCGGGCAACATGCCATAGTACGCCGGTGGTGCAACTCACGTCGATCGAACGCGATATGGCCGCGGGCCGCGATGGGCCGGCGCGCGCCATGGCGCTGCGCATCGTGGCCGACACCGCCCGCCTGCTGGGCGCGGCGCGGCTTGTGCCGGTCGCCTCCGCGCACATCGACGGCTGCCTCTATCACGGCGATTCCGGCACCCTGTTCGCCGAGCGGTTGGTCGAGGGCAGCGGCGCTGTCGCCGTGCCGACCACGCTCAATGTCGGAGCGCTCGATCTCCTGCATGCCGGACGCGTGAACCTTGCCCCCCATCGCGCTGCCATGGCGCGGCGCATGATGGATGCTTACCTTGAACTCGGCTGCCAACCGACCTGGACCTGTGCGCCCTACCAGGCCGGCCACCGGCCGGCGCTCGGCCAGCACGTCGCCTGGGGCGAAAGCAATGCTGTCGCCTTCTGCAATTCCGTCCTCGGCGCCCGTACCGAGCGCTATGGCGACTTCCTCGACATCTGCGCCGCCTTGAGCGGGCGCGCGCCCGAGACGGGCTTGCATCTGGACGACAATCGCCGGCCGAGCCTGCTGGTCGATTGCCGCGCACTCGATCGCCGGCTGGTCGAGGAAGATGCCTTCTGGCCTGTTCTGGGCGCCTGGCTCGGCGAGACTGCCGGCGGACGCGTCGTCGGCTTCACCGGCTTGCCGAAGAGGATCGACGAGGACCGCCTGAAGGCGATGGGCGCCGCCGCCGCCTCGACCGGCGCCGTCGGGCTGTTCCACATCGAAGGCGTCACACCGGAAGAGTTCGAACGGCCGCGCGAAGTCGTGGAGCTCGACGGAGCGATGCTGCATGCCGCGCGCGATCGCCTGTCGACCCGGCGCGCCAAGGCAGGCGAAAGGGTCGATGCGATTGCCGTCGGCTCACCGCACTTTTCATTCGACGAATTCAGGCGACTGCTGGCCGCTCTCAAGGGTCGCAAGCCTGCGATCCCGATCTATGTCTGCACCGGCAGGCACACGCTTGCCGAGGTCGAACGGGCAGGACTGGACGTCAGCCTCCTGACGATCGTCGCCGACACCTGCATCGTGGTGACGCCGATCCTGCCCGGCAACACCGGATTGCTGCTCACCAACTCGGGCAAGTTCGCGCACTACACGCGGCCCAACACGGGCTACGACGTGCTCTACGGCTCGCTCAACGACTGCGCCGAGACCGCCGTCGCCGGCCGGCTGGTGCGCGACGAGGCGCAATGGCGATGACCGGAGCGATCAGCGCGGAGATGACTCTCTTGCTGGCGGGCCACGCCGAAGGCCCCGTGCTGAAGCTGCCGACTCTGTCGCTGTGGGGTGGCGTCGACCCCTTCAGCGGCAAGCTTACCGATCCCGCGCTGCCGCATTGCGGGCAGAACGTGAAGGGACGCGTGTTGATGATCGCCGAGCCGGTCGGCTCCTCATCGTCGAGCGCGGTGTTGCTGGAACTGCTGCATGCGGGCAATGCGCCGGCGGCGATTGTGCTGGGCCGGGCCGATGCCATTGTGGCGCTGGGCGTTCTGGTGGCGCGCGAGATGGGATGGGCTACCATCCCGATCGCCGTGCTGGCGCCCGAGGAACAACAGAAGATCGCCGACGGCGACGTGCTGAAAGTGGGATGAGGGAACGATGCCGGGACCGCTTGCGGGCGTGAAAGTGATCGACCTGACGGCCGTGCTGCTGGGGCCGTTCGCCACCCAGCATCTGGCCGACATGGGCGCCGACGTGATCAAGGTCGAGCCGCCCGACGGCGATCTCCTGCGCGTATCCGGCGGCTCGATGGGCCGCGACAAGGGCATGGGGCCGATCTACATGGCGGCCAACCGCAACAAGCGCTCGCTCTGCCTCGATCTCAAGAAGCCCGCGGCCGTCGCCGTGCTCAAGGACCTGGTGAAGGCGGCCGATCTCTTCATCCATAACAGCCGTCCGGCCGCGATCGAGCGGCTTGGCCTGGGCTACGAGGACATCAAGAGGGTTAATCCGTCGATCATCTACGCCTATTCGCTGGGCTATGCGCGCAAGGGACCATACGGCCACAAGCCCGCCTTCGACGACCTGGTGCAGGGAGTGTCGGGCGCGGCCTCGCTGCAGTCCCGCGTCGACGGCCTGCCGCCGCGTTTCATGCCCAGCCTGATCGCCGACAAAACCACCGGCCTGCATCTCTGCATCGCCGTGCTGGGCGCGCTCTACCATCGCAAGTGCACCGGCGAGGGCCAGATGATCGAGGTGCCCATGCTCGAAACGCTGGCTTCTTTCTGGCTGACCGAGCATCTGTTCGGGGCGACCTGGAAGCCCGGCCGCGGCGCCATGGGCTACGACCGCATCATCAACAAGTACCGCCATCCGTTTCCGACCAAGAATGGCTATATCTGCGCGCTGCCCTACACCGACGGGCACTGGAAGGCGTTCTTCGACATCGTCGAGCGGCCCGACCTCGCCGCAGATCCTCGCTTCGCCGACCGCAATGTGCGGCCCAAGCACTTCACCGAACTCTATCAGGTGCTCGATTCGCTCTTGAAGCACCGCACCACCGAGGAGTGGCTCGAGGCGTTCGACAAGGCCGACATTCCGGCCATGCCGGTGCGCACGCTCGAGGAACTCCTCGATGATCCGCATCTGAAGGAGACCGGCTTCTTCACCGAGCGCGAGCATCCGACCGAGGGCCCGATCACGACCTTCGCCAGTCCGCTCGATTTCGAGAAGACCAAGGTCGAATATCGCCATCACGCGCCGCGCATCGGCGAAGACGGCGAGGCGATCCTGCGTGAAGCGGGCCTGAGCGACGCGGCCATCGACAAGCTGAAGGTTGACAAGACGCTGATCGTGCCGTGATTCCCGGCGCCTCGGGTTCCTATCCACGGCGCGAGGGCAATCTCGTGCGTCCCCTGATCGGTGGTCGGGAGGCCTTCAGGCGGATCGCCGAAGCGGTCGATGCGGCGCGCGATCGTGTATGGCTCACGGTCACCTTCTACGGCGACGATTTCCGGCTTCCCGACGGGCGCGGCCTGTTCGATCTACTGGACGGGGCGGCGGCGCGCGGCGTCGATGTGCGGGCCGTGTTCTGGGCGCCCAATCCGGAAAGTGCCAATTATGGTCGCACCTACCCGATCGAGTCGCCTGACCGACCCCGCCTCCGGCTGCGGTGGGATCGTGCGATCGGGCCGTATTGCCACCATCAGAAGAGTTGGATGATCGACGACACGGGCTTTGTCGGTGGCATCAACCTCACCGCCTTCGCGTTCGAGCGGCACGACGCTTATGTCGAGGTGAACGGCCCCTGCGCCAGCGATGTGGCCCACAACTTTGTCCAGCGCTGGAACGGCGCCAGCGAGCCCCACGCGTCCGACGATCTGCCGTTGCCGTCGACAGTCATGGAAGCGCGTGGTTCGAGCATCGTCCAGATCCAGCGCATGTTTCGCGACGACAGGTCGATCCTGGAGCAATACGAGCTTGCGATCGATGCCGCCCAGCATTCCATCTACATCGAGAATCAGGCGATCCCGATCCCGGCGATCGCCGGGCGGCTGGAGGGCGCCTTGCGGCGAGGCGTCGAGGTCGTGCTGCTCGTGCCTGCCGTGCCCGAGGAACACGTCTATGTCGCGCGACAGGATCCGAAGCGGCGCGCCTTGTTCGACGGGCTGGAGTCGCTCAGCCGCTATCCGCGTTTCCGACTCGCCGGATTGTCGGTTTACGTCCATTGCAAGCTGATGATCGTCGACGACGAATGGGTCACGATCGGCTCGTGCAACCTGCACGCCTATTCGCTGGGCGGTCACTCGGAAATGAATGCCTCGATCTGGGACGGCGCCGTCGCGCGCGCTCTGCGCCAGCGCCTGCGCCGCCAGCACGAGGGCGACATGTTCACCCTGTTGCCGCAGCGCTATGGGATCGACCGCCGGTGAAGCGTCAGTCGATGACGTCGGCCGTCTTGTCCAGGGGATAGGCCACCACGTCGCCGGCGACAGGGACGATCTTGGCGGCCGCGCTGGTCGTGCGGATCGGAAAAGCCACGACACCACAGCCGCTCACGCTGGCGGCGAGGGTCGCGATCAGCAATG
>CAZHQA010000317.1:0-5533 GCA_964533955.1 uncultured Reyranella sp. | reverse complement strand
ATGACCATCGCGGCGGGCTTCGTGGTCGACGACGCCATCATCGTGCTGGAGAACGTCTCCCGCCACATCGAGGAAGGCATGCCGCGCCTGCAGGCGGCCCTGCAGGGTGCGCGCGAGGTCGGCTTCACGGTCGTGTCGATGACCCTCTCGCTGATCGCGGTCTTCATCCCGATCCTGCTGATGGGCGGCATCGTCGGCCGCCTGTTCCGCGAATTCGCCGTCACGCTCTCGGTCGCCATCCTGATCTCGATGGTGATCTCGCTCACCACCACGCCGATGATGTGCGCCTATGTCCTGAAGCCGCCGCGCCGCCCCAGCGAGGAGGGGGGTGAACAGGAAAAGCCGCCCGGCCGGCTATCGCGGCTGAGCGAGCGCGTCTTCGGCGCGATCCAGAACTTCTATGGCCGCACGCTCGCCTGGGGGCTGCGCCACCGGCGGCTCACCATGCTGGTTTTCCTGGGCTCGGTGATCCTCAACATCTTCCTGTACGTCGAGATTCCCAAAGGCTTCTTTCCGCAGCAGGATACCGGCCGCATCATCGGCGGCATCCGCGCCGACCAGAGCATTTCTTTCCAGGCGATGCGGCGCAAGTTCCGCCAATTCGTCTCGATCGTGCGCGAAGACCCGGCGGTCGAGAACGTCGTGGGCTTCACCGGCGGCTTCCAGACCAATTCCGGCTTCCTGTTCGCCAGCCTGAAACCGCTCGACCAGCGCGACGTGTCGGCCGACCGCGTGATCGCCCGCCTGCGCACCAAGCTCGGACAGGTCGAGGGCGCCAACCTCTTCCTGCAGGCGGTGCAGGACATCCGTGTCGGCGGACGGCAAAGCAACTCGCAGTACCAGTTCACCCTGCAGGCCGATTCGCTGCCCGAGCTCTACGATTGGGGGCCCAAGCTGGTCGAGGCGCTGAAGCGCGACACGACGGTGATCACCGACGTCGATTCGGACCAGCAGCAGAAGGGCCTGCAGGTCAACCTGACGATCGACCGCGATGCGGCGGCTCGGCTCGGCGTCGACACGCGCAGCATCTCGGCCACGCTCTACGACGCCTTCGGCCAGCGCCAGGTGTCGACGATCTACAATGCGTTGAACCAGTACCATGTCGTCATGGAGGTCTCGCCGGAGTATTGGGAAAATCCCGAGACGCTGAAGGATATCTGGGTCAGCACCACAGGCGGCTCGATCAGCGGCGCGCAGGCGACGGCGGCCGTTGCCGCGACGGCGCCCGCGACCGGAACGCCCAAGATCGCCTCGCTCACCGGGGCGGGCGCCACCCAGCTCGATGCCGGCGCCGCGGTGCGCAACCAGCGCACCAACGCCATCGCCGTGGCCGGCCGCGGTGTGGCGTCCACCGGGGCCGCCGTCAGCACCTCGGCCGAGACGATGATCCCGCTCTCGCAGGTCACCCGCTACGACTTCGGCACGACGCCGCTCGGCGTCAACCATCAGGGCATGTTCGTGGCGACCACGATCTCGTTCAATCTGGCGATCGGCAAGACGCTGAGCGACGCCGTGGCCTACGTGAACACGACCATGCACGACATCGGCATGCCGACCAGCATCCACGGCTCGTTCCAGGGCACGGCGCGGGCCTTCCAGCAGTCGCTCGACAGCCAGCTCCTGATGGTGCTGGCGGCGCTCGCCGCCATCTACATCGTCCTCGGAGTGCTCTACGAGAGCTACATCCACCCGATCACGATCCTGTCCACCCTGCCGTCGGCCGGCATCGGCGCCCTGCTGGCGCTGCAGGTCGCCGGCATGGAATTCAGCATCATCGCCATGATCGGCGTCCTGCTGCTGGTCGGCATCGTCAAGAAGAACGCCATCATGATGATCGACGTGGCGCTCGACCGCGAGCGCAACCAGGGCCTCGATGCGCGCGACGCGATCTACCAGGCCTGCCTGCTGCGCTTCCGGCCGATCCTGATGACCACTATGGCGGCGATGCTGGGCGCCCTGCCGCTGGCGCTGGGCTTCGGCGACGGCGCCGAGCTGCGCCGGCCGCTCGGCATCTCGATCATCGGCGGCCTGCTGGTGAGCCAGGTGCTGACGCTCTACACGACGCCCGTGGTCTATCTCTATCTCGACCGTTTCCGTCGCCGCGACCGCGACATCCACAGCCGGCTGGCGCGCCGCATGGGCGGCCTCGAGGCACAGGCATGAAGCGTATTGTTGCGTTGGTTCTCCTGCTGTCGCCCTCCGGATGCCTGGTCGGCCCGGACTACGTGCGCCAGCCGCCGGCCACGCCGCCGACAGCAGACTTCAAGGAGAGCTCCGACTCGGTGTTCCAGCCCGCCCAGCCGCGCGACACGATCGATCGCGGCCCGTGGTGGACCATCTACGGCGATTCGACGCTGGACCAGCTGACCGCCCAGGTCGACGTCTCGAACCAGACGCTGAAGCAGAACGAGGCGGCCTACCGCCAGGCCGTGGCGCTGATCCGCCAGAGCCAGTCGGCGCTCTATCCGACGTTCGGCTATACCGGCGGCGTGCAGCAGAGCGGCCGGGGCACCGGCTCGAGCACCAACAGCAGCAGCCTGAGCGCCGGCGGCAACAGCGTGTCGCAATATTCGTTGGGCGGCACGGTGTCCTGGCAGATCGACGTCTGGGGCAACATCCGGCGCCAGATCGAGAGCGATTCGGAGGCCGCCCAGGCGAGCTACGGCACGCTGGCGGCGGCCCGCCTGTCGGCCCAGTCGGCCCTGGTCACCAACTACTATTCGCTTCGCGTCTCCGACGAGCGGGCGCGGCTCCTGCAGGCCACGGTGGTGGCCTACACCCGCGCCCTGCAAATCGTGAACAACCAAAAGCTCGCGGGCACGGTCTCGCAGCTCAACGTGGCCCAGGCCCAGACCCAGCTCGAGCAGACCCGCGCCCAGCTGGTCGCCGAGGGCATCAACCGCGCGCAGTTCGAGCATGCGATCGCCGCCCTGATCGGCAAGGCACCGGCCGAATTCAGCCTGCCGCCGGAGAAGATCTCCGACCAGGTGCCGACCGTCGAGGCGGGCGTGCCCTCGCAGCTGCTCGAGCGGCGTCCGGACATCGCCTCGGCCGAGCGCTCGATGGCGGCGGCCAACGCCCAGATCGGCGTCGCCCAGGGCGCCTACTATCCGCAGTTCACGCTCAACGCCTCGATCAACTTCGCCAGCACCATGCTGAACGGCCTGCTGCAGATCGCCAACGCGGTGTGGGCGGTCGGCCCTCAGTTCGCCGGCACGCTGCTCGACGGCGGCAGTCGCGCCGCCCAGGTCGAGGGCGCGAGGGCGAACTTCGACAAGATGGTGGCGACCTACCGGCAGACAGTGATCACGGCCTTCCAGCAGGTCGAGGATGCCCTCGCCCAGCAGCGCATCCTCGAGCAGGAGGAGCGCGTGCAACGCCTCGCCGTCGCCGCCGCGCGGGATGCCGAACGCGCGGCGCTCAACCAGTACAGCGCCGGCACCGTCGACTACACCACCGTGGTGACGACCCAGACGACGGCGTTGCAGAACGAGCAGACGCTGCTCACCATCCGTCTCGCCCGCTACACCGCGAGCTCTAATCTCATCGCAGCCCTCGGCGGCGGCTGGCGCGACAGCGACCTGCCGCCGCCGGTCTACATTCCGGGCGAGCAGACCAGCCGCGACCTCAAGAAGAAGAGCTGGTGGCCGCTCTGAGCGACCGCCCATCGTCGGCACCGAGGCCCGGCCGCGTCTGGTTCCGGGACCCTCGTGTGATCGCGTTGCTGGCCGGGGCAGTGGTGCTCGGCCTTGACCAGTTGTCGAAGCAGTGGGCGATCGCTGCACTCCGGGACGTGGGTTTGACGAGGGTCCTGCCAGGACCTCTCGACCTCACGCTCGTGCTCAATCGCAGCAACGCATTTGGCCTCGTCCCCGTGTCCGGCGAGCTCACGCGTTGGGGGCTGGTGGCGTTCAGCCTTGTCGTGGCGGCCGTTCTTGCCCGGATCGTCGTCCGGCGCCCGATGCCGTTTGCCGGCACGATGGGGCTTGCCTTCATCATTGCGGGAGCCATCGGAAACACCCTCGACCGCATTCGCTTCGGCGCCGTCGTCGACTTCTTCGATGCCTCGAAGCTGGGGTTCGTCTGGGTCTTCAACGTCGCCGATTCCTCGATCGACCTCGGGATCGCTCTCTGGCTGCTCTCCTCGCTCCTGGCGCGTCCGAACGGTCGGGATGTACTTTCGGATAGTCAACGGCACTGAGGTCTGGGCGACGGGTACCATCAGATCAGGCCGCCCGCATAAGCCGCGAGCATGAAGAAGGCGAGCGCCACGACCGGCAGCAGCCAGTGCAGCCCGGTCGGATTTTCCAGCGCCGCACTGCCGGGGTTGGCCGGATCGTAGTGCACGTCGACGGCGCTGCCGCGGGGGTAGCGAGCGGCGACCTTCTCGGCGTAGCCCTTGCCCGCCGACACGGTGACGCCGAGCTTGATCTGCCGGCTGAAATATTCGATGCCGTCGACGCGATAGCTGTACTCGACCGCCGGCAGCCAGCGGGACCGCGTCTTTCCGTCGTCGGTCTCCTCGACCGCCTCGATGCCGCTTTCGGTCACCGAGCCGCGCACCATCGGCCAGCCGGCGGCCCGGCGCGACGCCTTCAGGCTGGCGCGGAAGAACAGCAGGACGGCGAGCCCGAAGCAGACGGCGACCACCACGAACCCGGGATGCGCCCGCGCGCCCGGCAGAAGATTGGCCACCACGGCGGGCGCGCCGGTCGCCAGCCAGTAGCCGCCGGCTGCCAGCGCGGCCACGATGGCCACGAGGCTCGCCAACCCCTTGCCCATGCCCGCGCCTCCCAGGCCCATCGGAAGCTCACGCTCCAGCACCGAGTTCGCCGGGTTGGCGGGATCGTAGTGGACGCTGACCACCGCGCCGACCGGATAGCGCCCGACCGTCGCCGCCGTGTTGGCGCCGCCGATGTCCTCGCGGATGGCGATCCGGTTGCCGCGCCAGGTCCGCCCGCCGACGCTGAACTCGTATTCGACGGCCGGCACGGTCGACACCCGGCTCGCGCGTCCCGCGCCGCCGCTGCGGTCCGCCCGGGTTCCCGAGCGCACGATGCGTCCCGCCGTCGTCGTCCAGCTCGCCGCGCGCCGTACCTCCAGGAGCTTCACCGCGAGCGCGACGGCGACCATCGTCACGAAGGGCGCGGCGATCAGGCAGATCCAGAACCCGGTCGACTGGGCGAACGGGACGTGGCGGCTCCATTCGCGATGGGTGAACGCCGCCAGCCCGGCAGCGACCATGACGCCGAAGATGGTCGCTCCTGCCCAGGCCGGCGGTGGCGGGCTGGCGCTGCTCGCGTCGGGCGCCCGCGCAGGCGGCGCGGGGTCGACGGTCCAGAAACCCGCCTCGCGCCACGCGCCGTCCTGCGCCAGGAATTGGAGCAGCAGCTTCTTCAGTCGCGCGCCGTCGATCGGCGCCTTGGCCGCCAGCGCGCGGCCCTTGTCGACCGCCGATACCGAGAAGCGGCCGTCGGCCTCGACGCCGGCCTCGATCAGCGACCCGGGTGTCTCGAGGACGAGGAACCAGTCT
>CAZHQA010000316.1:3236-5542 GCA_964533955.1 uncultured Reyranella sp. | reverse complement strand
AGAAGCAGGTCTGGTGCTTCATGGTCGACAGCCGCGACCCGAAGAAGATGCTGGCCGGCGCCTCGCCGATCGACGTCTACAGCAGCGACGACACGGGCGCGTCGTGGCGCAAGCTGCCGACGCCCAAGATGCCGGCTCACTGCAAGGGCCCGTTCGCCTCGCGCGTGATGCGGTTCGCCCAGCACCCGACCCGGCCGAACGAGATCTTCGCCGCGCTCGAGATCAACGGTGTGATGCACTCGACCGACGGCGGCGAGAGCTGGACGGACTGCAGTGCAGGCCTCCTGAAGCTCGCCGAGTTGCCCCACCTCAAGAGCAAGATCGTGAGCGACACCACGGCCGAGGGCATGCTCGACGGCCACGCCATCACCATCAATCCCGCCCATCCCGACACGGCGATCGCTGCGCTGCGCATGGGTCTGTTCCGCACCGACGACCAGGGCAGGAGCTGGCAGGACATGGAGGTCGGCCGCTTCTCGCCGACGACGTACGGCCGCGACGTCAAGGTGTCGGCGAGCGAACCCGACACGCTCTATGCCGCGCTTTCGGTCGCCGCCTCCAGTCACGACGGCGGGCTCTACCGCAGCCAGGACGGCGGCAAGAGCTGGAAGCGCTTCGACAAGGTCCAGGTCCACGGCACCATCATGTCGATCGGTCTGCACCAGCGCGATCCCGACCAGGTCTATATCGGCGCCCGCTACGACGGCGAGGTGTTCGGCACCCGGGACGGCGGCAAGAGCTGGCAGGCGATGCCGCTCCCTGGAGAGGTCCAGCACATCTACTCGGTGGCCTGCGGCTAGAGCGGCGGGAACTGCTCGAGGTTGGCCTGCCAGGCGCGCTGGTACTCGAGGATGCGAGCGGTCTCGGCCGCAACCTCGGCGCCGAACAGGCGCTTCAGCAGGTGCAGCATGGCGTCGATGCAGAGCGACACGCCTCCGGCCGTGATGATCGTGCCCTCGTCGACCAGGCTCGCCTCGCGCACGTCGATCCTGGGATAAAGTTCACGCAAGCGGCCGATCGGCGGCGGCTCCGGCAGCACGACCTCGCGCTTGGTCGTCGCCCGCCTGCCGTCGAGCACGCCGCTTGCCCCCAGAATCATGCCGCCAGTGCAGACCGAGACCAGCAAGGTGTCGGCCGCCCGTGCGCGCAGCGCTGACAGCGTCTGTGGTCGACGACTTTCCTCGACCCAGCCCGGCCCGCCGGTCACGACAAGCACGTCGAGCTTGGGTGCGTCCACCAGTGCATGATCGGCCATGACGACCAAGCCATTCGACAGCTTCACCGGGCCAGCCGCCGGCGCGATCGTTGTGATCTCGATATCGGGCCGGATACGCCGCGCCATCGACAGCACGCCGAAGGTGGCGAGATCGATCGGCTCGACGCCGTCATAGACGAACACTCCGAACTTCATGCGATCACCTCATGGCATGGAACGTGCTGGATAGCGACCGGCATCAGGGGAGACGGGGATGACCTCCACCACGATCGGCGCGGCAGCGCCTTCGGTGCGCAACATGGGCGCGATCGCCTTCGCCGGGACGTTCGGCACGATCATCGAATGGTACGACTTCCTCATCTACGGCACAGCTGCCGCCCTGGTGTTCAACAAGCTGTTCTTCCCGACGGTCGATCCCTTGACCGGAACCCTCGCCGCGCTCGCGACCTACGCCGTGGGCTTCGTGGCGCGCCCGGTCGGCGGCGCCCTGTTCGGCCATTTCGGCGATCGCATCGGCCGCAAATCGATGCTGATGCTGACCATGCTGATCATGGGGCTGGGCACTTTCCTGGTCGGCCTGCTGCCGACCTACAGCCAGATCGGCATCTTCGCGCCAATCCTCCTGATCGTGCTGCGCTTCGTGCAAGGGCTGGCGCTGGGCGGCGAATGGGGCGGTGCATCGCTGATGGTGCTGGAGCACGCACCGGCCGGAAAACGCGGCTTCTACGGCAGCCTGGTCCAGGTCGGCTTTCCGCTCGGACTCGTCACCTCGTCCGGCGTGTTCGCGCTGGTCACCATGATGCCGGAGGCGAAGTTCCTCGCCTGGGGCTGGCGCGTTCCGTTCCTGATCAGCATCCTACTGATCGCCGTCGGCGCTTTCGTGCGTGCCCGTATTCCCGAGACGCCCGTGTTCGAGGACCTCAAGGCACGCAACGACATCTCGTCCAACCCCTTCTTCGAGGCGGTGTTCAGGAACCCGCGCTCCTTCCTCGTCGCGCTGGGCCTGAAGCTCTCCGAAGTGTCATGGGTCTACATGCTCACGGTGTTCGTCGTGGTCTATGCCACGACCAGGCTCGGCCTGCCGCGCACC
>CAZHQA010000316.1:0-3136 GCA_964533955.1 uncultured Reyranella sp. | reverse complement strand
CTGGCCTTGATCACCCTGGTGGCGACATTCTTCGCGCGCGAGACCAAGGACGATCCCCTGCTGAAATGACAAAGCTTCGCTATTTTGGCTGGTCGGCGCTGTCGATCGAGACCGCCGACGGCGCGCTGTTCTTCGACCCGTTCTTCCGTCCCTATTGCGGCGCCGAATGGTTCCATCTCGGCGATTTCAGCCACGCCAGATATATCTGCGTGACGCATGGCCACGAGGAACATTTCCTCGACGTGCCGGTGATCGCCCACGCCACTGGCGCCACCGTGGTCGGCTCGCCATCGGTCTGCACCTTCCTGAAGTGGCGTCGCGGCCTGCCAGCCGAGCGGCTCAAGGTCATCGACCCGAAGATCTTCGGCACGCTCGCCCTGCCCGGCTTCAAGCTTTCGGCCTTCCGCTGGCAGCACCGCGACATCAACCTGCCGCGGGCGCTGAGCCGGGCGCTGTTTCATGGCAACGCCACCCAGCTCTCCTGGGCCTGGAGCAGCGCCACGCAGGCGCCGTTCTACGCGCCCTACACCGGCTTTCACGTCGAACTGCCGGACGGCGTCACGATCATGAATTACAACGAGGGCTTCAACACCAAGATGACAGACGCCGAGATCGCCGATCTCGGCCGCCGTCACCGGACCGACGTGCTGCTGGCCGGCATGCAGCTCGACTTCACGGCCGACGTGGTGCGCGGCGTGGGCGCGCTCAAGCCCAAGGTCGTGGTACTTTACCCGCCGCACGAACACTTCCACGCCATGATGGGTGCGGTATCCCGGCCATGGTCTGCCTTCGGGGACGCGGTACGCAGCCGCTTCCCCGACGTCGCCGTCCATCTCGCACAACCGGGTTTCGAGCTCTCGCTGTAGGAAGCCCCCTTCAGCCCGGAATCACCGTCTTGATCTGGCCGAGCGGCACAGGGTTGTAGCCCGGCGGATACTTGCTCCACGCGTTGCCCGCCAGCATTACGCTGCGTCCAACCTGATAGAGCCGGTTCATGTAGCCCCGATTGAACGGGTCGGTGATCTTCTCCGAGAAGCTTTCCGGTATGTAGGTCACGTTGTAGTCGATGTGGTCGCGCTGGCAGATCATGTAGAGCTGGTAGAGGTCACCGATTCCCTGCGAGCTGATCAGAGTGGAAACGGCGCGGCCGGCAATCTTGAGGGTGCTGCGATCGACCGTCTCGAAATCCGCGCCGGGCCGAGAGTTGCGGATGGCATATAGCTTGCGCTCCCGATGCGCCATGGCGCGCAGCAGACGCACACCGTCAGGTCCGGCCGCCTGAAGGACGTCGTCGCCCGAGAATGACGGCGGATAGAGCACAACCTGGGCAACGGTGCCGCCGTCGACATGCATCTCCTGGAAACGCTCGCCGCCCGCCTCGACGTCGATCATTACCGGCGGCAAGGCCCCTGGGATCGACGCTGATGCCAGGAGAATTCTGGCGATAAGCTCGGACGCATCCTTGTTGCCGCTGGCGGCGATAGCACCGATGTTCCACAGCACGCCCACCGGCACGTCCAGATTGGTCGTGGCGACCATCAGCAACCGGCCCTTCTCGGCATATTCCCTGCCGATCGCCGCCACGAACGGCGGCGTCAGGACACCGCGGATCAGCTGAAGGAGCGGTGTCGAATCGTACAGCGAATCGCCCAGCACGCCCTTGATCAGGCCGCGCGAGATCATCACCTGACTCTGGTCTATCGTCGTGTAGAAACGCTCGAGATCCTTGTCATAGGTCGATCCTAGGAAGGCGAAGGGTGCGATAAGCGCGCCGGTGCTGACGCCGCTCACAGCCTTGAACTCCGGCCGAGTGCCGACATCGCTCCACGCCGTCAGGATGCCGGCGCCAAAGGCGCCGTTCTCGCCGCCACCCGAGATCGCAAGATAGGCCGCCGGCGGCAGCTCCTTGACGCCGGTTTGGCTGGCGTAATCGAGCTCGCGGCGCAGAGCCACGACCGCCGTACGAGCAAGCCGGTCATCGTCGTTGCGGTCGAGGACAAACCGCGCGTTCGCCGGCAGGCCGTGGAATGACGCCGCGCTGCGCAGCCTCTCGGGCAGCGACACCAGCCGCTCGGCAGCGCCGCAGGCCGCGAGCGAAGCTGTCGCCATGCCCGCCGCCAGACCTCGCAGCACTCCTCGACGAAACATCACGCCCCCACGACAGACGCTACTCGGGATCGGCCTGCCACCGGCAACCCGACTGGCGGTCCGCGACCGTGAGCATTCGATGGGCCGGCGAGAGGTCGGCAACCACATCGAGGCGCAGGCCCGACAGCTCGAATACCACGCCGTAGACCCCTCGCCGAATCTCCGTCATGCGGCCTTCTATCCCGCCGGCCGACGTGATCTCGACGTCGCCGTGCCTCACCGTGACGGTGTGCAGGCGCGCGAGCACCGGGTCGAGGAATTCGCATCTGCCGCGATTGCCGGCGTCGGCAGCAAGGTGATAGCGCGTGACGGAGCCTTCTGCCGCAGCGGCAACGCCCGCGAGCGCGACGCCGCCGATCGCCGCGACGACCCTGCCGCGCCTCACTCAGCTGCTCTCGGCGCGCAGGATGTCGCCGAACAGCGCCCAGGTCTGGCCCTTGAAGCGCGCGAGCTGCACCGCCTGGAGCGGGTAGTAGTCGGTCGGGCTTGTCGACACCGTGATGCCGGGCAGGAGCATGGGCACCCGGAAACTCTGGAAACTCGAGGCCTGCTTCATGACGTTGGCCCGCGTCAGCGTGTCGCCGCAGCGCCGCAAGGTCTCGGCCATCAGGAACGAGACGGTGTAGCCGTTGACGTTGCCGAGGTCGGCGAGATGCGCCGTCGGATGGTACTTGGTCATCCAGGCCTTGAACGCCTTCATGTCCTCGTGGTCGGTCCAGGTCGGATCGGTCGGATCCATGACGTAGGCCGCGGTCAGGACACCCTGCACGTTGTCGAAGCCCGCCGGCTTCATCACGGTGCCGACGCTCGCCGAGACGTTGTTGACGTAGTGGACCGGCTGCCAATTGAGGTCGGCCACCTTGCGCATCGCCTGGGCGGCGAACTTGGGCGTGGCGATGTTGAAGAACACGTTCGCCCCCGACGCCTTGATCTGGATGATCTGCGAATCGACCGTAGGATCGGTGACCTCGTAGGTCACGTGCTTGAC
>CAZHQA010000315.1:0-5550 GCA_964533955.1 uncultured Reyranella sp. | reverse complement strand
GTCACCGTCGTGCGCGGCGACGACTTCTGCGAAGAGCACGGCATTCAGCAGATCAATTACCTGAAGATCGACGCGGAAGGTTACGACCTGAAGGTGTGTGCCGGCTTCCGCACGATGCTCAAGGAAAACCGCATCGATTTCGTGCAAGTCGAAGCCGGATTGAACCCAACGAACCGGGTTCACGTCCCGCTGGAGGCCTTCAAGGAATACCTCGAGCCGCTGGGCTATGCCTTGTTTCGCATCTACGACCAGGCGGGCCGTCCCTTCGCGAGACGCTGCAACCCGCTCTTCATGTCGGTGGGCATGGGCTATGCCAATCCTAATCCGATGCGCGGGCTGGTCGGTGAGCTGAAGCGGATGGCCAAGCGCTTCGACCGAGTCGAGAAGGCGAACAACCGGGCCGGCGACGAGATGGGCGAGATAAGGCGTAGCGTCGCGGACCTGCAGGCTCGTCTCGAGGAGCTGCTGAGAAAATCATCCGCCCAGGATGAGAACGAAACCTGACGCGGCGGAAAGTCCGGAATGCAGGGGATGGCTTCGCGTCCGCGACTGCTCTTCATCGGCAATTCCCAATTGGGATGCCTGAAGCTGGCGCTCGATCGGTGGCCGCAGGACCTGGCGGGCTATTCGATCGACTACATGCCGATCAACCAGCTGTGGACCGCTGATCTGGAAGTCGACGAAGGCTGGCTGCGACCCGGAAGCGAGACGGCGAAAAGGGTCATCGTGCCCGCTCCCGGGGGCAAGGAAGAGGTCTTCATTGCGGACTACCACGCTGTCGTGATCGTCGGACTGGGCGCGACGTTCATGCACATGGGACTGATCTATCACCATCATCGGCTGCTGATGCATCGAGGCCCGGGCAAGCAGCTGCTGTCGCGAGCGGCTTTCGACGCAGCGGCCGCCGAGGTGCTGCTGCGCTGCGGCGCCCGCCTGGTCGCAGCCAGGATTCGCGAAGTGTCCGTGCTGCCGACGCTGCTCGTTCCGGAACCGCTGCCCAGCCACGCCATCACCGAAGATGGAGAGGAATGGGGCGACGCGTGGACCGGGGCTCACGTCGGTTTCCTGCATGCGGCCTATGGCCGGCATTTGAACGACACGTTCGCGCCCCTGTCCGTGGACATCCTGCGGCAATCCGAACAGACGATCGTGCACGAGCACTTCACGAACCCTGTCCATGCCCGAGGTGCCGTCAATATCTACAGGCCGAGGCCCCGGCCGGCGGACGGTCCCGGCCATCCCTATAAGGCGTACCGCAAGGACGATCGCCGCCACATGAATGAGGAATACGGGCGCTTGGCGGTCAAAGGCGTCGGTGCCTGGTTGAGGTCGCGGCTTGACCCGGCGGCGCCGCCGGATGTGTCCGGTTCCGGCGCGACACGCTGACACGTGCGCGGCCTGCGGCCGCCATTCCGAGACTTGGATCGGTGCGCGCCAATCCTGTAGGCTTTCGCAGCGTCGCAGTTGCAGCAGCTGAGTTGCCGGATTTGGAAACGGGAGTACGACTGTGCGAGTCTATGCGCTGGTGCCTGCCCGGTCTGGATCGAAGGGACTTCCCGACAAGAACATCATGGATATCGGCGGGCGCCCGCTGATCGACTACGCCATCGCCTTCGGCCTGGCGCTCAAGATCGACCGTGTTCTGGTCAGCACCGACAGCGAGCGCTATGCCGAGATCGCCCGCGGCTGTGGTGCCGAATGCCCGTTCCTGCGCGCCGGATTCGCGAGTTCCGACACGGCGCGCGAGGAGGACATCCTCGACGACCTCAACACGCGGCTGCCCCAGCACGGCATCGAGCTTCCGGACGTATGGGTATGGCTGAAGCCGACCAGTCCCTTTCGCCGCGTCGACGCCGTCCTCCAAGGACTGGAGATCCTGCGGACGCGGCCCGAGGTGGATTCGGTGCGCCTGGTCAGCGAGGGCGATGCGCGCCTGCAGGTGATCAACGCCGACGGCTTCCTCGAGCCTCTGCTCAAGGAATGGCCGCCGCATCTCTCCAAGATCCCGCGAACGACGCTGGTCAAGACGTACTTCCCCTACAATCTCGAGATCTTCCGGCACCGCGGGTGGGTGGCGAATCGCACGCTCTTCATGGGCCGCCGGATCGTGCCCATCGTCGAATCGCGCATTACCGGCATGGACATCGACGACAGGGATGGGTTCGAACTGGTCAAGGCCCTGATCGAGGCCAGGCCGCGGCCCAGAATCGTCGCCGATCATCTGCCGCCATGACGCCGGCGGCTCGGAAGGCCGACAGAGGCGAGAGGCCCGACAAGGCCGACCGGGGCGAGCGCCGGATCGACAAGCTCATGACGGCCTTGCAGTCGACTCGCGAGGAGTTCCTCGCCGAAGTGGCGGCCCTGCCCCTGACGGCGCCGAGGATCATGCGAGCGCTGACCCGCCGCATGAAGCAACTCGCCGAAGCCAACGACGATCGCCTGCCCGTCCTTTCATCGGCACTGGCCCGTGAGGCTCGCGGCACGGCCGTTGCCGGCGACGTCAGCAGGACACTCAATGGGGCGGCGAAGGCGGCGCTCGGCGCGCACAACTGGTCACGCGCCATCGGCTTGCTCGATCTCGTTCTCGAGCTGGCGCCCGGCCAGGCGGGCGCATTGCGTCGCAAGGCGAGCGCCCTGTTCAACGTGGGCGAGCCGTCGGAGGCCGTGGCGATCCTGCAGGATCTCCTCGTCGACACTCCGTCGAATGTCGGCGCGGCGAGTCTGCTGGCCCGGCACCTCGAGCCCAACCAGGTCGTCGAGGTCGGCAGGAAGATCGCTCCGCTCGCCGTGGCGCACGCCGATGCCCGACCGGCCGAAACGGCGGACTGCGTGCGCGTCCTCATCCGCCTGATGTGCGTCGACCAGGCCGCCGGGCTGCTCGCGCGACTCACCGATTTCCAGGACCCGGCCATCGCCGATGCGGCTTTCGACATCGGAATCAGCACCAACGACGCGGCCCTGGCGTCGCGCGCGCTGGAGGAGCGCCGTTGGTCGCCGGAGGAGCAGCCTGAACAAGACGTCTGGCGCACGCGACTGGCGCTCCTGCGGGCCGACCGCGATGGCTTGGTGGCGCCCTTCGAGAGCCTGTCGGCGGCAGGAAGGCTCGATCTCCTCGAACGCAACCTTCGCCTCGCGGGCCAGGCCCTGGGGCGCTACGCCGATGCCTTCAGCCTGGACTGGAACTGGGATCGACGCCTTCGGGCCGGCAGGCTCCTGCACAGGCTGATACAACCCGACGAGCCGCCGGAACGTCTCGCCGGCGCAGCGGTGCTCATCGTTGCCAATGCCGAGCTTGGCGACGAGATCCGCCTCATGGAGCTTGTCGACCGTGTCCGCGCGATCGCGAGGTCATGCACGATCGTGGTGGACCGCCGCATTGCCGGGCTCGTTGCGCGCCATCGCGATGGTTTCGTCGTGGTGGGGACGGAGAAGGTGGCTCCTGTCCCGCGCGATTCGCCGGTTCCCGAGTTCCTGCGTCGCCATCTCGCCGCCGGCGTGTGGTCGGACATCGACCGGTTCGACAAGGTCGTCCTCACCGAGGATCTCCAGGCGATGTTCGTGCGGACCGTGAACGATCTGCCCTCGCGCCCCAGGACGTTCGAGACCGATCCCGCATTGCGCGCGAAATGGCGCGGGGAGCTCGAGCGCCTCGGGCCTCGACCCCGGGTCGGGCTGTTCTGGCGTTCGGGCCGCATCAACTATTCCCGCAGTGCCAAGTTCACGAGGCTCGAGGACTGGGCGGCGGTGTTCGACGTTTGCCAGGGACCGATCGTCAGCCTTCAGTTCGGCGCGGAAGTGCCGGCCGAGATCGCCGCGCTCGCGGGCAATGGCCGCGTCGTCGAAATGCCGGGCCTGAACACGCGGGACGACCTCGACTCGGTCGCCGCCCTGATGTGCGAGCTCGATTGCGTCGTCACCGTCCCTGGCACGACGATGCATCTCGCGGGGGCCGTCGGTGCCCGGACGCTCGCCGTGTCGCATCCGTCGGAGATGCTGTGGCGGGCCCGGCCCGATGGTGTGACGGGCACCTGGAGCCCGAGTGTCGAGATGGTGACGGGGCCGTCGGACTCAGGCTTCGACGGCGCCATCCTAGCCGCGTCCCGGCGACTGCAGGCCATCCTGGCCGCATCGTAGCCGGCAAGCGGACCGGGTACGGCGTCAGGGGGCGAAAGCCTCGAGAAGGATCTCCTCGCAGATCACTTCGTCGCGCAGCGCCGCAAGGGTACCGCTGCCCACGTCGGACGGTCTCACCATCTCCCGTCCAGTCCTGGAATCGATCCGCTGCGCGTCGGCTTCCGCGGGAGCGACGGTGCCGTGTTCGCGGAAGAAGATGCTCATGACGGCCGAAACGCCCTCGGCGGTCACCGAGCGCTTCGAGTCGTCGTAGAAGGATCCGACGAAGGGAGAGGCGACGATCTCGTAGGACGGAAAGTAGTCGACGTCCGGATAGCGCTGCGTCAGCGCGCCCGCGACGGCCCGCAGGATGGACTTCGAGTGCATCGTCGAGCTGAGGACGTGATCGTCCACGGCGGTCGCGGCGAGCGGCACGGGCGACACGGTCAGGAGAAAGCGCAGGCCGGGCCGGAACCGTCGGACGAACCGACGCATGCGCTCGAAATCCGCCAATACCTGCTCGTAAGTGAAGTTGACGAAGGCATGCACCGACGGATCGAACGTGCCAGCGATCGTTCCCGGTGCGGTCGGGTAGACGGTGCCGCTCTGCCTGTGCACCCAGGCCTCGGTGAGGCCGAAGGTGAAGATCAGCAGGTCGGCCTGATCGACGACCGCCCGCACGCGGGCAAGATGGTCCTCGCGGTGAGCCAACACCTCGTCCGGTGAATCGAGCCCCTGCGGCTCGAGGCCCGGACGCAGCGCATCGTAGTAGCGCCCATCCTTTTCCCAGACGATGTCGGTCGGCGTGGTTCGGCCGTATGCCTCCCGGATGAGCTGCAGCAGCTGGCGTGCCGTGTAGATGTTGCCGTATCGAGCCGAATAGAGACCGTAGCCGAAATTCCTGGCGGTGAGGGAGGAGACGCCGAGCGGGGCCGGCTCCTCGTCGAGGACCAGGTATCCGTTTTCCTTGAGATGCGAGGCGATGTGCTGCGCAAAACAGCTCCCCGCCGTCATGATCCTGGTCGTGTTCTCGATCGGAAATTTCTTGCGATAGAGATCATCGATCGTCGACCAATCGGCCTCGCGCACTCCGGTTCGCCAGAACTGGCGCTTCGGCAATCCAGCATAAGGCGATGTTGTCATGCGGTCCCGCCCGGGAGTTCGCAGATGCTTCTACTATCCAACGCCGGTCGGGTCGACCGCGAGCGATCACCGCGCCTAGCTTTTGCACGCCGCTGCGCGGCGTGCCGCAGCCTGGGCCTTTTGTTCGGGAGTCTTCGCCGACCGATGGGCGGTGCCCTGCGCCAGGTGCTGTTGCCTCTGCGCTTTGCGCTCCGCCCGCTGTTCGGGGGTCAATTTGGGCTTTGCACATTTGAGAGCATTCGTGCCGGCGGCGGAATCGCCGCTCATGACTGCATAACGCGCCGTAGGCCAGGC
>CAZHQA010000314.1:0-5600 GCA_964533955.1 uncultured Reyranella sp. | reverse complement strand
TTATCGTTAGCACTTGTGAATGGCCCGTCACGGCGGAACCATACCGGGCAAAAACCGCGCCTTTACCACGCTCGTCGATCCTGTTTCGCCCCCGTTGGTGGAGGCGCCGGGTACTGCCCCCGGGTCCGAAACGCTTATGCCACGCGGCGTTTATCGCCATAGTCGGTTTCCCGACACGACCAATATAGGCGCTCGGGCGGGGTTTTTGAAGGCGGTGTCGGCCGCGAGAATTTTTCCCCATGGCCGGCGGAACCCTCGGCCCATAGAGTCCGCCGCCAAGCAAGGACAACAACGATGGCCCTCTCCACCGACCAGCAGGCCGAGATCGACCAGGCCCGCGACGGTTCCAGCAAGACACTGCGGCCCGTCGCGCCGGCGCTCGAGGAGATCCTGTTCAAGGCTCTGCCGGTGCTCGACCACGGCTTCGTGCGTGTGATCGACTACATGGGCGACGATGCCGCGGTCGTGCAGGCCGCCCGCGTGTCCTACGGCCGTGGCACCAAGAAGGTCAGCGAGGACCGAGGCCTGCTCAACTATCTCATGCGGCATCGCCACACCACGCCGTTCGAGATGTGTGAGATCAAGTACCACGTCAAACTGCCGATCTTCGTGGCCCGGCAATGGATTCGTCACCGCACCGCCAACGTGAACGAATATTCGGCCCGCTACTCCATTCTCGACAACGAATTCTACATTCCCCGGCCCGAGCATCTGGCGGCACAAAGCCAGGCCAACCGGCAGGGCCGCGACCAGGTGCTGGCCGGCAAGGAGGCCGAGCGGGTCTTCTCGCTCCTGAAGAAGGACGCCGAACTGGTCTACGAGCACTATCTGGAGATGCTGAACGAGGGCGAGGCGGGCGCGCCGCTCGACCCGGAACGGTCGGGGCTGGCGCGCGAGCTCGCCCGCATGAACCTGTCGCTCGCCTTCTATACCCAGTGGTACTGGAAGACCAACCTGCACAACCTCATGCACTTCCTGTCCCTGCGCGCCGACGCCCACGCACAGTACGAGATCCGAGTCTATGCCGAGGTGATGATCGACACCCTCAAGCGCTGGTGCCCGATCTGCCACGACGCCTTCATGGAGTACCGGATGGGCGGCGCCCATCTCTCGAAGACCGGTCTGGCCGCCGTCCAGCGCATGATCGCCGGCGAAAAGGTCGATCAGAGGTCGAGCGGTCTCAATCCGCGCGAATGGCGCGAGCTTATGGCGGCACTGGGTCTGCCCTCCTAGATGGCCGCCGGCCCGATGCGCGATCCCGGTCGCCTGCGGCTCCTCACCGAGCGGGCGCGCGACGCCGCGGCGATCGAAGAGATGACGGCGGCGGCCTTCGGGCCGGACCGCCTGCACAAGACGGTCTATCGGCTGCGCGAGGATGTGTCGCCGATCAAGGATCTCTGCTTCGTGGCGCTCGATCAGACGGGCCGCCTGGTCGCCTCGATCCGCAACTGGCCGATCCTGATCAACGGGCGCTGGCCCGCCGTCCTGCTGGGACCGCTCTCGATCTCACCCGAATTGCGTGGGCTGGGCTACGGCAAGGCGCTGATGTGGCATTCGATGGCGCAGTCGCGCATGCAGGGCCACAGCCGCATCGTCCTGGTCGGCGATCCCGAATACTACAATCAATTCGGTTTTCGCCGCGACCTGGCGCTCCACCTCCAATTGCCAGGCTGGGTCGAGCAGCGCCGCTTCCTGGCGCTCGAACTGGTGGCGGGGGCCATGATTGGCGTGCACGGCATGATCGGCAAACCGGCGAAAAAGCCGAGGCGGGCCGCCCGACGGCGCTAGTTACCAAAAGTAAGACGAAAAGATCGGGGCTCAGCGCACGACGATGCGCGGGGCAGCGCGCGGCCCGCGCTGGTTGGCAGTGAGCTGCTTCCACACCCGGCCGGCTATGTTCTTGTAGGCCTGCGCGTGCGGGCTGTCCGGCTTGGCCACGACGATCGGATGGCCGCTGTCGGACGTGGTGCGGATGTCGAGATGCAGCGGGATCTCGCCCAGGAACGGCACGCCGAGCTTGTCGGCCTCCTGGCGCGCCCCGCCATGGCCGAAGATCTCCGAGCGCTCGCCGCAATGGGGGCACAGGAAGTAGCTCATGTTCTCGACGATGCCGAGCACCGGTACGGCGACCTTGCGAAACATGTTAAGCCCCTTGCGCGCATCGACCAGGGCGATGTCCTGGGGAGTGGAGACGATCACCGCGCCCGACAGCGCCACGCGCTGGGCAAGCGTGAGCTGCGCATCGCCGGTGCCGGGCGGCATGTCGACCACAAGGACGTCCAATTCGCCCCACTGGACGTCGCGCAGCATCTGTTCGAGCGCGCTCGACACCATGGGGCCGCGCCAGATCATCGGCGTGTCCTCGTTGACGATGTAGCCGATCGACATGGTGCGCATCCCATATTTCTCGATCGGCTTCAGTAGCTTGCCGTCGACCGATTCGGGCTTCTCCTTGACCGCCAGCATGCGCGGCATCGACGGGCCATAAATATCGGCATCCAGGAGTCCGGTGCTGACGCCGTTGGCCACCAGGCCGAGCGCCAGGTTCACCGCCGTGGTCGACTTGCCCACGCCGCCCTTGCCCGACGCCACGGCGATGATGTGCTTCACGCCGGCCACGTCGATGCGCCCGCCGCCGGGGGCGGCCTGGCCATGGGAGTGGCCACGCTGCTGGGGTGGCGCCGGCGCCTTCGGGGCGGCCCGCTCGGCGGTCATGACGGCGGTGGCCGACAGGACGCCGGGCATGGCGCGCACCGCTTGCTCGCAGGCCTGGCGCAACGGCTCCAGGGCGGAGCCCCGGGCCGGGTCGACCTCGAGGGTCACGGCAACGTGACCGCCCCGCGTGGCGATGCCGCTCACCATGCCCAAAGCCACGACGCTGCGCCCGCTCACGGGGTCGATGACAGTCTCAAGCACGCCGCGCACGGCTGATTCGGTGATTTCCGCCAAGTTCGCTTGCTCCCGGTTGCCGGCGGCCCCGGCAATGTTCTGTCGCCGCTTGATTGCTGGTATGGCTGTCGTCACATATATGCAGCCCGGCGTGAAAGCAAAGTCCCGCGGCGGCGCTCGAGGTGATGGATGGCGTGGAACAACAATAGCGGCGGCCCCTGGGGCGGTGGTGGAGGCGGCGGCGGGAACAGCGGCGGTCCGTGGGGCGGCGGCGGAGGCGGCGGAAATCGCGGCGGAGGCGGCGGCCCATTCGGATCGCGCCGGCCGCCCGACATGGAGGATGTCATCCGCAAGGGCCAGGAGCGCCTGCGCAACCTGATCCCGGGCGGCTTCGGCTCCTACAAGGGCATTCTGCTGATCGCGCTGGCAGCGGTCGTGATCTGGCTGTTGACCGGCTTCTTCCGCGTGCAGCCCAACCAGCAGGCCATCCAGCTGCTGTTCGGCAAGCCCTACGGCGGCCCGGTGGATTCGGGCCTGCATTACAATCTGCCGACGCCCATCGGTACGGTGATCGTGGTCAACGTGCAGGATCAGCGGCGCACGGTGATCGGCTCGCTCACCGGCGGCGGCGGCGCCTATCGTAGCGGCTCACGCGAGACGTCGAGCGACAACCTGATGCTGACCGGCGACGAGAACATCATCGACGTCGAGTTCACCGTCTTCTGGCAGATCAAGGACATCTTCAAGTGGGTGTTCCTGGTGCGCAACGGCGAAGAGAACGTGCGCAATGTCGCAGAAGCCGCCATGCGCGAGGTGATCGGCAAGTCCAACTTCCAGTACGCCCAGACCGAGGGCAGGCCGAAGATCGAGCAGGACACCAAGGAGCTGATGCAGAAGATCCTCGACGAGTACGGCCTCGGCGTCCTGATCAGCCAGGTCCAGCTGCAGCGGGCCGATCCGCCCCAGGACGTGCTGGCAGCCTTCCGCGACGTGCAGACCGCCCGCGCCGACAAGGAGCGCGCCATCAACGAGGCCAACACCTACCGCAACCAGGTGGTGCCGCGCGCCAAGGGCGAGGCCGCCTCGATCGTGCAGCGCGCCGAGGGCTACAAGGCCTCGACCGTTGCCCGCGCCAAGGGCGACGTCCAGCGCTTCGACCAGGTCTACGAGCAGTACAACAAGGCCAAGGACATCACGACCGAGCGGCTCTATCTGGAAACCATCGAGGAGGTGCTGCGCAATGTGAACAAGGTGATGGTCGACAAGAACGGCACGGCTACCGGCGTGTTGCCCTATCTGCCCTTGCCCGACCTGCGCCAGTCGCAGCCACCGGCGCCGCCACGCCAAGCCCCTGCCCAGCCTCAGGTCCAGGGAGGCACGCGATGAGCAACCGTTCCATCATTCTGCTGGTCCTGGCCGCGGTCGTGGTCTTCCTGCTCACCCAGACCTTCTACACCGTCGATCCCAGGAGCATGGTACTGGTCCGCCAATTTGGCGCTCTGGTCGGCAAGGCCAAGACCGAGCCCGGCCTGTACGCCAAGGTTCCGCTGATCCAGGACATTATCCGCCTCGACAGCCGGCTGCTCGACTACGAGGCGCGGCCCTTCGAGATCATTGCTGGCGACCAGAAACGGCTGGTGGTCGACGCTTATGCCCGTTATCGCATCGTCAATGCCCGCCTGTACGTCGAGCGCGTGCCGGGCGGCGAGGTGACCCTGAAAGGCAATCTCGATCCGCTGATCAACTCCGAGATCCGAGGTGTGCTGAGCGGCGTGCCGCTGCACGCGGTGCTGACCGAGCAGCGTGCCGGGCTGATGGAGTAGATCACCAAGCGGGTCAACAGCAAGACCACCGGCTGGGGTGTGGAGGTGGTGGACGTGAGGCTCATGCGCGCCGACCTGCCGCCGGCCAACTCGCAATCTGTCTACAATCGCATGAAGACCGATCGCGAGCGCGAGGCCGGCCAGCTGCGCGCCGAGGGCGACGAGGAGAAGCAACGCATCACAGCGACCGCCGACCGGGAGGTTGCCGTGATCAAGGCCGACGCGGGCCTCAAGGCCCAGATCACCATGGGCGAGGCCGACGGCGAGGCGACCAAGATCTACGCCGACGCCTTCAGCCGGGACAAGGATTTCTATGGCTTCTGGCGGCGCATGGAGGCCTACAAGCAGGCCTTCGCGACCGGTGCCACCATGATCCTCAGCCCGGACAGCGACTTTTTCCGCTTCTTCAACGAACCCCCGGGCGGGGCCAAGAAATAGGGCGAGACAAAGCTGTTGCCGGGCTGCAACGCCGCCCGGCTTTTTCGCTCATTTCGTCAAATGGCTGAAATATCCAGCAACATAACGGCCTCTTTATTTGCGCCACAATCGGCCGCCATGTAGACAGTCAATAGAACGCGCGGCGCCGGCCCGTTTCCGACTTTTTGGCCTTGAGCGCCGTTGGAGGTCGGTCGTGATTCTCTCGGGTTTTTGTGGTTTTTCGAGGCGGACGGCCATGATTGCCGGAACCGCCGTGGCGTTGGCGTTTGTCCAGCCGATCATGGTGGCCCCGGCCGAGGCGCGCGATGCGCCGGCGAGTTTTGCCGACCTGGTCGAGGTGCTGATGCCGACCGTGGTCAACATCACCACCACCCAGAATGTGCCGCAGCAGGGCCCACGGCTGCGCGACATGCCGCAGCTGCCGCCGGGCTCGCCGTTCGAGGAGCTGTT
>CAZHQA010000313.1:0-5874 GCA_964533955.1 uncultured Reyranella sp. | reverse complement strand
AAAATACCGCAGCCCCTACACCGCTACCCTGTGGCCTTCTGACTCAGTAAGACTAAGCCGTATCGCCGAGGCAGATGCCCAGCGCGCGGGCAGTGCGGATCATCGCGCCATCGGGATCAAGCGTGCGCGAACGTCCGATCACCTCCTCCAGCGGCACGTCGATCACCGTGTGGTTCCACCAGCTGACCATGCGGTCGGACTTGCCGGCCGCCAGGAGATCGACCGCGCGCACGCCGAACGCCGCGGCCAGCAGCCGGTCCTCGGCGGTTGGCATGGCGCCGCGCTGGACGTGGCCCAGCACGGTGGCGCGCGCCTCCGAGCCCGTCGCCGCCATCAGCCGGTGAGCCAGCCAGGCGCCGACGCCGGCGTGGGCAGGCGCATCGTCCACGGTGTCCACCTCCTCGTCGGATTGTCCGGCCGCCTCGGCCACGACGACGAGGGCCGACGTGCGGCCGGCCTGACGCAGGCTGGCGATGCGCTGCACGACATTGGCCAGCCGCCAGGGCACTTCGGGCAGCAGCACGATGTCGGCGCTGCCGGCGATTCCGGCCGCCATGGCAATGTGGCCGGCGTCGCGGCCCATCACCTCCAGAACCATGACACGGTCGTGGCTGGCGCCGGTTGGCTGCAGGCGGTCGAGCGCTTCGGTCGCGATCGCCACCGCCGTCGAATAGCCGATGGCACGTTCGGTGTTGAAGACGTCGTTGTCGATGGTCTTCGGGATCCCGATGAAGGCGAGGCCGGTCGGGGCGAGCAGGCGGCGCAGGATGTCGAGGCTGCCGTCGCCGCCGGCGCCGATCAGCCCATCGATATGCAGCTCGCGCAGGCCCTCGTGCATCTCGGCCGAACGGTCCTTCCGGCTGCCATCGGGCATCGGATAGGCGAACGGATCGCCGCGATTGGTGCTGCCGAGGAAGGTCCCGCCTTGGCGCGCCAGGGCCGCGTCGAGCCTGGCCGGATCGAGCGGTTCGGCGGCAACCGGCCGGCGCAACAGGCCGAGGGTGCCGTGGCTGATGCCGACGGTCTTCCAGCCGTAACCATGGTGGGCGCGCAAGGCGACGGCGCGTATCGTGGCGTTCAACCCGGCGCAATCGCCGCCGCTGGTCAATATGCCGATTACCTTGGTCATGGGCCGCCTCCGCTCCTAGTCTAACGCATGGCCGGCACTCCCAAGGCAGCCCCAATTCTCGAGGCCGAGCGGCTTCGGCTGCGGCCTTTCCGGGCGGCCGACCTCAAGGGGCTGCACGCGCTCTACGGCGATGCGCAGAACCTGCGCTACTGGGGGACCGATCACAGTCCATCGCTCGAGGAGACCCGGCGCCTGCTGCGCTGGCACGTCGCCTACCATCCCGGGCAATACGTGCTGTGGGCGATCGAGGAGAAGAAGACCCGCCGCCTGATCGGCATGATCAATTACCATCGCCGTGACCGCCACGAACGGCGCGTCGACGTCGGCTGGCTGATCCTGCCAGCGCGCCAGGGCAAGGGCTACATGACCGAGGCCGGTCGCGCGCTGCTCGGCTATCTGATCGGCAAGCTCAAGGTCCATAAGGTCGAAGCGCTGATGCGCGCCGAGAACAAGCCGTCGATCGCGCTCGCCAGGAGGCTGGGATTTCGCTGCGAGGGCGGCCCGATCCGTGACCGCTGGTTCAAGGACGGCCGTTGGCATAGCGTCATGCTCTACGGCCTGATCGCCGGCGAGGAGCGATAAGGGAGCAACGCTGATGCGGCCTGTGTTCGACCCCGGTGCAGTCCACCATCTGAAGTTTCGCGGCGCCGTCGATGCCGACGGGCACCTGCTCGAAGATGCCTCGCTCTGGCAGCACTACATAGAAGCGAGATACCGTGACCGCGCGCTCTGCATCAGGCGCGACGAGAACGGCCTGGAGTATCTCGAGATCGGCGGCATGCCGAGCAAGCGCACGCGCCGCGGCTACCCGGCAACGCTCGGCCGCATGGGCCAGAAGGACCTCGAGGCCTTCACCCCTCACCCCGACAAGACCTACGCCGCCAACATGCCGTTCGGCGCCTGCGACGCGGCGGAACGGCTCAAGCTCCTCGACGCCGAAGGCCTCGAAGCGGCGGTGCTCTACCCCACGCTCGGCATCCTGTGGGAGTCCGAGCTGGCCGACGTCGAGCTGAGCCAGGCCTACTGCCGTGCCTACAATCGCTGGGTTGCCGATTTCTGCCGCGCCTCGCAGGGCCGCCTGATCCCGATCGCCCACCTGTCGCTCGGCGATCCGGCGGCGGCGGCCGTCGAGCTCGAGCGCGCGGTCAAGGACGGCTGCCGCGGCGCCTTCGTCGTGCCCTTCACCTGGACGCACAAGGCGCATGGCGATCCCGTGCACGACCCGGTCTATGCCAAGGCAGTCGAGCTCGACGTGCCTATCGCCATCCATCCCGCGTTCGAGCCCTTCGAGCTGCGCTCGCCACGCTTCGAGAACGGCCATCGCCTGACCCTGCTCGCCTCGGTGACCGCCGGCGAAGGCGTGCGCCAGGCCTTCACCACTTTCTTCGACTTCGCCACCTTCGATCGCTTCCCCAAGCTCAAGCTCGTGCTGCTGGAATGCGGCGCGGGCTGGATCGGCTACTGGCTCGACCGGCTCGACGGCGTATCGACCGCGACCCATCTCGGCGGCCGCGCGCCGCTGAAGCAGAGGCCGAGCGATTATTTCCGCCGACAGGTCTGGGTGTCGGGCGATCCCGACGAGCGCACGCTGCCCGCCATGATGAGCACATACGGCGCCGATCGCTTCTTCTGGGCGTCCGACTACCCGCATCCCGACCACACCGGCGACTACCTGGAGGCGCTGGAGGAGATGGTCGAGGCCGTGCCGGCCCCTGCCCGCGCCGGACTGCTGGGCGGCAACGTTCGCCGGGCCTTCGGCTTCTGATGCCCGACACGATCCAGGCCTGGACCCGTCGGTCCCTCCGCCGCGCCGATTGGACGGTGAGGCTGCCCGACGCGGCGCTGACCGAGCTGCGCATGGTGCGCGACGAACTCAGGCGGGCACCCGTGCCTACCTTCCTGCTCGATCCGAAGGACTTCGAGTTGAGGGCGTGCCGGTCCACGATGGACGAGGTGCGCCGGGTCACACGCGATGGCCCGATGTTCGCCGTGCTCGACCGCCTGCCGATGGCCGACCTGATCCGCGACGAGGCGATCGCGCTCTACTGGCTGCTGTCGAGCCTGCTCGCCCGCCCGGTGGCGCAGAAGATCACGGGCCAGATGTTCTACGACGTCAGGGACACCGGGGCGAAGCTCAAGCCCGGCTCGGGCATCCGGCCGACCGTGACCAACGTCGACCTGCGCTTTCACAACGACAATTCCTACAATGCAACACCGCCGGAATATGTCTGCCTGCTCTGCCTCCATCCCGCCAAACAGGGCGGCGTCAGCCAGGTGATGAGCGTGGCGACGGTCCACCAGGCACTGAGCGAGCGCTATCCCGAGCTGTTGCCGCGGCTCTACAAGCCGTTCTGGTACGACCGCCACGCCGAGCATCATGCGGGCGAGCCCACGACCTTCGCCGCGCCGATCTTCGAGCGCGGGCTCGACGGCACGATCAAGGCGCGGCTGGCGCTGAGCGAGATCCACGCCGGCTACGAGTTGCGCGGCGAGCGGATGGACAACGAGACCGCCGCCGCGCTCGCTGCCGTGCAGTCGGTCTTCGATCTGCCCGAGCTCCGGATCGAGCTCGACTTCGAGGCGGGCCAGATCCAGTACGTCAACAACCGCGCGACCGGCCATGCGCGCACCGAGTTCGTCGACCATCCCGAGCCGGAGCGCAAACGCCACCTGGTGCGGCTCTGGCTGCGCGATTCGGGCAAGCGAGGCTATTGCGGCTGATTATGGTTGACCCAATCAATCAATCTTGCGGCCGCCCGCCGCGACGCCAAGATGGCGGGCATGAAAGCCCATTACGCGACCTTCGCCCGCTACAATGCCTGGGCCAACCGCCGCCTCTATGAGGCGGCCGCCAAGCTGTCCGATGCCGACTACCGCGCCGACCGCGGGGCGTTCTTCAAATCGATGCACGGCACGTTGAACCACCTGCTGGCGACCGACCGCATCTGGATGCAGCGCTTCACCGGCACGGGCGAGGCCCCGCAGCGGCTCGATGCCATCCTCCACGAGCGGCTGGCCGAGCTGCGGACGGCGCGCGAGGCCGAGGACCGGCGCATCGTGTCCTACCTTGACGGTCTCGACGAGGCGGCATTCGCCGGCGTCATCCGCTACCGCCGCGTGTCGACGCCGGAGGAGTTCGTGCAGCCGCTGGCGCCCGCACTCGCGCACTGGTTCAACCACCAGACTCACCACCGCGGACAGGCGCACATGATCCTGACCAGCCTCGGCAACAAGGCGCCCGAGCTCGACCTGCTCTATTACCAGCGCGAGGCCGACGCGGGCCGCGCCTGACGGCTGGCACAGCGATTGCTGGCTGGCGACTGGGCCACAAGCACAGGACGCCATCCATGACCGTCGCCGTCCAGCCGACCTCGACACCGAAGGCGTCGGCGCCGCTGTACAAATCGCTCTTCTTCCAGGTCGTCGTCGCGCTGATCGTGGGCATCGTCCTCGGCATGGCCAAGCCGGGCTTCGCCATCCAGCTCAAGGTGCTGAGCGACGGCTTTCTCAAGCTGATTTCGATGATCGTGGCGCCGATCGTCTTCTGCGTGGTCGTGCACGGCATTGCCGGCGCGGGCGATCTCAAGAAAGTCGGCCGCGTCGGCGTCAAGGCGCTGATCTACTTCGAGGTGATGACCACGATTGCCCTCGCGTTGGGCATCGTGCTCGCCTTCGTGTTCGGTCCGGGCCACGGCATGAACATCGATCCGTCGAAGCTCGACGCCGGCGCGATCAGCACCCACGCCGCCAATGCACACAAGCTGCAGGGCGAAGGCGTCGGCAGCTTCATCCTCAACATCATTCCCACGACGTCGGTCGATTCGCTGGCGCGCAACGATGTCCTGCAGGTTCTGTTCTTTGCGATCATCTTCGGCACGAGTCTCGCCCTGGTCGGCGAAAAGGGCGAGAAGGTCACCAGCCTGATCGACGCCATCTCGACCGTGCTGTTCAAGGCCATGGGGCTCATCGTCAGGGTGGCGCCGCTCGGCGTGCTCGGCGCCGTCGCCTATACGGTCGGCCGCTACGGCGTCGGCTCGTTGCAGCAACTCGTGTCCCTCGTCGTGCTGTTCTACGTGGCGATCGTGGTCTTCGTCGTCGTCATCCTCGGCACCGTCATGAAGATGGCCGGGCTGAACATCTTCAAGTTCCTGTCCTACCTGCGCGAAGAACTGACCATCGTGCTGGCCACGGCTTCGTCCGACGCCGTACTGCCGCAGATCATGCGCAAGCTCGAGCACATGGGCATCAAGAAGTCGGTCGTCGGCCTGGTCGTGCCCACCGGCTACTCGTTCAATCTCGACGCCTTCTCGGTCTACCTGACGCTTGCCGTGGTGTTCATCGCCCAGGCGACCAACACACCGCTGTCCATGGGCGACCTCCTGCTCGTTCTCGGGATCTCGCTGCTCACGTCGAAGGGCGCGCACGGCGTGCCAGGCTCGGCGATCGTGATCCTCGCGGCGACGCTCAATGCCGTGCCGTCCATTCCGGCCATCGGCCTGGTGCTGGTGCTGTCGGTCGACTGGTTCATCGGCATGGCCCGTGCCGCCGGCAATTTGATCGGCAACTGCGTCGCCACCGCCGTGATCGCCGCCTGGGAGGGCGATCTCGACCGCGCGAGGGCTGCCGAAGTTCTCGATGGGCACACGGTGGTCGACGTAACGGTGGGTTAAACGAAAGGCCCCGCGCGGGCGGGACCTATTCGTCGGACATTTCGGGGACAAGCCAAGACCGACGCGATTGACCCA
>CAZHQA010000312.1:0-5919 GCA_964533955.1 uncultured Reyranella sp. | reverse complement strand
GGTCGCCCGCGTAGTCCTTGTCGAAGACGTCGTGGTTGTAGACCAGCGCATCGGTGGCACCCGGGAAGAATTCCAGCAGGAGCTTCTCGATCTCGGGATAGAACACACGCTCCACTTCCGCCGCATCGTAGAAGTTCGAGCATTTGGACTCGAGATGCGCCAGCGAGACGCCGAGCCGGTCCATGCATTCGGGGCTGTTGGGCGAGAGACCCGGGTAGTACTCGCCGATTCGCCGCGCGTCGCGCAGCACCTGCGGGAAATAGAGGTTCCGTCGCCGATTGTCCTCCTCGTTCTGGCGCAAGGCCTTCGCGATCTCGGCGCGCGACGGATCGTGCCAGAGAGCATTGGAGGGAACGACCGAATAGCTCGGCCGCTCGTAGACGGTATAGGCCAGCGGCAGCGCCACGCCACCTTCTGGGGCCTTGATGCTGTTCGACTCACGAATGTATTTCACGCACTCGTCGTAGTCGCGGAACGCAAGGCCCCACCGGGTCTTGATCGGGCCGGGCGGCGCATTGTCGATCATGTCGATGACGCGCTGGCCCTCGCCGCCGGCGATCTCGGTGAGCGCGTCCTCGAGCGCCTTGGCGGTTCCCGCATCGCCGTCCCTGTCGAACGACATGTAGGACAGCCCGCCGTTCGCTGCGACCGGTGGCGGTTGCCCTTCGGTGCGTTGGAGCGACGGCACATAGACCGACGAAATCTTCTCCGCGTCCGCCGCAACGTCCCTCTCGGCGACCTCGAGTTGGCTCATGGCACACCTCCAAATGGTGTTGCCACGGTGGCATACAGGGCTTCCGCGTTCCAGATCATGAATCTCTTGCGGGTCATTAATCCGGGTCATGCGAGCGCGCGCTCAGGCGCGCTGGTCCGCCACCCTGGTGCCCATGACCTTCTTTGGCGGGTATTTCCGGAAGGTGCCGAGATGGCCGCGGATGCCGAGCTGGAACGCCTCGACATAGGCGAGCTTGCGCGTCAGGTAATTGTGCTGCTCCTTGGGGTCCAGATAGAGGTTGTAGAGCCTGGGATAGGCGAAGCGTTCGAGCACACCGGTAAAGCCGCCTGGGCCGGCCGCATCGGTCGGATCGTCCGACGTCGCCGACAGTACCATCTTGTATTCGCCGCAGCGCAGGCCGGAAAAGGTCTGCGACAGCCAGTAGTAGTGATACTTGCGGTTGGAAAGCCCGCCCGGCGCCAGCAGGAAGCTCGTCTGGTCGACGCCGTCGATGTAGCGGTCGGCCGGCATCAGCCCGGTTGCGCCGGCGAGCCCAAGTGCCGTCGGCAGGATGTCGTTGAAGTCGAACAGCCCGTCGCTCTGCTGGCCGGCTTCGATGGTGCCCGGCCAGCACATCAGCCCGGGCACGCGCACGCCGCCTTCCCATGTCGAGCCCTTGGCGCAACGGAACGGCGTGAAGGCGCTGTCCGGCCAGGTTTCCATGTGCGGGCCGTTGTCGGACGACACGAAGATCAGCGTGTCCTCGAGTTGGCCGGTCGTGCGCAGCGTCTCGACCAGGCGGCCCATGATGGCGTCGAGCTCGAGCAGCGTGTCCTTGTAGGGATGCCGGGCTGGTGACTTGCCGAGGAATTTTTCATGCGGGTAGTTGTCGAAGTGCGCGCCGCGCGTGCAGTGATAGAGCAGCCACGGCTTGTCGCTCTTCGTCTGCTTTCTGATGAATTCCTGGGAATAGACGCACCACTTTTCGTCGAGCAACGAAAGCACGGGGATCGTCACTTCCTCGACATTGGTGAGTTCCTTGCCCTTGGTCGCATGCACGAAGCAGCGATTGAACGGCATGTTCTTCACCCAGTCGGTGCGTGCCTCGGAGTAGACGATCTCTGGAAAGAAATGCGGGTCGCGCCATTCGGTGTACATGTCCGATACCGACAGGAAGCCGTAGAAGTCGTCGTAGCCGACATGCTGCGGCTGGCTTTCGACGTTCTCGCCGATGTGCCACTTGCCGACCGCCTGGGTCGTATAGCCGGCTGCTCCGAGGAGCTGGGGCAGCGTGACCTCGCCCTGCAGGCCGCCCGGCTCGCCGTACATCGGCGGGCGGTGCAGGCCGTGACGGTTCGGCACGCGCCCGGTATGCAGGGTGGCACGCGACGGCGAGCACGACGGCTCGGAGTAGCACGAGGTGAGCTGCAGCCCCTGGCGCGCCAGCTTGTCGAAGTTGGGAGTCGGCGCCCCCACCGCGACGCCGCCGCCATAGCAGCCGAAATCGCCCCAGCCGACATCGTCCATCAGGAAGATCAGGATGTTGGGCTTCTTCTTGCGCCCCTTCAGCTTATTCGCCGCGGCTTCGATGTCGGCCGCATGCACGAAGCCTGGCTCGAGATGTTCTGCCTTGCGCACGGTCTGCGCCGCGATAGCGTCGAATGTCGGCATGTTTCCCCCGCAGTCTTGGCTCACGCTATAGTCATGCCGATGATTCGAGCAAAGATGCTGCGCCGGCAACTCGTGTTTGCCGCTCCTGGCCTGGCGGCTGTGCCGTTGCGAGCGCAGTCCTGGCCGGCGGGGCGTGTCCCCGTCGTGGTGCCGTTCCCGGCCGGCGCCGCCGCCGATCTCGGCGCGCGGCTCTATGCCGAGCGCCTGTCGGCGCTGTGGGGCCAGCCGGTGGTGGTCGACAACAAGGGCGGCGGCAACGGTATTCCGGCGGCCGAGTCGGTGGCACGCGCCAGGCCAGATGGGCTCACCATCTTCGCCACCTCGGCAATGACCCAGGCGGTGAATCCGGCGCTGTACGACAAGCTTCCTTATGATCCGGTCAACGATTTCGAGCCGGTCACCCGCATGGGCACCTCGCCCTTCGTGCTGCTGGTCGATGCCCAGAGCCCGATCAAGTCGGCGGCCGAGCTGACGGCCAGGCTGAAGGCCACGCCGGGCAGGAACAACTTCGGCGCAGGTGCATTGCCGGCGCGTGTCGCCTCCGAGCTCTACAAGATGGAGGCGGGGGTCGAGGCCGTCTACGTCGGCTACAAGAGCAACCCCCAGGCGATCCCCGACCTGCAGAGCGGGCTGCTCTCGTTCATGATGATCGACACGGTCAACGCCAAGATTGCGATCGAGCGCGGCGCGCTCAGAGGCCTGTTCGTGACCGATACCGAGCGTTACCCGCAGCTCGCCGACCTGCCGACCGCGGCCGAGGCGGGTTACCCCGACGTACTGCTGACGACCTGGACCGGCTACTACGTGCCCAAGGGGACGCCGCGCGAGATCGTGCAAAAGATCAATGCTGATATCCGTAAAGTCGCGGCCATGCCGGAAGTGAAGGCCCGGCTCGACGAAGCGGGCTGGACGCCGAAGCTGATGAGTCCCGAGCAGTTCGGCGCCTTCACCGTTTCCGAGAAGGAGCGCTGGGGTAACATTATCCGGCGTGCCAATATAAGGCTGGAGTAGGAGAGAGCCATGCAAGGATCCCTGCGCGGCAACAAGGGCCCCCGCATCCGCCACCAGGCGGAGGAGGGCGCGCCCTACGAGACCATAACCATCGACAAGCTGACGCCGATCATCGGCGCGGAGATCGGCGGCATCGATCTCCGCCAGCCGCTCAGCAACCGCCAGCAGGACGAGGTGCATCGCGCCCTGGCGGAGAACTGCGTGATCTTCTTTCGCGACCAGCACATCACGCCCGACCAGCATGTGGCGTTCGGCCGGCTGTTCGGCGACCTGCACGTCCATCCCGCCGCGCCGCACGAAGAAGGCCGGCCGGAGCTGATGATCATCCACGCCGACAAGGACAGCCCGCGCGCCAACGGCGAGGGCTGGCACACCGACGTGAGCTGCGACGAGGAGCCGCCGATGGGCTCCATCCTCTACATCAAGACCTGTCCGCCGAAGGGCGGTGACACGCTGTTCGCCAACATGTACGCGGCCTACGATGCGCTGTCGGACCGCATGAAGGCCTATCTCGAGGGCCTGACGGCGTTCCACGACGGCGAATCGGTCTATCGCGGGCTCTACAAGAACTTCGGCGTCGCGGAGAAGGACCAGTACCCGCGCGCCGTCCATCCGGTGGTGCGCACGCATCCGGTGACGCGCAGGAAGGCGCTTTACGTCAATCGCGGATTCACCCGACACCTGATCGGCGTGCCGCGCGACGAGAGCGACGGCATGCTGCGCTATCTCTACGAGCACATGGAAAACCCGCTGTTCCAGTGCCGATTCCGCTGGCGGGAGAATTCGATCGCTTTCTGGGACAATCGCTGCGTCCAGCACCGCGCCATGTGGGACTACTGGCCGCACACGCGCAGCGGCAATCGGGTCACCGTCGCGGGTGACAAGCCGTTCTGATACAAGCGCCGGCGTGCTTGTCATCTTCGATTGCGACGGCGTGCTGGTCGACAGCGAGCCGCTCTCCAACACCGTGTTCGCCCGCGCGCTCCAGCGCGAAGGGATCGACTGGTCGGTCGAGGAGACGATGCGCCGCCTGATGGGGCGGTCGATCAAGGCGTGCGTCGAGATCATCGAAGGGCTGCTGGCCCGTCAGCTGCCGGAGAATTTCGTGCACAGGCTGCAGGCTGACACGTTGCAGGCTTTTCGCGATGCGCCGCTGCAGCCGGTGCCGGGCATCAACGAGGCGATCGATGCGATCGAGGCGGCCGGCGTCAACACCTGCATCGCGAGTTCCGGCGGCTTCGACAAGATGAAGGTGTCGCTCGGCGTCACCGGCCTGCTGGCGCGCTTCGAGGGCCGCATCTTCAGCTCGAGCCAGGTGGCGCGCGGCAAGCCTTTCCCCGATCTTTTCCTTCACGCGGCGATCGCCATGAACGAGCAGCCGTTCGATTGCGTCGTGGTCGAGGACTCGGTGCCCGGAGTGCAGGCGGCGACGTCGGCGGGCATGCGGGTGCTGGGATACGTCGGCGCGCCGCACACCGATCGCGACGCAATGGCGGCGGCGGGCGCATTCCTGTTCGACGACATGAAGAAGCTGCCCGCCCTGGTGCTGCAATGACGACCGGCTCGTGGTCGATGGGCGAGGGCCGGCGCGAGCGCGTCATCGTCGTCGGCGCCGGCATGGCGGGGCTGGTCGCGGCGCGCCTGCTGCACGATTCGGGTTTCGACGTCACCGTGCTCGAGGCGCGCGAACGGCTCGGCGGGCGCGTGTGGACCGATGCGCGCATCGGTGCGCCGGTGGATCTCGGCGGCTCGTGGGTGCACGGCGTCGACGGCAACCCGTTGACGCTATGGTGCGACAAGCTCGGCATCGAGCTGATCGAGAACCAGGGCGATCGCCTGCTGATCGACGAGCGCGCCACGGCCCCGACGCGCGAAGGCCAGCGCCGACGGGCCCTGAGGGGGCGCGTCGCCTTCAAGGCCGCCATGGAATGGGCAAGCTGGCGGAGCAAGGCGATGGCGGCGGTGCGCGGACCGCGCTCGATCTCGGTCAAGGATGCGATCGAGCCGCTGCTCCACGCCAGATGGCTGCCCGAGGTCGACCGCCTGGTGATCGCCACGTTCATCGAAGGCAGCGAAGGCGTGAACGGTTCGGTGTGGGATCAGCTGTCGGCCGAGGAATGGTTCCCGACCGAGGGTCTCGATCGCAATGCCCAGCCCAAGGGCGGGTTTCAACCGTTGCTCGACGATGCCGCTCGAGGATTGAAGGTTCGGCGCGGCGTCGTGGCGGAGCGCATTGTCTGGGACGAGCGCGGCGCCAAAGCCTTCCTCAAGGACGGCGAGACGATCGAGGCCGACCGCGTGCTGGTGACCGTACCGCTGGCGCTGCTGCGCGCCGGATTGCCGGCGATCGAGCCCATGCCCGAGGCGCAGCGCGGCGCCATCGACCGCATCGGCTACGGCGCGGGCGTGCTGGGCAAGATCTACCTGCGTTTCCCGCGGCGCTTCTGGCCGGAACGTCCCAAATGGTTCGGCCGCTTGCCGGATTCGCCCGACCGGCGCGGTACGTTCAACACCTGGGTGAG
>CAZHQA010000311.1:0-5992 GCA_964533955.1 uncultured Reyranella sp. | reverse complement strand
CCCAGGATGTCCGACAGGACGGCGAAGCGCTCGCCCTCCTTGATCAGGCCCATGGCGATGCCCGCGACCGACCGCTCGAGCGGCACGCCGGCATCCATCAGCGCCAGCGCGCCGCCGCACACCGAGGCCATCGACGAAGAGCCGTTGCTCTCGGTGATCTCCGACACGATGCGGATCGTGTAGGGAAACTTGTCCTTGCCCGGCAGCATCGGGCGCAACGCGCGCCAGGCGAGCTTGCCGTGGCCGATGTCGCGCCGGCTGGGCGAGCCCATGCGGCGCACTTCGCCAACCGCGTACGGAGGCATGTTGTAGTGCATCATGAACGCCTCGCGGTACTCGCCCTCGAGCGCATCGATGATCTGCTCGTCCTGGCCGGTGCCGAGCGTGGCGACGACCAGCGCCTGGGTTTCGCCGCGGGTGAACAGCGCCGAGCCGTGGGCGCGCGGCAGGATGCCGGCCTCGGCCACGATCGGACGGACCGTCTTGGTGTCACGGCCGTCGATGCGCTTGCCGGTGTCGAGAACGGCGGTGCGCACCACCTCGGCCTCGAGGTTGCCGAAGGCGTCGCCGAACAGCGCGGCCTCTTCCTCGTTGCCCTCGACCAGCTTCTTGGCCTCGTCTTTGACCGCGCGGACCTTCTGCTGGCGGGCGAGCTTCTCGGTCTCGGCATAAGCCTCGATCAGCTTGCCGCTGACCGCGGCCTTCAGCTTGTCGGCCACGGTCTTGGCGGCCGGCGGCGGCTCGGTGAGCGGCAGCGGATCCTTGGCAGCATGCTCGGCGAGCTGGATGATCGCCTCGATCACCGGCTGGAAGGAGCGATGCCCCTCCATCACGGCCTTCAGCATCACGTCCTCGGCCAGTTCCTTGGCCTCGGACTCGACCATCAGCACGCCCTCGGTGGTGCCGGCGACGACGAGGTCGAGCTCGCTCTTCTCGATCTGCTCGAGCGTCGGATTGATCACGTACTGGCCGTCGAGAAGACCGACGCGCGCCGCGGCGATCGGACCGAGGAACGGTGCGCCGGAAAGCGTCAGGGCGGCCGACGTGGCGACCAACGCCACGATATCGGGATCGTTCTCCATGTCGTGCGCCAGGGTCGTGATCACGACCAGCGTCTCGTTGCGGAAGCTCTCGTGGAACAGCGGCCGGATCGGGCGGTCGATCAGACGCGACGTCAGGACCTCCTTCTCCGACGGACGGCCCTCGCGCTTGAAGAAGCCGCCCGGGATCTTGCCGGCGGCGAAGGCCTTCTCCTGGTAGTTTACGGTCAGCGGGAAGAAATCGAGGCCGGGCTTCGGCTTCTTCTCGAACACCACCGTGGCCAGCACCGTGGTGCCGCCGTAGGTCGCCAACACCGCGCCGTCGGCCTGGCGGGCGATCTTGCCGGTCTCGAGCACGAGCTTGCGGCCGCCCCACTCCACTTCCTTGCGAAACACCTTGAACATATCGGTCATATCCATCTTCCTTTCCGACACGGCCGCCAGCCCCCGTTTGGCGACGACCGCCCGCCGGCACCCTTGTGCCGGCAGGACCGGGCCAGGCCTTTGCTCTCGCCCCTGCCTTCCCGGTTACTGCGAAGTCGCGTCAACCGGCCGAACTCACGGGGACCGGACGACGCGACGCGAAAAGGCCCCGCCATGAAGGCGGGGCCGGAAAATCAACGACGCAGACCCAAGCGCTCGATCAACGTGTCGTAGCGCTTGCTGTCCTTCGCCTTGAGGTAATCGAGCAGGCGGCGGCGCTGGCCGACCATCTTCAGCAGGCCGCGGCGCGAATGGTGATCCTTCGCGTGGCCCTTGAAGTGCTCGGTGAGATTGGCGATGCGCTCGCTCAGGATCGCAACCTGCACTTCCGGCGAACCGGTGTCGGCGTTGCCCTGGGCATACGACTGGATCAGCTCCGCCTTGCGCGCGGCTGTAATCGACATCGGTCATCTCCATCGAACTAAAGGTTGAACACGCGCACCGGCTGGAGAGCGACGCCGTCCGAACGGACCAGCGCCACCAGCTTGCCGTCCAGTTCGGCTCGTAGCAGAGCGCTGGAAAGCGGTGCGTCCCGGGTCAAGGGCATCGGCTGGCCTTGGCGCAGCCGGACCGCTTGGGCTTCCGTCAGGGCCAGCGCCGGGATGTCGTCCAGCGCGGTCGCGACGGGAGCCAAGGCCCCGAGAAGCGGCGGAATATGCCCGAGGGCCTCCAGTTTGGGAAGCGAAATGGCCGCCGCCTCCCGGAACGGTCCGGCGGCCGTCCGCCGCAGGGCCGAGAGATGTCCGACTGTGCCCAGGGCCAGTGCCAGATCGCGGCCGAGCGACCGGATATAGGTGCCCTTGCCGCAGGTCACCACGAAATCTGCATGGTCTCTGTCCGGGCGCCCGCACAACTCCAATCGCTCGATGGTGACCCGCCGCGGCTTGAGGATGGGCGCCTGACCCTTGCGCGCCAGATCGTAGGAGCGCTCGCCGTCGATCTTGAGCGCCGAGAAGGCCGGCGGGACCTGCTCGATCTCGCCGGTGAAGCGGCCGAGCAGGCCGCGGATCGCCTCGTCGGTCGGCCGCGCGTCACTGCTCGCCGTGACCTCGCCCTCGCCGTCCTCGGTCGTGCGCGCCTCGCCGAAGCAGAGCGTGAAGCGGTATTCCTTGCGGCCGTCCATCACGAACGGCACGGTCTTGGTCGCCTCACCGAGCGCGATCGGCAGCACCCCCGTCGCCAGCGGATCGAGCGTGCCGCCGTGGCCCGCCTTCTCGGCGCCGAACAGCCAGCGCACCCGTCCGACCGCCTTGGTCGAGCCCATGCCCAATGGCTTGTCGAGCACGATCCATCCGTCGATTTTCTGCCTGGGACGGCGGCCGCTCATTCGTCCTTGATGTCGCGCGCGACGTCGGGCCGGCGCAGCAGGGCGCCGATCTTGTCGGCCTCGTCGAAGGTGCGATCGAGCTCGAAGCGGATCTCCGGTGCGCTGCGCAGGCCGGCTTTCTCGCCGACCCGGACGCGAAACCACGGCGCAGCGCGCCGCAGCGCCGCGAGCAGCCGGTCCTTGTCCTGGCCGCCGAGCGGCATGACGAAGGCCGTGGCGTTGCGCAGGTCGGGGCTGACATCGACCGACGTCACGGTGATGGTGGCGTCGCGCAGGTCGGGATCGCGCATGTTGCCGCGCTCGAGGAGATCGGCCAGCAAATGGCGGATCTCCTCGCCGACGCGCAGTTGGCGCTGGCCGGGGGTGCGATTGTCCTTGTCGGACGAAGAACGGCGACGGGACATGACCTGATCCTCGTTCCCCCGGTCATCGCTGGGGGCGCGCCACTCCAGTGGCGCGATCTTCATTGACAGCGAAAGACGCGCGACTGGAGCCGCGCGCCCCGGCGTTACAGGGTCGGCTGCACCGACTCGACGTCGAAGCATTCGATGACGTCGCCGACCTTGATGTCGTCGTAGTTCTCGAACGCCATGCCGCACTCGAAGCCGTGCTGGACCTCGCGCACCTCGTCCTTGAAGCGGCGCAGGGTCTTCAGCACGCCTTCGTGGATCACCACGTTGTCGCGCAACAGGCGGACCTTGGCGCCGCGCTTGACCATGCCTTCCGTGATCATGCAGCCGGCGACGTTGCCGACCTTGGTGATGCGGAAGACCTCGCGGATCTGCGCGTTGCCGATGAAGGTTTCCTTGAAGGTCGGATCGAGCAGCCCGACCATCAGGGCCTGAATGTCCTCGGTGACCTTGTAGATGATGCTGTAGTAGCGGATGTCCACCTTGTCGCGCTTGGCGATCTCGCGGGCCTGCGGATTGGCGCGGACGTTGAAGCCGATGATCAGGGCGCCTGCCGCCTTGGCCAGTGTCAGGTCGGCTTCGCTGATACCGCCGACGCCGCTGTAGACGACGCGGGTCACCACCTTCTCGGTGGAAAGCCGCGACAGCGCGCCGGCCAGCGCCTCGGCCGAGCCCTGCACGTCGGCCTTGATCAGCACCGGCAGCTCCTTGGCCGTGCCCTCGCGGATGCCCTTCAGCATCTCCTCGAGCGTGCCGCGACCGCCCGCGGCGCGGGCAAGCTCGGCCTGCCGGTCGCGGCGGGCGCGGAAATCGGAGATCTCGCGGGCGCGCGCTTCGCTCTCCACGACATGGAACTCGTCGCCCGCCTGCGGCGTGCCGGCGAGGCCCAGGATCTCGACCGGAAAGGCCGGACCCGCGCTGTCCACGGCGTTGCCGCGGTCGTCGACGAGGCGGCGGACGCGGCCCCATACGGCGCCCGCGACCAGCACGTCGCCGACCTTGAGCGTACCGCGCTGCACCAGCACGGTGGCGACCGAGCCGCGGCCCGGATCGAGCTTGGCCTCGATCACGACGCCGTCGGCGGCGCGATCGGGATTGGCCTTGAGTTCGAGCACCTCGGCCTGCAGGAGGATCGCCTCCTCGAGCTTGTCGAGGTTGGTCTTCTTGATCGCCGAGACCTCGATCGACTGCACCTCGCCGCCCAGCTGCTCGACCTGGATCTCGTCGCGCAGCAATTCGTTGCGCACGCGGTCGGGATCGGCGCCGGCCTTGTCCATCTTGTTGATGGCCACGATGATCGGAACGCCGGCCTGCTTGGCGTGGGCGATCGCCTCCTTGGTCTGCGGCATGACGCCGTCGTCGCCGGCCACCACCAGCACGACGATGTCCGTCACCTTGGCGCCGCGGGCGCGCATGGCGGTGAAGGCCTCGTGGCCCGGCGTGTCGAGGAAGGTGATCTTCTGCTTCGACGGCAAGGTCACCTGGTAGGCACCGATATGCTGGGTGATGCCACCCGCCTCGTGCGCCGCCACGTCGGTGGCGCGCAAGGCGTCGAGCAGCGAGGTCTTGCCGTGGTCGACATGGCCCATGATGGTGACCACAGGCGGCCGGGCCACCAGCGTGCCCTCGGCATCGGCCGTCTCGGCAAGGCCGGTCTCGACGTCGCCTTCGGCCACTCGCTTGGGGCGATGGCCCATCTCCGTCACCACCAGCTCGGCGGTGTCGGGGTCGATGGCCTGGTTGATGGTGGCCATCACGCCCATGCCCATCAACGTCTTGATGACGTCGGCGCCGCGCTCCGACATGCGCAACGCGAGCTCCTGCACCGTGATGGTCTCGGGGATCGTGACCTCACGATAGACCTTCTGCTGGCCATCGTCGGCATGCTCGCGGCGGCGGTCGCGCTCGAGGCGGCGCTGCTGCTGGGCGCGCGAGCGGGCCCGAAAGTCGTTCTCGCCCTCGACTGCGCGGCCGACGTCGATCTTGTCGGAGCGGCGCTTGGGCCCCTCACGGCGTGCGCCGGGCGGTTGCGGCAGGCGCTTGTTGATGGGCGGCCGCATCGGCGGACGGCGCAGCGCGCCACCCGGTCCGGCGCCCGGAGCCCCCATGGGACGCCGCGGGGCGCCGGGGCTCGCCGCCGGCGAGGACCCGGTCTCGATTTCCTGGGCCTGGCGCGCCGCGGGAGTCTGCGGCGCGGCACCGACGGCCTGGTCGAGGCGCTTCTGCACCAGCGCATCGGCGCGGCGCTTGACCTCGTCCTCGGTCTTGCGGCGCGTCTCTTCCTCGGCCAGCCGCTTCTTGTGTTCTTCGTCGGCCTTCTGCCGGGCGGCGTCCTCGACGGCGCGGCGCCGGGCGTCCTCGGCCGCGCGCTGACGCGCGACCTCGGCGTCGCGGTTGGCTCCCGCCAGGGCGCGCGTGCGCGCTTCCTTCTCTTCCTCGGTAAGCGTCTTCAGCACGATGCCGCGGCCGGCCGGCTCGCCGGCCGTACGGCCGGCGGCGGGACGTGGCGCGGGCGCCGATGCCTGCGTCGTCGCGGCGCGGACCGGTGCGACAGCGCCGCCGCCGAGCTTCAACGTGCGGCCGGTCGGGGCCGCCGGTGCAGCCACGGGGGCGGGCGTCGGCGCGGGAGCCGGCGCCGCGGCAGGCGGGCTGGCCGGCCGCTTGACCGGCTTCTTGACCTCGACCGCCACTACGCGCGTCCGTCCATGGCTGAACTTCTGGCGCACCTGCGT
>CAZHQA010000310.1:0-6011 GCA_964533955.1 uncultured Reyranella sp. | reverse complement strand
GTGGTCGGCGTGCTGCTCGCCTACAAGGACCTGCCGGGGCCGATCAAGGAGCTGATCGACTGGGACCAGCAGCGCCAGGACGTGCAGATCAAGTACGAGCAGGTGATCGACCAGTTCCAGCCCGAAGGCATGATGCCGCCGGAGCTGCAGGCGATGCCCGACGGCCCGCCGCCCAAGCTCGGCCGCGAACTCGTCCTGTCGGGCGTCACGGTGACGGAAGACGGCCGGGTGAAGCAGCTCGACGCCGTCACGCTCACCATCCCGACCGACACCAAGACCGCGGTGATCGGCGGCGCCGGCTCGGGCAAGGAGGTGCTGGGCCAGGTGCTGGCCCGCCTCACCTTCCCGACGGGTGGCTCGATCAAGGTCGACGGCGACGACTTCTTCCGGCTGCCCGAGTACATGCTGGGCTCGCGCACGGCCTATGTCGGCCAGGAAACCTACCTGTTCCCGCTGTCGGTACGCGACAACCTGCTGTTCGGCCTGAAGCACCGGCCGGTCGCGCCGGCCAACTACGACGAGGCCGCGCGCGCCCTGCGCGAGGCCTTCTGGCGCGAGTCCGAGCGCGCCGGCAATCCGGCCTTCGACCCCGAGGCCGACTGGATCGACTACGAGCTGGCCGGCGCCACCGGCCCGGCCGACCTGCTGCCCTGCATGGTGCATGCGCTCGAGCAGGTCGAGTTCGACGAGGACATCTATGCCTTCGGCCTGCGCGGCGCGATCGATCCGGTGAAGAGGCCCGACCTCGCCGAGAAGATCCTGAAGGCGCGCCGCGCGCTGCACGGCCGGCTGCAGGATGCGAGCTACGCCGGCCTCGTCGAGCCGTTCAACGCCGAGAAGTACAACAAGAACCTGTCGGTGGCGGAGAACCTGCTGTTCGGCACGCCGGTCGGCAAGGACTTCAACGGCGACAACCTCGCGGCCGATCCCTACGTGCAATCGGTCTTCAAGAAGCTCGGCCTCGACGAGGACCTGCTGCGCATGGGCCTGTCGATCGCCCAGACCATGGTCGAGCTGTTCTCCGACCTGTCGCCGGACAATCCCCTGTTCGAGCAATACAGCTTCATCTCGGCCGACGAGCTGCCCAATGTCCGCCTGCTGCTGCAGCGCCTGGGCGGCAAGGGCGCCGAGGCGGTGCCCGAGGCCGACCGCGCGCGGCTGATGACCCTGCCGCTGCGCTACATCGAGGCGCGCCATCGCCTGGGCCTGGTCGACGCGGCGATGGAGGACCGGCTGCTCGCCGCCCGGCGCGCCTTCGCCACCGACCTGCCGGCCAATCTGCGCGGCGCCGTCGAGTTCTACGACTTCGAGAAATACAACAGCGCCGCCACCCTGCAGGACAACATCCTGTTCGGCCGCCTGGTCTACGGCCAGGCGCAGGCCGAAAGCCGGGTCGGCACCCTGATCTCCGAAGTGCTGGCCGAGCTCAACCTGCGCGCTTCGGTGATCGAGGTCGGGCTGGAGTTCAACGTCGGCGTGGCCGGCCGGCGGCTGGTGGCGACCCAGCGCCAGAAGCTCGGCATCGCCCGCGGGCTGATCAAGCGGCCGCAATTCCTGGTGGTCAACGAGGCCGTCGCGGTGTTCGATGGCCGCACCCAGGACCGCATCCGCGACAATATCCTCGCTGCCGCCGAGGGGCGCGGCGTGGTGTGGATCGCCAACCGGCCGGCCCAGGCCGAGCCTTTCGAGCAGATCGTGGTGATGCAGGGCGGCCGGGTGGCCAGCCAGGGCACGCCCAAGGAGCTGGCGGCCCGCGGTGGGCTCTATGCCGAGCTCATGGCCTCAGCGTAAAGTGGATCTCAGGAGGATGCGATGAACCTCAACGAGGAAGTCGAAGTTCTCAAGGGCGTACCGCTCTTCTCCAAGATCGAGCCCGCCAAGCTGAAGCTCATCGCCTTCACCAGCGAGCGCATGACCTATGGCTCGGGCCAGGAAGTCTGTCACCAGGGCGACCCCGGCGACGCCATGTACGTGATCCTGGGCGGCGTGGCCGACGTGCTGATCGAGACCGACAAGGGGCCGTTGCGCGTCGCCGAGCTGAAGAAGAACGGTTTCTTCGGCGAGACGGCCATCCTGTGCGATTCGCCGCGCAACGCCACGATCAAGGCGAGCGAATCGCTGCTGACGCTGAAGATTTCCAAGGACATGTTCTACCGGCTCGTGTCGGAGGTGCCGGCCGTGGCCATCGAGATGCTGCGCGAGCTGGCGCATCGCGTGGAGGACACGAACCAGAAGCTGCGCGAGGCGACGGCCACCAAGGCGGCCTGATCCGACAGCCAAGCATGAGTCGTCTCGACAGCTTCATCGCGCGCATGCAGGCGCAGCGCGATTGCCTCAATTTCCTCAAGCCGGCGATCGACCGGCTGCGCGGGCCGATCTTCGAGGTCGGCCTCGGCAACGGCCGCACCTACGACCATCTGCGCGAGCTCTTTCCCGGCCGCGAGATCTACGTCTTCGAGCGCACGGTGGCGGCCCATCCCGACTGCATTCCGCCCGACGACCGGCTGTTCCTGGGCGAGGCCCGCGAATCGATTGCGCGGGCGGCGAACCAGCTCGGCGCGGTGGCGGCGTTGATCCATACCGATCTCGGCACCGGCGATCATGCCGCCAACACCGCCATGGGCCGCTGGCTGGGACCGGCACTCGACACCCTCGCCGCGCCGGGCTGCCTGGTGCTCGCCAACCAGCCGCTCGACGTCGCGCGCTGGCAGCGCCAGCCCGAACCGCCGGGCGTGCCGAAGGACCGGTATTTCCTCTATCGAGTGTCCTAGCCCGCTCGGGCTAGCGGCCGCTGAACAGGCGGGCGAGCACGATCAGGACGACCGCGCCGACCACCGAGCCGACGAAGCCCGCGGTCTCGCCGGCGTGATAGACGCCGAGCGCCTGGCCGCCGTAGGTCGCCAGCACCGAGCCGGCGATGCCGATCACGATGGTGACCAGGAAGCCGCGCGGCGTCGGCCCCGGCGTCAGGAGGCGGGCCAACAGGCCGATGACCAGGCCGATCAGCAGGATGCCGAGAAACGTCATCATGGTCTTTCCCCTTCAGGCTTCGCCCGTCAAACCTCGAATGTCGCCAGCACCGGCACATGGTCCGAGGCGAGCTTCCAGCCGCGCAGGCCGACGTCGATATGGTGGCTTCTGATGACGCCGGAAAGAGCCGGCGAGGCGAGGATATGGTCGAGCCGCCGGCCACGATTGGACTTGCGCCAGTCGTTGTTGCGGTAGCTCCACCAGGAATAGAGCTTCTCGCTCTCGGGCACGAAGCGGCGCGGCACGTCGATCCAGGCCATCGCTGCCATCATCTTGCCGAACAACTCGACCTCTATTGGCGTGTGCGACACGATCTTCAGGAGCTGCTTGTGGTTCCACACGTCATGCTCGAGCGGCGCCACGTTGAGGTCGCCGACGGCGATGCGACGCAAACCCTTGCGGGCGCGCGGCAGAGGCCGATGCTCGGAGTACCATGCGGCCATCTCGCGGTAGAAGGCGAGCTTGTGCGCGAACTTGTCGTTCTGACCGGGATCGGGCACGTCGCCGCCGGCCGGGATGTAGAGATTGTCGAGCAGGATGGGATCGCCGCCGATGTCGAGCGCCGCCTCGACGTGCCGGCAGTCCTCCTTGCCGCAGCGGTGATGAATGCTGGTCGCGGTGAACGGCACTTTGGAGAGGATGGCGACGCCGTTATAGGCCTTCATGCCCTGGACCAGCCGGTGCACATAGCCCAGCTTCTCGAACGGCTTGTGCGGAAAGAACTCGTCGGGACACTTGGTTTCCTGCAGGCACAGAACGTCGGGCTTGCGCAACCTCAGAAACCGTTCGACGTTGGCGATCCGCAGGCGGACCGAATTGATGTTCCAGGTGGCGACGGTCAGACTCATCGCCGCCACTATAGTTAGACGACGGAGACGCTGCCATGCAGATGGATGGCGACGAGAGCAGCAACATCGAGGATCGCCGCGGCGAAGGCGGCGGCTTTGGCGGTGGAGGCTTCGGCGGCGGCGGCTTCGGCGGCGGCGGGCCGGGCATCCCGATCCCGCTGGGCGGCGGCCTGTTCCGCGGCGGCTTCGGCCTGATCGCCATCGTCGTCATCGCGCTCATCCTGGGCATCAATCCGCTGTCGCTGCTGACCGGCATGAGCGACGGTCCGGGCTATGTCGCGCCGAGCCAGACGCGTACGGCCTCGCGGCCCGCCAACACGGCAGACCCCGAGACCCAGTTCGTCGCGCGCGTGCTCAAGAGCACCGAGGACGAGTGGAGCAAGATCTTCCAGGAGATGGGCCGGACCTATCGCCAGCCGCGGCTGGTGCTCTATCGCGACGCCACGCAGACCGCCTGCGGCGCGGGCCAGGCGGCGATGGGGCCGTTCTATTGCCCGAGCGACCAGCGGGTCTATCTCGACCTCTCCTTCTTCGACGAGATGGCCCAGCGCTTCCGCGCGCCCGGCCAGTTCCCGCAGGCCTATGTGATCGCCCACGAGATCGGCCATCACGTACAGAACCAGCTCGGCATCACCGGCAAGGTCGATCAGATGCGCCAGAACATGAGCAAGCGCGACGCCAATGCCATGTCGGTGCGGGTCGAGCTGCAGGCCGACTGCCTGGCCGGCGTGTGGGCCTATCACGCCAACCAGGACCGCGGCGGCAAGATGGTCGGCGAGCGCGATGTCGACCAGGCACTCGCGGCCGCCACCGCGATCGGTGACGACCGCCTGCAGCGCCAGGCCCAGGGCCGCGTCGTGCCCGACAGCTTCACGCACGGCACCAGCGAGCAGCGCGTGCGCTGGTTCAACCGCGGCCTGCAGTCGGGCGAAATGAAGAACTGCGACACGTTCCGGGCCGCGCAGCTCTGATGGCCGAGGTCGCCAGCGACGCTGCTGCCCTGCGGGCGGCCGCGCGCGCGTTCGCGCCGCGCATCCTGGCGGAGCGCGAGCAGATCGAGGCCGGCCGCCGCCTGCCGGCGGAACTGGCCCGCGACCTCGCCCGCCAGGGCTTCTTCCGCCTGTTCCTGCCCGCGGCCTATGGCGGGCTCGACCTCGCGCCGGCCGAAGGCCTCGAGGTGCTCGAGGAACTGGCGCGCGCCGATGCCTCGGTCGCCTGGTGCGTGTGGAACGGCAACACGCACTGGATCATCGCCCAGCTGCCGTCAGAGGCGGCGCAGGCCATCCACGGCAAGCCCGATGTCGTCACCGCCAACAGCACGCGCGCCTCCGGCGTCGCCGCGGCGGTCGCGGGCGGCTGGCGGGTCAGCGGACGATGGTCGCTGGTCAGCGGCTGCGAGCTCGGCGCCTGGATGGTGCTGCTGTGCGCCGTGCACGAAGGCGGCAAGCCGCGCCTCGCCCCGACCGGTGCGCCCGAGACGCGGTTCGCCGTGCTGCCCGCCGGCGATTGCGAGATCGTCGACACCTGGACGGTGGGCGGGCTGCGCGGCACCGGCAGCCACGACGTCGTGGTGCGCGACGTGTTCGTGCCGGCGAGCTACGCGGCGGGCTTCACCGACCCCTTCGTCCTGCCGCAGCCGCGCTACCGCATGCCGCCGTTCTGCCGCGTCATTCCCGGCCTCGGGGCCATGACGCTCGGCATCGCCCGCACCGCCATCGCGAGCCTCACCGACCTCGCCGCCGACAAGCAGCTCCAGCGCTCCCAGCAGATCCTGCGCGAGAATCACGGCGCGCAACTGCGCGTCGCCGAGGCCGAGGCGCTGGTGCGCTCGGCCCGCCTCTACCTGTTCGACAGCGTCGAGCGGCTGTGGCGAACCGTGCTCGAAACCGGCACCGCGCCGATCGAGATGCGCGCCGACGCCCGCATGGCCGCCTGGCAGGCCGTGTTCAGCTCGGCGAAGGCCGTCGACCTGATGTACGCCGCCGCCGGCGCGAGCGCGCTCTACACCAGCTCGCCGCTGGAACGCGCCTTCCGCGACGTGCACGCCATCACCCAGCACATCGGCGTGCATTCGCGCGTCATGGAGTCCGCCGGCCGCGTGCTGTTCGGGTTGGAGCCCGATACGCCGCTGCT
>CAZHQA010000309.1:0-6073 GCA_964533955.1 uncultured Reyranella sp. | reverse complement strand
GATCAGGCCGCGGGCATGGCGATGGAACAGCATGACGCCGAGCTGCTCCTCGAGGGCGCCGATCTGGCGTGAGATCGCCGACTGGCTGAGCTTCAGCCCCTCGCCGGCATGCGTGAAGCTCCCGGCATCGGCCACGGCCTGAAAGATCCGCAGCTTGTCCCAGTCCATCTCGTCGCCTCCCCTTTGGCGGCCGGCGCTGTTGTCCGGCGCTCGATCGGGCCGCCGAGAGCGTCCTCGACCCGACGGAAACCGGACGGCTCCCTCGGCTCGCGGGCCGCCTTACTCGGCCGCCTGTGCGATGCGCGCCTCCTGGCGCGCCAGCCATTTCTCTGCTTCCAGTGCCGCCATGCAGCCGGTGCCCGCGGCGGTCACGGCCTGGCGGAAGATCTTGTCCTGCACGTCGCCCGCCGCATACACGCCCTCGATATCGGTGGCGGTCGAGTCCGGCTTGGTGAGCAGATAGCCCTCCGAGTCCATGGCGAGTTTGCCTCTGAACAATTCGGTGTTGGGCGAGTGCCCGATGGCGATGAACACCCCGTCGGTGGCGAGTTCCTTCTCGGCACCGGTCTTGACGTTGCGAACTCGCACGCCCTTGACCAGCGGCGCAGGCGCAGTCTCGCCCACGATCTCCTGGAGGGTGTGATCCCAGAGCACCGTGACCTTGGGGTTCTTGAACAGGCGGTCCTGCAGGATCTTCTCGGCGCGGAAACTGTCGCGCCGATGGACCAGCGTGACCTTCGAGGCATGGTGGGTCAGGTAGAGCGCTTCCTCGACTGCGGTGTTGCCGCCGCCCACCACAACGACCTCCCGGCCGCGAAAGAAGAAGCCGTCACACGTAGCGCAGGCCGAGACACCGCCGCCCCGGAAGCTTTCCTCCGAGGGCAAGCCGAGCCACTTCGCGGTAGCGCCTGTCGAAATGATCAATGCGTCCGCTTCATAGCAATCGCCGGAATCGCCGAAGCAGACAAATGGACGGCGACCCAGGTCGACCTCGACGATGGTATCGAAGAACAGCTGCGTGCCGACATGCTCGGCCTGCTTTTGCATCTGCTCCATCAGCCAGGGACCCTGGATCACGTCGGCGAAGCCCGGGTAGTTCTCGACATCGGTGGTGATCGTGAGCTGGCCGCCGGGCTGGATGCCCTGCACCAGCATGGGCTTCAGGCTCGCGCGGGCGGCATAAATCGCCGCCGTGTAGCCGGCCGGTCCGGAGCCCAGGATCAGAACCTTACTGCGATGTGTTGCTGCCATGACCTAGTCGCATCCCGTCTCTCGCATAACTGCAACATATATGCATTCCTCGGCGTGATGCACCGTAGAATACAGGCCGGCAGCGCAATTGTTCACAGTACCAAGCCCCCTTCTCGCAACTTTATTGCGCACGTGGCATGGTTCTGGCATAGACCCCGGCCAATGGAGGAAACCCAATGGCTCGGGCAAAGCTCGATCGCATCGATCGGCGCATTCTAAGCGACCTGCAATCCAACGGCCGGATGACCAACGTGGAGCTCGCCGAGCGCGCCGGCATCTCCGCGCCGCCCTGTCTGCGCCGAGTGCGCGCCCTCGAGCGCGCCGGCATCATCAAGGGTTACCACGCCGAGCTCAGCCCCGAGGCGCTGGGCTACAGCGTCTCGGTCTTCGCCCTGGTCGGCCTCAACAGCCAGGCCGAGACCGATCTGAAGGCGTTCGAGGAACTGGTCGCGAAATGGGACGAGGTGCGCGAGTGCCACATGCTGGCCGGTGAAGCCGACTTCCTGCTGAAGATCGTGGCGGAAACCTGGGACGAATATCAGAAATTCCTGACCACCCGGCTGACCTCGGCGCCCAATGTCAGCCACGTCAAATCCATGATGGTGTTCCGCACCGCCAAGCAGCTGCCCGGCGTGCCGATCTCGACGGATTAGGCGCATTCACATGCGCCGGCGGGCGGCAGCGGTCGTAATCGACCGCGGAAGCCCGCACAGGTGTCGCCAAGCATGGACACTCGCGCCAACGTCGACGTCACCCTGGAACGCCTGCACGAGATCGCCGATGCGTTCGCCCGTCGCGACGTCGAGGGTATCGTCCACTCGTTCGCCGAGGACGGCGAGTTCCGCAATGCCAGGGGCCCGGACTTCTGGGGCCAGAGCTACAAGGGCAAGCCGGCGATCCGCGGCTACTTCGAGCCGCTGTTCGCCTCGACCGGCGACGTCCAGTGGAAGCACACCAGCGAATTCATCTGCGGCAACCGCGCGGTCACCGAATGGCACCGCACGGCGACGCTCAAGGGCGGCGACAGGCAATCGTGGCTGGGGTGCGACCTCTACACTTTCCGCCGCGGCCTGATCGTCATGAAGGACACGTACATCAAGGTCGTCATCTAGCCCTTGCAGACAACAGTGTGTATCTATAGCCTCGGGTAAATACACAGCGTTACCCCGTTGGGAGGCGCCATGAAGAACCTCTTGTCGGCCGCGCGGGTCCTGGCGATGGACCTCGCCTCGACCATCCTGTTCCTCGCCATCTTCCTCCTGACCGACAATCTCATCCTGGCCGTCGGTCTTGGCATGGCGCTCGGCATCGCGCAGATCGCCTGGCAACTCCATCGCAAGCAGCCGATCGGCACCATCCAGTGGCTGAGCGTCGTGCTGGTGCTGGCGTCGGGCACTGCCACCCTCCTGACGCACGATCCAACCTTCGTCATGCTGAAACCCAGCATCATCTACTGCATCGTCGGGCTGGTGATGTTGAGGCGCGGCTGGATGAACCGTTACCTCCCCGAACGGGCGGCGCCGGTCGCCGACGTCGCGACCACATTCGGTTACGTTTGGGCCGCGCTGATGTTCGCCTCGGCCGCGCTCAATATCGCGCTCGCGCTGTCGCTCGATCCGAAGACCTGGGCTGCCGTCATGTCGGCCTGGGGCCTGTTCAGCAAGATCGGCCTGTTCCTCATCCAGTACGGCACGATGGTCGCAATCGGTCGCCGACGCGCCGCGGCAGCGGGCGTGCCGTTTCCGACCTGACCCAGGCCTACTTGAACTGAACTCCGACGACCTCGTAGGACTTGGCGCCGCGCGGCGTCTGGACCTCGACGCTGTCGCCGACGGTCTTGCCGATCAGCGCCTTGCCGATCGGCGAAGTCACCGAGATGCGGCCCTTGGTGAGATCGGCCTCGTAGGGGCCGACGATCTGGTACTTCACCTTCTCCTCGGTGTCCTCGTCGGCCAGCCGCACGGTGGCGCCGAATTTCACGGTTGTGCCGCTCAGCTTGGAGAAGTCGATCACCTCGGCACGGGAGATGATGTCCTCGACTTCGGCAATGCGGCCCTCGATGAAGCTCTGGCGTTCGCGCGCTGCAGTGTATTCGGCGTTCTCCGAGAGATCGCCGTGCTCGCGCGCCGCCGCGATCGCCTTGATGATCGATGGCCGCTCGACACTCTTGAGCTGTTTCAGTTCGTCCTCGAGCCTCTTCAGGCCCGAAGCCGTCATCGGCACCTTTTCCATAAGCATGATCGTCCATAATGATTCGAACGGCGTCAACGCCCAACCATGCACCGTGGTTGCCGCGCGCCGGCTGCAGCGTCGAATTCGCCCTTTAGAATGTGCCCTTGAAATAGGATTGCAGGGGCGCCACGTCGAGGGCCCCGGCACTCACCGCGGCGATGCCTTCGACCGACGCCTTGGCGCCGGAGACCGTGGTGTAGTAGGCGATCTTGTTCATCAGGGCGGTGCGGCGCAGGGTGAAGCTGTCGCTCAGCGCCGAGGCGCCGTCGACGGTGTTGAACACCAGCTGGATCTTGCCGTCCTTCATCAGGTCGACGATGTGCGGGCGGCCCTCGAGCACCTTGTTGACCCGCTGGGCGGCGATGCCATGGCGATGCAGGTAGTCGGCCGTGCCGCCGGTCGCGACGACCTTGAAGCCGAGATCGAGCAGCCGCTTCACCGGCTTCACCATTGCCGCCTTGTCCTGGTCCTTGACCGAGACGAACACCATGCCGTCGGACGGCAGCTTGCTGCCGGCGCCGAGCTGTGACTTGGCGAAGGCGCGGCCGAAATCGGAATCCAGCCCCATGACCTCGCCGGTCGAGCGCATCTCGGGGCCGAGGATGACGTCGACGCCGGGGAAACGCGCGAAGGGGAACACCGCCTCCTTCACCGCGATGTGCTTGCCGCGCGACTTCTTCAGCGCCAGCGACTTCAGCGACTCGCCGGCCATCAGGCGGGCGGCGTGCTTGGCGATCGGCAGGCCGGTCGCCTTGGCGACGAACGGCACGGTGCGGCTGGCGCGCGGATTGACCTCGAGCACGTAGACGTCGCCGTCCTTCACCGCATACTGCACGTTCATCAAGCCGACGACCTGCAGCGCCTTGGCCATCGCTTCGGTCTGACGCTCGATCTCGGCGATGATCTTGGCCGGCAGCGAATGGGGCGGCAGCGAGCAGGCCGAATCGCCGGAGTGGATCCCCGCCTCCTCGATGTGCTCCATGATTCCGGCGACGAAGACGTTCTGGTCCTTGTCGGCCAGCGCATCGACATCGACCTCGATGGCGTCGCGCAGGTAGGAATCGATCAGCACCGGATTGGCGCCCGACACCTTGACCGCGTCGCGCATGTAGCGCTTGAGCGCATCGAGGTCGTAGACGATCTGCATGGCGCGGCCGCCCAGCACGTAGGACGGGCGGATGACGACGGGATAGCCGATCTTCTCGGCGATCTTGATCGCCTGCGCTTCCGACGTCGCGGTGCCGTTTTCCGGCTGCCGCAGCTTGAGCTTGTGAATGAGCTTCTGGAAACGCTCGCGGTCCTCGGCGAGATCGATGGCGTCCGGCGACGTGCCGAGGATCGGGATGCCGGCAGCCTCGAGAGGCTTGGCGAGCTTGAGCGGCGTCTGGCCGCCGAACTGCACGATCAGGCCGAGCAGTTCGCCATTCCTGCGCTCGACCTCGACAAGCTCGATCACGTCCTCGGCCGTCAGCGGCTCGAAGTAGAGCCGGTCCGCAGTGTCGTAGTCGGTCGACACGGTCTCGGGGTTGCAATTGACCATGATGGTCTCGTAGCCGGCCTCGGACAGCGCGTAGACGGCGTGCACGCAGCAATAGTCGAACTCGATGCCCTGCCCGATGCGGTTAGGACCGCCGCCCAGGATGATGATCTTGCGGCGGTCCGTCGGCCGGGCCTCGCACTCGGCGGGACGATGGCCGTCGCCCTCGTACGCCGAATAGAGATAAGGCGTGTGCGATTCGAACTCGGCGGCGCAGGTGTCGATTCGCTTGAACACCGGCCGCACGCCGAGCGCGCGGCGGCGCCTGGCGACCTCGGCGGCCGGGAGCCTGGTGAGCTCGGCCAGCCGCTCGTCGCAGAACCCCTTCTTCTTGATCTCGAGCAGCGCCTTGGCGTCCTTGGGCAGACCGTCCTTGCGCAGCACCGCCTCGACCTCGACCAGCTGTTCGATCTGGCGCAGGAACCAAGGCTCGTACTTCGATGCCTGGGCAATCTCCTCGACCGACAGGCCGTGGCGGAAGGCCTGGGCGATCACCAGGATGCGGTCGGGCGTCGGCCGCGACAGGGCACCGACGATCGCCGACTTGTCGGGCGCGCCCTTGATCTCGATCTCGTTGAGGCCGGTCAGGCCGGTCTCCATCGAGCGCAGCGCCTTCTGCAGCGATTCCTGGAAGGTGCGGCCGATCGACATCGCCTCGCCGACGCTCTTCATCGAGGTGGTGAGGATCGCCTCGGCGCCGGGGAACTTCTCGAAGGCAAAGCGCGGCATCTTGGTGACGACGTAATCGATCGTCGGCTCGAACGAGGCGGGTGTCGTGCCGGTGATGTCGTTCAGCAGCTCGTCGAGCGTGTAACCGACCGCCAGCCGTGCCGCGACCTTGGCGATCGGGAAGCCGGTCGCCTTGGAGGCCAGCGCCGACGAGCGCGACACGCGCGGGTTCATCTCGATCACCACCATGCGCCCGCTGGCCGGATCGACCGCGAACTGCACGTTCGAGCCGCCGGTGTCGACGCCGATCTCGCGCAGGCACGCGATCGAGGCGTTGCGCATGATCTGGTATTCCTTGTCGGTCAGCGTCAGCGCCGGCGCGAC
>CAZHQA010000308.1:0-6085 GCA_964533955.1 uncultured Reyranella sp. | reverse complement strand
GCCAACGTCGTGATGGGCGCCTTCGATTCGGGCCAGAGCGTTGCCATTGCCCAGGTCGCCGAGCAGCGGGGCGTGCCGTTCGTGGTGAACATTGCGGCCGCGCCGCCGATTACCGAATCGGGCTACAAGTTCATCGTCCGCAACTTCCCGACGGCGCCGCAGCTGCTGGCCAGCGGCTTCAGCATGCAGAAGGAGATCTTCAAGGCGTCCGGCGTCACGCCCAAGACGGCGGTGCTGCTCTGTCTCAACGACACGATCGGCGCGACCTATGTGGGAGCCATCAAGGCGAATTTCCCGAAGTTCGGCATGCCCTATGAGCTGGTCGACATCGTCACCTACGATGCGGCGGTCAAGGACCTGTCGATCGAGGTCGCCAAGGCCAAGGCGACCAAGGCCGAGCTGCTGATGACGATCTGCAAGCTGAACGACGGCAAGCTGCTGTTCCAGGAACTGGTGAAGCAGCGCTGGGAGCCGATGATCATCAATCCCGGCGGGCCGGCGACCTACGAGTACGATTTCATCAAGCCTCTCGGCAAGTACGCCGAGTTCGCCGTGTCGGTCGTTCCCTGGGTCGATCCGACGGCGCCGATGACCAAGATCCTCGAGAAGCACCACGCCGCGAAGTTCCCCGGCGCGCAGTTCGACCTCGATGCCGGCTTCACCTTCGAGGCCATGCTGATCGCCGCCCACGCCTGGCTCGACGCCAAGTCGACCAAACCCGACGCCCTGATGGACGCGCTGCGCAAGGTCAAGATCAAGGACCACGTGATCATCGGTGGGCCGATCGAGTTCGACGCCAAGGGGCAGAACCCCAACATCCAGATCGCGGCCCTGCAAAATCTCCAGCGCGCGCCCCGGGTGGTCATGCCGGCCTCGGCGGCCGAAGCACCGCTTGTCTTCCCGCAGCCCGGCTGGAACGACAAGCGCCGCAGCTGACCTGCCAAGGCTTTGACCTCCGATTTCCTTCTGACGCTCGTCCAGGCGATAGCCAAGGGACTGTTGACCGGAATGGTCTACGGCCTGATGGCGCTCGGCCTGTCGGTCATCTTCGGCGTGATGCGCGTTGTGAACTTCGCGCACGGCGAGATGATGGTCGTGGGAATGTACCTGGCCTGGCTGGCGTTCGACCAGGCCGAGCTCAATCCGCTGCTCAGCATGCCGGTGATCGCGCTGCTGTTCCTCGGGCTGGGCTACGCCCTGCAGCGCGGCCTGATCTCGCCCTTCATCAACCGGCCCGACCATCAACAGTTCCTGCTGCTGCTGGCGGTCGCCACCCTGCTGGCCAACGGCTGCCTGGCGATCGCAGGTCCTGACAGCCGCGCGGTCCAGCTCGACTCGCAGTTCGACTCCTACGAGATCGGCCCTTTGGTTCTCGATGCCGTACGGGTCCACGCGGCGATCGCCGCGATGGCGATCGCGGCGCTTCTCTGGCTGTTCTTCACCCGCACCCGCACCGGCAAGGCGATCCGCGCCGCCGCCGACAATCACATGGGCGCGCTGGTCGTCGGCCTCGACGTGCGTCGACTTTATGCATTCACCTTCGGCGTCGGCGCCGCCTGCGTCGGTGCGGCGGGTGCGCTGATGATCACCATCGTGCCGGCGACGCCGTTCCTGGCGGCGGAATACACCCTGCTCGCCTTCATCATCGTGATCGTCGGCGGGCTCGGCAGCATGACCGGCGCGCTGTTGGGGGGTCTATTGATTGGCGTCAGCGAGGCGGTCGCCGGACTGCTGCTGCAGCCTTCGCTCAAGAGCATGTTCAGCTTCGGCCTCTTGATCGTGGTCCTCCTGCTGCGCCCGCAGGGCCTGTTCGGCCGCAAGGACGCGCGGTGAGCCGGCTCACCAGCGGCGTGCCGCCGCACATCCTCGCCCTGCTCGCGGTCCTGCTCGTACTGCTGGTCGCGGCTCCTGCCCTGCTCGGCGGCTATGGGCTTTCGGTGCTGATCCTGGTGCTCTACTTCACCTACGTCGGCCAGGCCTGGAACATCATGATGGGCTTTGCCGGCCAGCTTTCGCTGGGCCATGCGCTCTACGCCGGCCTGGGCGGCTACGCCGCGGCAGGCCTGTACTTCCACTACGGCGTCGGGCCATGGGCCGGCGTGGTCGTGGCGATCGCCGCGGCCATCGTTGCCGGCGGCATCGTCGGCTACCTGGGCTTCCGCTTCTCGCTGGCCGGCGTCTATTTCGCGCTGCTCACCATCGCTTTCGCCGAATTCACGCGCATCGGCTTCGACAACTGGGAATGGGCGGGCGGCTCGGGGGGGCTCTTCCTCAAGGTCGAGCGTAATGTCTTCGATGTCTTCGACCTGCGCGGCGGGCCGGTGCTTTTCTACTACGTGATCCTGATCCTCGCGGTCGGCTGCTTCGTGCTGTGCCGTGCACTCCTCGAAAGCAGGCTCGGCCGCTACTGGCTCGCCATTCGCGAGGACGCCGAGGCGGCCCAGGCCGTGGGCGTACCGGTGCTGCGCTGCAAGATGCTGGCGGTGACCATATCCGCTGCGCTCACCGCCGTGGCGGGCGTCTGGAACGCCTTCTACTACAACAACCTCTTTCCAGAGACGGCCTTCGGCATGAGCCGCTCGATCGAGATCACCCTGGCGCCGATCATCGGGGGACTGGGCACGCTGTTCGGTCCGTTCGTCGGTGCGGTCGTCCTGACGGGCATGGGCGAGATCTTCACCGACATCAGCGACCGCCTGCACATCGCCGGCATCAAGCAGATCTTCTACGGCGTGGCGTTGCTGGTCATCGTGATGTACCGCCCCGCCGGAATCTGGCCATGGCTGGCGCGCCGCCTCGGCATCGGTGAGCGCAGGCCATGAGCGGCGCCCGCCTCGAGATCTCGAACCTCGGCAAGAACTTCCGCGGCCTGCGCGCGGTGCACGACGTCAGCTTCGCCGTCCCGGCCGGCACCATCCACGCCCTGATCGGTCCCAACGGCGCGGGAAAGACCACGATCTTCAACATGATCGCAGGGGTCTTTGCGCCCAGTGCCGGAGCAGTGGCGATCGATGGCCGGAAAATTTCGGGATTGCGACCCGACCAGATCTGCGATGCCGGTGTCGGGCGCACCTTCCAGATCGTCAGGCCGTTCAAGGGACTGAGCGTCCTCGAGAACGTGACCGTGGGCGCACTGCATCGTCATCCTCGCCTTCCCGATGCGCAGGCCAAGGCGGAAGCCATCCTCCATGGCCTCGGCCTGCACGATCGGCGCCATCAATTGGCCGAGAGCCTGACCCTGCCGGACCGCAAGCGCCTGGAAGTGGCGCGGGCACTGGCCACCGAGCCCAAGCTGCTGCTGCTCGACGAGGTGATGGCGGGCCTGCGTCCCACGGAAATCGACGTCATGGTCGCCTTCCTGCGCGAGCTCAACGCGCAAAGCGGCATCACCATCCTGCTGATCGAGCACGTCATGCGCGCCGTGATGGCGCTCGCCGCGCAGGTCGTCGTCGTGAGCTACGGCGAGAAGATCGCCGAGGGCACGCCGTCCGAGATCTCGCGCAACCAGGCGGTGCTCGACGTCTATCTCGGCGAGGAGGAGGTCGCGTGAGCGCCGCCCTGCTGCAGGTCGAGGATCTCGATCTCTACTATGGCGATGCCCAGGCGCTCGCCGGCGTATCGCTCGAGGTCGCGGCGGGCGAAATCGTCACCATCGTCGGCGCCAATGGCGCGGGCAAGAGCTCACTGATCCGCGCGATCCACGGCATCGAGAAGCCGGCGCGCGGCCGCGTGCGCTTCGATGGCGTCGACGTGACCGGCTGGCCGAGCCACCGAACCTGCGAGGCCGGCATCGGCCACGTCGCGGAAGGCCGCCAGGTCTTCCCCAATCTCACGGTGCTCGAGAACCTCGAAATGGGCGCCCTGCCGCGCCGCGCGCGGGCCGGCGAAAAGGCCGCGCTGGAGCGCGTGCTCTCGATCTTTCCGAGGCTGGGCGAACGGCGGCGCCAGGCGGCGGGAACGCTGTCGGGCGGCGAGCAACAGATGCTCGCGATCGGCCGCTGCCTGATGGGCCAGCCGCGCCTCGTCATGTTCGACGAACCCTCGCTCGGGCTGGCCCCCGCCATCGTGCAGGAGATGTTCCGCATCGTGCGGCGGCTGAACGAGGACGGCCTCACCATCCTGCTGGTCGAGCAGAACGTCATGGCCTCGCTGCGCATCGCCCACCGCGGCTATGTACTCGAGAACGGCCGTGTCGAACTCTCCGGCGCCTGCGCCGAACTCGTGACCAACGATCGCGTGCGCCAGGCCTATCTCGGCCTGTGAGGCTTGACGCCGAAGCGCACGCCCGGCCATTCTGAGGATTACCGGTACACAGGCCGCTGCCGCGTGCGGTGCGGGTTGGTCCGGGACGGTCTGGTCACCTCCGACGACGGGAATGGCCGTCCTTCCTGGCGCTCAGCCATGGGAGGAGTTTTCGATGAACCGCCGCAACATGTTGAAGGCAGGCTTCGCCGCCGGCGCCGCGGGACTACTGCCGCGCCTGGCTTCGGCCGATGCCGAGTTCACGCCCATACCCAAGGGTTGGCGCACCTTCGAGTTGACGACGCGGATCGAGCCGACCTTTGCCAACAAGGCGTGGATCCCCCTGCCGACCTTCGTCGCCGACGACTGGCAGCGCCCGGGCAAAGTCAGCTGGACAGGCAATGCCAAGCTCGCCGAACGGGTGGGCGAGCCAAGGCATGGCGCGGAGCTGTTGCGCGTCGAATGGGCCGAGGGCCAGCAAAGCCCAATGATCGAGGTGACGACCCAGGTGCAGGCGCAGAATCGCTCCCTGCAGCCCGGCGAAGGTTCCGCCGCTGCGCTGGGTGAAGAGGAGCGCAAGCTCAACCTTGGCCCGACCGACCTCCTGCCGGTCGACGGTCTGGTCAAGGAGACGGCCGACGGCATCGTCCGCGGCAAGGCGAAGGACGTCGACAAGGCGCGAGCACTCTATGAATGGGTGGTCGACAACACCTTCCGCAATCCGAAGACACGAGGCTGCGGCGTCGGCGACGTGTCGTGGATGCTCAAGACCGGCAACCTCAACGGCAAATGTGCCGACCTCAATGCGCTTTACGTCGCCATGGCGCGCTCGGTCGGTCTGCCGGCCCGCGACCTGTACGGCATTCGCGTCGTGGCTTCACAGTTCGGCTACAAGTCGCTGGGCGCGGGATCGGAGATCGTCACCAAGGCACAGCATTGCCGTGCCGAGGTCTGGCTCGAAGGCAGCGGCTGGACGCCCGTCGACCCGGCCGATGTGCGCAAGGTCGTGCTCGAGGAGCCGCCGACCAACCTGTCCCTCGCCGACCTCAAGGTGCTGGCCGCGCGCAAGACCTTGTTCGGTGCCTGGGAAGGCAACTGGCTCGCCTTCAACACTGCACACGACGTGAGGCTGCCCGGCAGCAGCGAGTCGCCGCTGCCGTTCCTGATGTACCCGCAGGCAGCCGACAAGTCCGGTCTCGTCGATCCGCTCGATCCCGATGCCTTCAAGTACACCATCACGGCGCGCGAGCTGACCGCCTGAGCCGGCGGTTTCGCTCGCGTCCGATCCGCTCTATACCGCCGTCATGGCGGCAGCAACCGAGGCCACTCTCGATCACGGGTCGCGCCAGATCATCCAGCGCTACTTCCTGGCTATGGCCGCTCCGTTCGCCATCGATCTCGGTACCTCCGTCGTCTATGTGCTGATCAACGTCCAGCCACGGACCCTGCTGCCCATGGCCTCGGTGTCGGCAGCCTTCCTGTTGCTTGGCGTCGGCGCGCTGGCATGGCGGTTGATCCGGCCGGTGCGGCGCTTCCTCGAGGGCGAACTGGCCTTCAGCGACATCGAAGCGGGGCTGGCCGCCCTGCCGCGAAATTCGGCGATCGTGGTCGGCTGTCTCTACACGCCGATGCTGGCCCTGCGCCTGCTGTCGGCGCGCATCGGCATCACGTTCGGCGCGACCATCGAGGTCGCGGCATGGATCGACACCGTCTGCTCGTTCCTCGTGGTGAGCAGCTTCAATATCGTCCTCACCTATTTCATCGTCAGCGCCTATCTCGACGGGTTGTGCGAATTCCTGTTCCGCGCGCGCGGCGTCAATATCGGCGTGTTCCGGGGAACGTT
>CAZHQA010000307.1:0-6110 GCA_964533955.1 uncultured Reyranella sp. | reverse complement strand
TTCGAGAAGGGCGAGGAGACCGGAGCGAGACCGGGCAAGCTGGTCCGTTCGACCGCCTGATCGATCGGCCGCCACGGCGCCATCCTTCGGCGCCGCCCGACTGAGCCTCGGCGCCGCGCTTCGCTCGCGTCCGCGCAGGCCATCTCCCGTTCGTTCGGATCGATACTCCGAAGGTCGCATGGCTTCGCGGCCCTTCTTGATGTCAGCATGTCCTCAACGAACTTACCGAACGAAAAGTGGAGGACGCAGATGGGCATGCTCTCTTGGCTGTGGTGGCCGCGAAACACGACCAAATCGGCGGGCACCGGGGAATTCGTGCCTGAGCACTTTGAAGGCAAGGATCGACGTCACTTGCTTCAGGCCTTCTCGGTAGTGGCCGGTGGTGGCGCACTGGCGGCGATGGTACCGCCTGCTGACGCAAAGGACTCGAGCGACCTGCCGCCCCCGAAACGGGCCCTGACCGGCCGGGACGAAACGGGCAAGTCGGTGTTCAAGTCCTTCGATGTGACATCCAAGGTGGTGGAGATCGACTCCAATCCCGGTCTGACGTTCTACGAACTCTACATGACCGAGGGCGTGCCGCGCCTTACCGGCCTGGAAGCGGATCCGATGCTCGAGGGAACGAAAGCCTTTCCCGGACCCGGCGGCACGATGTTCCGTCTTGTCTCTTACCCGCCCAGACGACCGGAAGGCTACAAGCCGCCGCCCGGCGTCACGTTCGAGGGTGGGCTGAGGGAAATGTCGGAGAAGGTCCCCGGCATGGGCGACGTTTTCGACCGCACCTCGCCCGGCATGCACACATCGGACACCATCGACTATTGCATCGTGGTTCGCGGCGAGATGACTCTGGAATTGGACGACGGAAAGAAGGTCAGTCTGCGCCAGGGAGACTGCGTCGTTCAGAACGGCACTCGCCATCGCTGGCGTAATCCGTTGCCGGAAGCTTGTCTCATGGCATTCGTCTCGATTGGCGGCAAGCGGGGCTGAGATCGGGCTGCATTCGCCCACGCCAAGCGCAAGTCACGAACCTTTGACGCGGCCGGGCAGGTCGAGTCCGACGCCGGTCAGGTGGCCGAACGAGCCGTGCAACCGCTCGATCACCGCGGGCGGCAGGGCGGGGCGCAGGATCGAGGCGACGTTGTCCTTGACGTGATCCTTGCTGCCGGTGCCGAACAGGATGACGTCGGTGCCCTGCTCGTGGCGGGCGTAGCGGTAGGCGGCATCGGTGATGCTCTCCGCCCCGCCTTCGGAAATCAGGAAGCCGAGCGGATCGCCGTCCGACGCCTTGAGCTGGCCCTGCTCGACCAGCTTGGCGATGACCTCGGCACGGTAGGCGGCGTTGCTGAAGATGTTGCGGACCACGAACATCAGCAGCGTGCCGATGCCGCGGCGCTGCGTCGTCGGGAAAATGTTCGTGCGCGCACCCTGGTTCATCAGGCTGTAGGCCAGCATGATGACTTCCCACGGCTCCTCCTTGATCGCTCGGGCCAGCATCTTCTGTTCCGGATCGCGAGGGCCGGTCTCGGTCACGCCGACATGACGGACCTTGCCCTGCTCCTTGAGCTTCAGCAGGGCAGGCGCCAGCACGTCGCGATGATGGTCATAGGCTTCGGGATTGACGGCGTGGAAATGGAAGATGTCGACGTGGTCGAGACCGAGACGCTTCAGCGCCGCCTCGACCTTCCGGGTCACCGTTTCCGCCGTCTCGTCGCCACCCCTGAATATCGCCTTGGTCGAGATCACCAGCTTGTCGCGGTCGTAGCTCCGGACAGCGGCGCCCACGATCTCCTCGGTGCCGTAGGCTTCGGCAGTGTCGAGGAAATTGACCCCGAGGTCGATCGCCGTGCGCACGACCGCGACACAGTCGTCGACGCTCGCCCCGCGTCCCAGGCCCAGCCGGCTGTTGCCGCCGCAGCCCAGCCCGGCAACGCTCACCGTGAGGCCGGTCTTTCCGAGGGCCCTGTATTCCATCACCGCTCCTTCTGTATGCTGAGCTCGCCGGGACACACGGAGACCTACGTCGCATGACTTATAGAATCAATCTCAACGCCGACATCGGCGAGGGCTTCGGCGTCTACGACATCGGCAACGATGCCGATCTTATGACGGTGATCCGCTCGGCCAGCGTCGCCTGCGGCTTCCATGCCGGAGACGCCAACACCATGCACAGCCTGGCGCTGCTGGCCAGGCAGAACGGCGTCAGCCTGGGCGTGCATCCCGGCTTCAACGACCTGTGGGGGTTCGGCCGGCGCAAGATCGAGATGGACGCCAAGGACCTCGAGCTGATGATCGCCTACCAGATCGGCGCCCTGCAGGCGATGGCGCGCTATGCCGGCCTGCCGGTCACCCACCTCAAGCCGCACGGCGCGCTGAACAACATGGCGGCGGTGCGCGAGGACTATGCGCTGGCCATCGGCCGGGCCATCCAGACGGTCGACGACCGAATCATCTATGTCGCGCTGGCGGGCTCGCAGATGGAGAAGGCCGCGCGCACGCTCGGCCTCCGGCTGGCGCGCGAAGGCTTCGCCGACCGCCACTACGAGGACGACGGCAACCTCAGCCCGCGCTCGATCCCGGGCACGGTCTTCAAGGACCCCGACAAGGCGCTGAAGCAATGCCTGAGCATGGTCAAGGACCGCTGCCTCACCTCGCGCCAGGGCAAGCGCGTCGACGTCCAGGTCGAGACCATCTGCGTTCATGGCGACGAGCCCACCGCCGTCGCTTTGGCACGCCATGTGCGACAGGGGCTGGAAGCCGCGGATTGCCGCGTCGTCACCCTGCCGGAGATGTTCAATTGATGTTGCGTGTCCTCTGGCTGCTGGTCCTGCTGGTCTCCGCGGCGGGCGCGGCCCGGGCCGACTATCCCGAGCGGCCGATCACCATCACGGTGGGCTTCGCGCCGGGCGGCACGAGCGATGTCGCGGCCCGCATCCTGTCGGAACGGCTGACGAAGTCGTTGGGCGTTGCCGTCGTGGTCGACAACAAGCCCGGCGCCGGCGGCTCGATCGCGGCCGCCGCAACCGCCGCAGCGGCGCCCGACGGCTATCGCATCATGCTGTCGGATCCGGGCGCCTTCGCCATCAACCCGATCATGCAGCCGCAAAACGCCAAGTACGATCCGTTGGCCGACTTCACGCCGATCGCGCTGGTCGGGCAGTCGCCGCTGATCCTGGTGGTGCCGTCGAGCAAGCCCTTCATGACCGCGCGCGAGCTCAACGATTACCTGAAGGTCAACGCCGCGAGCGCCTCCTATGCTTCCTCGGGGCCCGCCGGCATCAGCCAGTTCGGCGCGGAGGTCTATCTCAAGCGCGCCGGCGATCTGTCGGCGGTGCATGTACCCTATCGCGGGGGCGCGCCGATGATGGAGGCGCTCGGCAAGGGCGAGGCCGATTTCGGCGTGGCCGTGCTTGCCTCGGCGGTGCCGCTGATCAGCTCGGGCGCCGTGCGGCCGCTGGCGCTCGCCGCTCCCAGCGCCACCCCGCTGGTCGCCAAGGTGCCGCTGCTCGAGCAGCTCGGGATGAAGGACACGACGCTCACCTCATGGGTGATCATGATCGGTCCCAAGGGGCTGCCCGCCGACATCGTCAAGCGCCTCAACGGCGCGATCGACGAGGCGATCGCCGAGCCCGACGTGAAGGAGCGGCTGCTCAAGGCCGGCATCGAGACCTACGCACCGGCGACGCCGGCCGAGACCGGCGCCTATCTCAAGCAGGACGTCGAGCGCTACCGCACCTTCCAGAGCGAACTCGGCGACCGCCTGACGAAGTAGAAGGCGTGGCGGCGCCCGCCTACAGCACGCAGCCGTAGTGCGCCGACGACACCAGCTTCACGTACTTGTCGTGCACCGAGCCGGGGCGCAGGCGCTTCGACAGGTCGGGCGCACGCCAGGAGGCCATGCGCCGGTCGATCTCCTCCTGCGGCAGGTCGAGGCTGAGGGTCCGCGCCCGCGGATCGATGACGATCGTGTCGCCGTCGCGCACGGCGGCGATCGGCCCGCCGCGCGCCGCCTCGGGCGAGATGTGGCCGATCAGGATGCCGTGGCTCACGCCGGAGAAGCGGCCGTCGGTGATCAGCGCGACGTCCTCGCCGAGCCCGCGGCCCTGGAGCTGGATGGTCAGCATCACCATCTCGGGCATGCCGGGGCCGCCGACCGGCCCGACATTGCGCACCACGATGACGGTGCCCTTGGCGATGTCGCCGGCGCGGATCGCCTTCATGGTATCGGCCTCCGAGTCGAAAACGCGCGCCCGGCCGCGGAACTCGCCCTTGTCGAGCGTCTTGCCCGAAAGCTTCAGCACGCAGCTTTCCGGCGCGAGGTTGCCCTTCAGCACGCTGATGTGGTTGTTGGGGGCCGCCACCGGCGCGGCCACCGGGCGAACGATGTCCTGCTTGCCGATCTGCTCGAGCGTCGGCACGGCCTCGAGGTTCTCGGCCAGCGTCTTGCCCGTCACGGTCAGGACGTCGCCGTGCAGCAGGCCGTGGCGCAGCAGCTCCTTCATCACCACCGGCACGCCGCCGATGTCGTGCAGGCTGGTCATGGCGTAGGAGCCGTGCGGCTGCAGGTTGGAGAGCAGCGGGACACGCTCGCCGACCGCCTGGATACGCTCGATGGTGATCGGCACCTCGGCTGCCCGCGCGACCGCCAGCAGGTGGAGATACATGTTGGTCGAGCCGCCCATCGCATAGACCGTGGCGATGGCGTTCTCGAAGGCGCGCTCCGTCATGATGTCGCGCGGACGCAGGCCGCGCTCGATCAGCCGGTGGAGCGCCTCGACCGACGCGTGCGCCTGCGCGCGCACGTCGGCGTGGATGTCGCTCCTGGCATCGTAATCGGCGGGATGGGAGGCGCCTTTCGGCAGCATCATGCCGATCGCTTCGGCGATCGTGCTCATGGTGTTGGCGGTGAACATGGCGCCGCAGGTGCCGCTGCCCGGCATCACGCTGCGCTCGAGCTGGAGCAGCTGGTCGTCGGACAGCCGACCGGCCTCGTTGGCGGCGCGGCCCTCGGCATAGTCCATGATGGTGAGGTTGGTGCCCTTGGCCGCCCACGGCTCGAAATCGACCCGGCCGGGCGAGCCGGTGCCGGGATAGAGCACCAGGCCGAAGGCGTTGGTGCGGGCGAGCGGCATCAGCGCGGCGGCGCCGGTCTTGTCGCAGCCCGAGATCACGATCATGGCGTCGCCGTGGTGCGCGTAGTGGCCGATCTCGACGCAGTCGGCCACGACGTCGCGTGACACCAGGCTGTAGCCGGCGGTCGGCGTGCCCTGGGTGAGCGCATCGGACACCGCGGGCGCGCCGACGATCAGCCCCTGGCTGCCGCGCGCGGCCAGGATCTCGACCAGCAGGTCGGCGATGCCGCGCACCCGGTTGTTGCAGCGATGGGCATTGGTGTAGGCGGCGGCAATGGTCACCACGGCGCCGGTCTTGGCGGCGCGGTCCGGGTCGAAACCCGCGGCCCGCAATTCGACGCGCGAGCGCTTCCAGTAGGTGCTGCTGTCCTGTGTCATGATCCTCCCCGGGGGTCTTGCCGTCAGTCCAGCACGAGCCTGCCGGCGAGACAATTCTCAGCCGCCGGCACGGCGGGCGTTGCCGCGCCGTCGCGGCCGGGCCCGCCGGCTGCGCGGCCAGGCAGGAAGCAGGGGCTCCAGCGGATGAACCGCCAGGATGCGGGCCACGAATTCCCGCCCCAGGACCTGCACGCGCATGATTTCCGGCGCCTTGCTGGGTCGCCGTTCGGGCCCCGCTTCCGTCCGCGGCTCGTGCCCCATCTTGCGATACATGTCGGCAATGTTTTCCTTCTGCGTGCCCAGGAACAGGTGATCCGGGTTGATGCAGGTCCGCACGTCGCAGCGATGGCAGACGCAGAGGCCTTTCGGAATGGGGCCGTGCGTGGCGAGCCAGGCGGCGCGGTGGGCGAGCCACAGCCGCCGCTCCCAGCGTATCAGGCCGTAGCCGTTGCGGGTGCGGCTCGCCTTCCACAGGGTGCAGCGGGTTTCGGGGTCGACCACGCTATGGCGGGCTAGGCGCTGCTGCAGCAGCACAATCGGCAGGCGCCGGGACTCGGACATCGGTACTCACGCTGATGTTTGCCGCCAAATATAATCCCGCAG
>CAZHQA010000306.1:0-6180 GCA_964533955.1 uncultured Reyranella sp. | reverse complement strand
TACAGGCGCTCAAATTTCTGACGCAGTAAAACTAGTGCGCTACCCCCTGTCGTCCTTCGCTACGCTCAGGATGACAGAAGAGCAGGGGGCCCCGTTATTTTCCCGTTATTTTAACGGTCACTTCCGGTAACCGCCTCATGCTCCCGCGGTCGTCACCCCGGGGTCCCTTAGCCTTGATCGGGGAGAGGAAACAGGCGCGCCAATCCGGCGCGCAGCTCGTCGAGGCTGAAGGGCTTGTGCAGGATGACGGCATCGGCGTGGCGTTCGGGCAGGATGTTGGCGCCGTAGCCGGTGGCGAACAGGAAGGGCACGCCGCGACCGCGCAGCACGTCGGCCACCGGGAAGCTGTGCCGGCCGTTGAGATTGACGTCGAGCACGGCGAAATCGAACGTGCCGCTGGCGGCGATCTGCAGCGCCTGCTCGAGATGGCTCGACAGGGCGGCCACCTCGCAGCCGAGCTCGCCCAGCATGTCCTCGACGAGCATGCCGACCAGCACCTCGTCCTCGACCACGAGCGCGCGCCGCTTCAAGTGGCCTCACGCAGGACGTCGAGCGGCGCGTCGATGGTGCAGACCACGCCGGACGGGCGGTAGTCGATCGTGACCTCGCCCTGCAGCTCGGCCGCCAGCCCGCGCTCGATCATCAGCGAGCCGAAGCCGCGGCGCTGCGGCGGCACCACCGGCGGGCCGCCGCTCTCCTGCCAGCTCAGCCGGAAGCGGCCGCCGGCGGTCGTCCAGTGCACCGCCACCGAACCCTGGCCGATGGACAGCGCGCCGTACTTCGCCGCGTTGGTGCCGAGCTCGTGCAGCGCCATCGAGACGGCGACGGCGCTCTTGGGCTTGAGACGGAAGTCCTCGCCGACGAAGCTCAGGCGGAATTCTCGCCCGCTCGACGGGCCGGGGAGATAGGGCTTGAGCGCGGCACGCACGACGGCGTCGAGGCCGGCGCCCTGCCAGTTCTGGTCGGTCAGCAGGCCGTGCACGGCGCTCAAGGTCAGCAGGCGCTGCTCGAAGTCGTCGCGCACCGTGGCGTCGACGCCCTTCAGCGTGAGGTTGGCGATCGACTGCACGATGGCGAGCGTGTTCTTGACCCGGTGATTGAGCTCGTCGAGCAGCAGCTTGAGATGCTCCTCGTGGCGGTGCCGCTCGGTAACGTCGGCCGCGGCGCAGACCGCGCCCTGGATGTCGCCGGTGGCGCTGCTGAGCGGCGCGGCGCGCATCAGCAGCACGCGGCGGTCGCCGTTGCCGAAGCGCACTTCGTAGACTTCGTTGCGGACCTCCTCGCCGCGCGCGGCGCGCTGCAGGGGCAGGTCGACGGCGGCGACCTCGTGGCCGTCGCGCAGGAAGCGGTAGCGGGGCACCTGGCTTTCGGGTGCACTGAGCGACGGCTGGGCGCCGGCCGGCGTGCGCAGCAGCTCGGCGGCGCGCCGGTTGGCGACCAGGGTCTTCGCCTCGGGATCGTTGGTGAACCAGACGGCGGTCGGCACGGTCTCGAGCACGGCCTCCAGCTCGGCGGTGCGCTTGCGCAGCGCCTCCACGGCCTGGTCGCGCAGCTCCTCGGCCTTGCGCCGGTCGGTGACGTCGCGGAACAGGATGGCGAGCCCGTCGCCCAGCGGGAACATCACGTAGGAGACGTAGCGGCCGATGAGGGACATCGTCTCGCCGGTGACCTGCTTTCGCCCGGCCATCGCCTCCTGGAGGATCCGGCCACGCTCGGCGTCGATGTCCTGCGGATAGACGTCGAAGATCCTGCGCCCGATCATCTCGCTGGCCGGCTTGCCGAAGTGGCGCGCCGCGTCGGAATTGTAGAGATAGATTCGCCAGTCGCGGTCGACCGCGTAGAACGGCTGACCGAGCCCCTCGATGATGGTGTGAAGAAGTTCCTTCGGGTCGGGTTCACCGGCCATGGCGCGAGCCTAGCATGCAGGCGCGCGGTTGCGCCCGCCGTCGATTGCTGTATTCGAAGGACCGAACGACTTTTGGGGAGATCGATGAACACGTTGTGGAGGCTGCGCGCCCAGCTTCTGCCGGCGATTCTGTTCGCGGCCGTACCGATCGCCTTCCTGATCGCCATCGCCGCCTATCAGTTCGGTATCGCACAGCCCGACGCACGGCGTGCCCGCGAGGAAACCATCGCCAGCTTCCGCAGCCTGCAGGCCGCCAGCGCGGTCGACCAGGCGGTGCAGGACGCCGAGCGCGGCCAGCGTGGCTTCCTGCTGACCGGCAAGGAAGCCTACCTGCAGCCCTACGAAGAGGCGCGGGCGCGGGTACCCGAATTGATGAGGGAGCTGCAGCGCCTGGCGAGCGGCGCCCCTGAGCAGCAGGCCCGGGTGCTGAAGCTGCAAGCCGATCTCACGACCAAGATGAACGAGCTCGCCTCGACCCTCACGGCGTACCGGACGACCGGGATCGACGCGGCGCTGGCGATCGTCCAGACCGACGTTGGCCGCACCAGCATGCTCGCCATCCAGGAAGACCTGAAGGCGTTGACCGACGAGGAAGCCAACCGGCTGGTCTCCCGTCAGCGCGCCGCCGAGGCGGCGGACAGCCGGGTGGCGACGACCTTCACCGTGGCGGGGATCGTGTCGGCGCTGGCACTGCTGCTGGGCGGCGGGCTGCTGGGGCTGGCCTACCGGCGGGTGGCGATTTCGGAATCGGTGCTGCAATCCACGCTCGACAGCGTGCGGGAGGGCGTGGCGGCGTTCGATGGCGAGGGCCGGCTGCGCGCCTGGAACGCGCCGTTCACCCGCCTCCTCGATCTCGGTCCGGCGGCGCTGCGGCGCGGCGAGCCGCTGGTCGTCGACAGCACCAGCTCGCGCACGGCAGGCGAGGTACTGGGCCGCATTGCCGAGCTCGACGTCGCGGCGCGGCGCACCGGCAGGCCGGCACTGGTCGGCTACAAGGACGCGCAGGGCAAGGCGCTCGAGCTGTTCCACAACCGCATCGGCGACGGCTACGTCACGACGGTGCTCGACGTCAGCGAGCAGCGCCAGACCGAGGAACAGCTGCGCCAGGCGCAGAAGCTCGAATCGATCGGCCAGATGACCGGCGGGGTGGCACACGACTTCAACAACCTCCTGACCATCGTGATGGGGGCGCTGGGCGTGCTGCGCAGCGCGGTGGCGGGCAACGACCGGGCGTCCAAGCGGGTCGACATGCTGGAGATCGCCGCCGAACGCGGCGCGCGCCTGACCCGCCAGCTGCTCGCCTTCGCCCGCCGCCAGCCGCTGCAGCCCGAGACCATCAACCTGCACGGCGCCATGCAGGAGATCCTGCCGCTGGTCCGGCGCGCCGTGGGCGAGGACATCGTGGTGGAGAGCGTGGTCGACGGCGGGCTGTGGAACACCACGGTCGATGCCGCGCAGTTCCAGTCGGCGGTGCTCAATCTCGCGATCAACAGCCGTCATGCCATGCCGAATGGGGGCAAGCTCACTATCGAGGTCGGCAATGCGGCACTCGACGACGTCTATGCCGCGCGCCACGCCGACGTCGAGCCCGGCCAGTACGTGCAGTTCGCCATCACCGACACCGGCACTGGCATGGATGCCGCCACGCTGGCGCGCGCCATGGACCCGTTCTTCACCACGCGGCCGGCCGGCGAGGGCTCGGGGCTGGGGCTCGCGCAGGTCTACGGCTTCGTCAAGCAGTCGGGCGGGCACGTCAAGATCTACAGCGAGCCGGGCGAGGGCACGACGGTGAAGCTCTACCTGCCGCGCAGCCTGCACGAGACGGCGCCGGCGCCGCAGCCGACCACCAACCTCGCGCTGACCGGCAGCGAGACGGTGCTGCTGGTCGACGACGACGAGGTGGTGCGCAACACCGTGAGCCTGATGCTGGAGGACCTTGGCTACCGCGTGGTGAGCGCGGCGGACGGCGCGCAGGCGCTCGAGCTCCTGAAGCGCGAGCCGGACGTGGCGCTGCTTTTCACCGACGTCGTCATGCCGGGCATGAGCGGCCGCCAGCTCGCCGAGCAGGCGCTGGCGATCCGGCCCCGGCTGCGCGTGCTCTATACCTCGGGATACACCGAGAACTCGATCGTCATGACCGGCTCGATCCGGGCGTCGAGCTGCTGAGCAAGCCCTACGACCGCGACCGCCTCGCCGCCAAGCTCCGCCGCGTCCTCGACGCCCCGGCGCCGAGCCAGATCGGCACGCAAAAGTCGGCCGACTAGGGACTTTTCTTTCCTCCCCCGAAGACGGGGGAGGGGGTTATTCGACCTTCACGTCCATGCTGTAGCGGGCATTGCCGCGCGTGCTGCCGACCACGATCAGGTAGGTGCCGCTCCTGGGCAGTCGACCCTGCCAGCGCGTCGCATCCTCGCCGTCGGCCGCGCCATGCAGAGCCTGGCCATGGAACTCGAGCAGGCCCTCGCTGTCGCGGCCGATCGTCGTGCCGGGCTCGTAGAGCTGGAACACCGCGTTGCCGTCGGGCGTGGTGATGGTGACGGTCAGGGTCTGGCCGGCGCCGGCCGTCACCGAATAGAGATTGCGCTCGCCGCGCAGCACCCGGCCGCCGACCGTGCCGCTGGTCGAGCCGGTGGCGAAGAAGATCGGCTTGGGAGAGGGGATCGGCTCGGCCGCCATCACCGCCGCTTCGGCCGTGAAGGAAAGCGCCAGGATCAGCAACGCGAAAAGGGGCTTCATGGCATCATGCCCTTGGCCACGATGACCTTCTTCGCCTCGGGCGTTTGCAGGAAATAGAGGAAGACCTGGGCCACCGCCGCTTCCTTCGCGCCGTTGGCGACCGCTGCGGTGAAGACGATGTCCTGGCTCAGCCCCGCCGGCACCGGTCCGACCACGTCGAGGCCGGGCGCGGTCAGCACGTTGATCAGGAACATGCCGAGGTCAGCGTCGCCCGCGGCCATCGCCTTCACGAGCTCGGCCGGCCCGGCCATCGCCCTGGTCTTGGGCCGCATCTCGGCGGCGATGCCCAGCCGCTCGAACAGCTTCAGCACCTGCATGCCGCCGGCGCTGGCCGGAATGGTGGCGATCGAGGGAGCCTTGAGCAGCGCCTGCTTGAGATGAGCCTCGGTGGAGATGTCGGGCTTGCTCGCGCCGGCCTTGACGGCGACGCCGAGGCCGACGCGGGCGATGTCGATCGTCGGGCCGGGCGGGATCCTGGCGCGCGCGGCCTCGTCGCGGAACACCTCGCGCGGCACCACGGCGAGGTCGAACGGCTCGCCCGACGTCGCCATCTTGATCAGTTCGGGCGTGGTGCCGAAGCGGATCACCAGCTTGTGGCCGCTCGCCGCCTCGAACTGCTTGGCGAGCTCGCCCATCGGGCCGGCGATGCCGCCGCCGGCCAGGACCTGCACGTCGGCCGCGCGCGCGGCGAGCGGCGCCACGGCGAGCGTCAAGGCAACGAATGCGGCGGCCAGCGTCGTCATTCGGCGGTGGCGGTTTCGAAGTCGGCCGGCATGGTGATCTCGAGCGCCTCGAAATCGTCGGAGTGGGCGATCTCCTTGTGCCGGATCCCGGGCGGCTGATAGACGGCGGAGCCCTCGACCAGCTTGTGCTCGCCGTAGCCCTCGTAGTCGAAGATCGCCCAGCCCTTCAGCACGTAGACGAATTGAAAAGTGAGCGCGTGGCTGTGGCGGGGTGCGTCGGCGTGCTGGCCGGGCCTGGCGCGGACCACGTGGGCGCCGACCTTGCCGTCGGTCAGCTGCTCGAGCCCGAGCTTGCGGTACTCGAAGAATGGCCTGAGGCCATCGGGCTTGAAGGAGTCGGGCGCGAGATGGCTGACGATGCCGATCTCGCGCGCCTTGTCGGCTTCGGCTTCCTGGGTGGTGGGAAAGAGGTCGGGCATGGTCTCTCCTGCATTTTGTCATCCCGAGTGCTGCGAAGGATCTCTTAATTTCAACGGACTCGGAGGTCGATCAGCCAGGTCCTTCGCTGCGCTCAGGACGTCAACTTCTGCTGAGAATTCAATGGATTGAACGCGCCTTCCTTTCTCAATCCACAGGCTCTACAATGCCTCGCTTTCCCGGCTTCTGTCCTCTGGAAAGCGTCATGGCTCACATCAGACTGAATACTCACCCTGCCCAGGGCGGCCAGGCGGCTCCACCTGTGGTGTGGGGTGCGCGCGACCCCAAGATTCGTGGGCCCGTCGTCGGCACGGTGGGCGATGCGGCACGACGCAATGCCATCGGCGTGCATTCCGGCAGCTATGGCATCTACCGGGC
>CAZHQA010000305.1:0-6189 GCA_964533955.1 uncultured Reyranella sp. | reverse complement strand
TGTGTGAGCAGCTGCTCGACGGTGATCTGGTCGACATGCGGATGGTAGGGCGGCCGCCCATAGTCGGTCCCGAGGACGGCGCCCGGCCCGAACACCCGGTCGCCCAGCTGCAGGCGCCCCTCCTCGATCAGCGAGAAGATAGCAACCGAGGTGATCGGCTTGGTCACGCTGGCGATGCGGAAGAGATTGTCCGGAGTAGCGGCTTCGCGCCGCTCGCGATCGGCCCATCCGAGCGCCTCGCGATAGACGAGCCTGCCGGAGTGGCCGATCGCGATCGAAAGCGCCGGGACCTCGTACTTGTCGAGATAGGCCCGTGCGAGATCGGCCATGGCGCCGCGCTCCGCAGGTGTCGGTTCGGCAGGCTCGCCGGCCGGCTGGCCGAGCGCGCCGGTCGGCACGGTGGAGGCAGCCCAGGTCCCCAGCAACGAGCGGCGTTTCAGGCCGGCCATCGGCGCGCTGCCTGTCGCAAGGGCCTTATCGTCCACTTTCGTCGTAGTAATGCACCTCGAACAACAGGCAACCGGTGGCGGACCTGAACGGTCCATGCGTCACGCCGGGCGGTCGGCAGGCATAGGTATACGCCTTGAACGGTTCGCCGCCTCGTCCCTGCGCGTCATTGCCAACCGTCAAATCGCCCGACACGAGATACACCTCTTCCCAGTGATCGTGCACGAACGGCAAGGTGGTGAAGGCGCCTGGATCGAAGCGCAGCAAGCGCGTCCGGCTCCCCTTCTTCTTCGCCTCGTCGATATCGCTGGCCAGGATCTTTTGCTTGATGCCGGACGGGTATCCCGCCGGCGTTTCCCATCCCGTGGTCATGTCGAGGCTCTGAAACTCGATGTGTGGCTTTGTGGCAGGCATGACGACATCTCCCAATCTACTGCCCTCGGAAGCAGGATCCCCTCAATGGGCATGGGCTGCTTGGGCCGGTAGCGGGACACTCCTACCGCCACCTCCAGATTCCTCCAAGCCGTCCGCACGGCGGTTTGCGCCGCCGCGCTGCGGCGATAGTCTGCGACATGGCGTTGCTCGAGCTCCGGAACTTTTCCTGCGGTTACGGCGAGATGGTCGCGGTGCACGATCTTTCGTGCACGCTGGACGCGGGGCAAATCCTGGCGCTGCTCGGCCCGAACGGCGCGGGCAAGACCTCGACCATCCTTGCCATCATGGGGCATGTGCAGATCAAGACGGGCGCTCTCCTGATCGATGGACGCGACGCCACGCTCCTGCCGGCACTGAAGCGGACGGAACTCGGCGTGGCGGTGGTGCCGGAAGGCCGGCGGCTCTTTTCCGATCTCACGGTCGGCGAGAACCTGACGGTCGGCGGCTACAGCCGCTCCCGCAGCGACGAGAAGCGCAACCTCGCGCGCGTCTTCGACCTGTTCCCACGGCTTTCGGAGCGGCGCCTCCAGGTCGCCGCCTCCCTGTCGGGCGGCGAGCAGCAGATGCTGGCGATCGGCCGCGCCCTGATGTCGATGCCCAAGCTCCTCCTGGTCGACGAACTGTCGCTCGGCCTGATGCCCAAGATGGTCGATCTGTGCCTCGATGCGCTGCAGCGGCTCAACAAGGAGGGACTCGCCATCCTGCTGGTCGAGCAGAATACCAGCCGTGCGCTCGACGTTGCCGACCAGGTCTGCGTGCTGGCGTCGGGCCGCAACGTGTTCACCGGTTCTTCCGAGAACGCGCGACGCGATATCGATCTGCTGCACTCCTACACGCGTGCCGCCTAGCAACGCGCTAGACCACGCCGGTATAGGCCTGTCGGACGTCGCGTCGGGCCATCACGTCATCGGGGGCGCCTTCCGCCAGTACCTTGCCGGCATCCAGCACGATCAACCGATCGGCCACGCGCAGCACCTCGCCGAGATTATGCTCGACCAGCACCACGGTGATCCCCTGCCCCGGCAAGCCCCGGATGAGATCAGCCATTGCGGCGGCCTCGGCGCTGCTGAGGCCCGCCAGCGGCTCGTCGAGCAGCAGCAGCTTGGGATCGAGGGCGATCGCGCGCGCCACCTCGAGCCGCTTGCGCTGGCCGAGCGGCAGGGCGCGCGGCGATTGGGCCGCCTGCGCCGCCAACCCGATACGCTGCAGGATGGCGTGCGCCTTGTCGCGGGCTGCCGTGCGCGAGCGGCCGGTGATGGCGCGCCACGGGTTCTCCGTCTGGTGATGGCCGGCGGCCAGCATCACGTTCTCGATGGTGGTGAAGCCGTAGAACGGCCGCACGATCTGGTGCGTGAAGCCCAGGCCGAGCCGAACCCGGGCGTGCGCCGGCAGGCCCGTCACGTCGCGGTCCTCCAGGAAGACGCGGCCGCGGTCCGGCCGCAACAGGCCCGCCACCAGGCGCAATGCCGTCGTCTTGCCCGCGCCGTTGGGACCGATGAGGGCCAGAAACTCGCCGCGTTCGACGGCGAAGTTCACGCCGTCGGCCGCCGCGACTCCGCCGAAGCTGATGTGCAGGTCGTCGATGCGCGCCAGCGCGCTCATGCCGGGCTCCGCCGCCGAATCATTCCGGCAAGCCCGGCCGGGCTGAAGCGCATCACCAGCATCAGCATGGCGCCGAAGATCAGCAGCCGGTAGTCGGCGGCCGCGCGCGACAGTTCGGGCAGCAGCGTCAGCCCGATGGTCGCCGCGGCGACGCCCCACACCGAGCCGGTGCCGCCGATCACCACCATGGTGAGGATCGCGATCGACTGCACGAAATCGAAGGTGTCGGGCAGGATGATGCGGGCGAAATAGACGTACAGCCCGCCGGCGAGCCCGGCGAGCGCCGTGCCGATGCCGAAGGCGGTGAGCTTGTAGATCGAAACATTGACGCCCACCGTGCGCGCCGCCTCCTCGTCGTCGGCCACGGCATCGAACGTGAAGCCCATCCAGCTCTGCTTGACCCACAGGCTGAAGGCGATCACGGCGACGGCAAAGGCCGCGATGACCAGCGCGTAGGTCACCGAATCGAGGCCGGGGCCGGGAATGCCGGAGATGCCGAGCTCGCCGCCCAGCCACTTCTGCTTGCGCACGAAGCCCAGGAAGACGAAGCCGATGCCCATGGTGGTGACGGCGAGGAAGTCGTGCCGGACGCGCAGCGAGGTGAGGCCAACCACGAGACCGATCGCCCCCGCCATGACCGCGCCCGCCAGCAGCGTGAGCGGCAAGCCGACGCCCAGCTTGGCGAGATAGGCCGCGGCATAGGCGCCGATACCGTAGAACGCCGCATGTCCCAGGCTGACCTGGCCGCAGAAGCCGGTGATGATGTTGAGGCTGAGCGCCAGGATCATGTTGATGCCGACCACGCTCACCAGGCTGGCGATATAGGCGCTCATCCGCCGGCTAGCCCCGCCCCAGCAGGCCTTGCGGCCGCACCATCAGGACCACGATCAGGAACAGAAAGCCGATGGCGTCACGGTCGAAGATGTCGGCAAGGTAGATCGCGCCGAACGACTCGACCACGCCCAGCACGAGGCTGGCGATCAGGGTGCCGCGCACGCTGCCCAAGCCGCCCAGCACGATGATGGCCAGCGCCTTGTAGCTGACGGCGGCGCCCATGGTCGGCTCGACATAGTTGTTCAGGAGGCCGACCAGGCCGCCCGCGATGCCGGCCAGGGCGGAGCCGAACAGGAAGTTGACGTAGCGCACGCGCACAGGATCGACGCCGAAACTGGTCGCCATCTGCGGATCGGTGACGGTCGCCCGCCAGCCGATGCCTGCCCGCGTCAGTCCCGCGAACAGGCCGAAGCCGACCAGCAGCACGACCGACACCACCACCATGGCGAGCTCGACGTAGGTCAGATTGATGCCGGCGACGCCGATGTTGGCGACGTACCAGGGGTTGGTGTCGAAGGCGATGCCGTAGGCGCCGAAGATCATCCGGAAGCCTTCCTGCATCACGATGAACAGGCCGATCGAGACGACCATCGGCACGAAGGCGGAATGCTGCAGGATCGGCTGGTAGGCCAGCCGGTAGATGGCGATGCCGGCGAGCGCGCTCACGACCGTAGCCGCCGCGAAGCCGAGCGCCAGATGCCCGGTCGCGTTGGCGACCGTGACGGTCATATAGGCCCCCAGCGCAAAGACGCCGGCATGGGCGATGTGCAGGATCCGCAACAGGCCGTAGACCAGCGTCAGGCCCACGGCCATCATCGCGTACATGCAGCCGTAGACCAGCCCCTTGGCGGCCAGCTCGACGACGAGCATCGACGTCTACGACGGAAGGATCGTGCTTATTTCGGCGGCGCCAGGATCGCCTTGTCGTCGATGACGGTCACCCCCACGAATGCCCCGTTCTTCACCTGGGTCACCTCGAGCGGCGAATAGAGCTCACCGACCGAATTGAAGTAGCCGAGCGGCCCGGTCAGCATCGGAAAGTCCTTGGTCGCGGCCAGCGCCTCGCGGATCTTGGCCGGATCGGTGCTGCCGGCCCGCTTGATGGCGTCGGCCAGCAGCATCACCGAAGAGAAGCAGTTGGCGGCCACCGCCTCGGCATCGTAGCCCGCGCGCTTCTTGAACTCGGTCAGGAAAGCCTGGAAGTCGGCCGGAGTCTTGCGGCCGCGGTCCATGCCGCCGACCACGTAGACGCCCTCGGCGCCATCCTTGGCGATCTCCATCAGCTTCATGGAATCGAACGCCTGGGCGCCGACGATCGGCTGCTTGAGGCCACCGGCGCGGAGCTGGGCCAGCAGCGGGCCGCCGACGAAGTAGTAGCCAATGGCGTAGATCACGTCGGCATTGTCCGCCTTGGCCGACGCCACGATCGGACCGAACTGCCGCTCGCCCAGGCCGAACGTGTATTCCTTCACGACGGTAAGCCCGAGCTTCTGGGCTTCCTCCTTGAAGCCGTCGGCGATCGACTGGCCGAAATCGTTGTTCATGGTCAGCATGGTGACCTTCACCTTGCCGAACTTGTCGGCGATGAACTTCGCCGCGCCCTTGCCCTGCGGCTGGCCGAGCTGCACGCCGCGGAAGGCCCAGTTGCCCTCCTTGGTGATGTCAGGATGGACGCCGTAGGCCGAGATGTACGGGATGTGCGCCTGCTGGAACACGGTGGCCGCGGCACGGGTCGGGCCGGAGTAGCTGCCGGACACCGCCGCCACCACCTTGTCCTGGCCGATCAGCTTGTTGGCGATCGGCACGGATTGATCGGGCTTGTTCTGGTCGTCGTAAATCACCAGCTCGATCTTCTGGCCGAGCACCCCACCCTTCTCGTTGATCCAGTCGCGCGCGATCTCGGCGCCGATGGTCGACGACTTGCCGTCGGCCGCGGCCGGGCCGGACTGCGGCGCATGGAAGCCGATCTTGATCTGGGCACTCGCTCCACCGGCCAGCAACAGAGCCGCCGCCAACGTGGCGGCCATTACGCCTATCTTCATGATGTTCCCCTTCAAACCCTCACATCATCCCCAGTTCGGCAGCAAACAGCGGGTGAGCCGTCTTTGCCAGGGGATGGCGGCGCCAGAACGCCTGCGTGGCCAAGAATCTCTCTCGCAAATCATCATAGGGCCTGCTCCCGGGCCGGGCAAAGCGATCGAGCAGGAGCGGCTCCAGCAGCGCGGCGATGACAGGGTCCTCGTGCGCCGCAAGGAAAGCTGCAGCCACCGTGGGCGAAGCGGGACCTGAGGACACCAGCAGCGGGACCGCCGTCGGCTCGGTGCTCATAACGACCCGGACCTGCGAGACCAGCTCCGGCGCGTACTTCGCCAGCAAGGCAAAGGCATAGGAATCGAGCGGCGCGACCTCGGCCTTTCGCTCGACCACCGCCGTCAGGGCGCCGAGCGGGGTGAAGCGCGGCTCTATGATCTCGCTATAAAGCGGCTGGGCCCCGCCAAACGGCATCAGCGCGTGAAGCAACGCCACGTAGCCCGACTGCGACTCCGGCGTCGTCAGGGCGAGGCGCTGACCGAACGTCTGTTCGATGCCCTGGAACGGGCTGTCGGCCCGCACGACCACGTCGCTCCAGTAGCACGGCCGCCCCGCGTAGGCCGCCGGCGCCGGAATGGGGGCAACGACCACGCCCGGCCGCGGCGTGGCCAGGCTGTAGGGCAGACCGCACATGAAGACCGCCGCCTTGTCCGGCCGCTGCCAGAGTTCGGAAATCGGCGCGGGCGGCGCGTGCTCCACGATCTCGATAGAGCCGTCGGTGTCCTTCAGGATCGCGCCGAGCAGGCGGCGCCACAATGCCGCAACAGGCGGCGTGACGGA
>CAZHQA010000304.1:3826-6215 GCA_964533955.1 uncultured Reyranella sp. | reverse complement strand
GAAGCGCTATCTCGATCGTTCCGAACTGCTGGCCGGTGCCGCGCTGACCAGCAGCCTGAAGCTGCCCGAAGCCGAACGCGACGCCCAGTTGCGCCGTGCGCGCTCGGATTTGCAGATCGGCCTTGCCAATGCCCCCGTGCGCGGCATCGATTGGTTGCGTCTGGCGGTCGTGCGCGAGGTCCTCGACGGCCCGTCGCGCGATGTGCTGCCGCCGCTTTTCATGTCCATCGACACCGCGCCGCTCATCCCGCAGTTTTGGCGGGCGCGGCTGCGCGTGATCCTCGATGTCTGGCCCTACCTCGACGACAGCCAACGCAGCCGCCTCGGCGACTACTTCGTCATGACCTGGCGACTCGCCCGGGACCGTCCGGCTCTCATGATCGAGACCTATCGGCCGGCCATCGTGGCGGAAGTCTACTCGCCGGCCGACGAGTTGATCGTGCGCTATTTCCTGCGCAACGAACCAGGCGCCCAGGAGGAACTCACGAAATGGCTCGTGGCGTATCGGAAGAAATGAGTGACGACGAGCCGGGACACGGCGACTGGCGTGACGGCCCGCGCTGGTACGAGAGCGTGCTTGTTCGATCGCTGGTGGCCCTGCCCGAAGTCGCGGTCCTCGGTGCGTTCCTGTTGCTCCTCGTGGTGGCGCCACTGCCGCTCGGCGCCAACCGCGACTGGGCCTGGGGGCCGATGGTGGTCGCCATTGGAGCGATCGCCGTCGGCTGCGTCGTGGCGACGGTCGGCAGCGACGGGTGGTCGGTATCGGCGGGTGAGCGTGCGCCGCTCGCGGCCCTGGTCACCTGTTTCGCCCTGATGGTTGCCGTCGCCCTGCTGCAGATGACGACGCTTCCGGGACCGACTGGCAGCGCACCGTACTATGCCAAGGCCGCGGAGATCCTCGGCCGGGCTCATGCCGCGGTGCCCAGCGTCTCGATCGATGCGTCACGCAATACGTTGCTCAAGTGCGTGGCCTGCGGGCTGATCTTCCTCGTGGCGCGAACGCTATTCCACAGTCCTCGGCGGGCCCGTTTTCTCCTCGTGGCGTTCGGCGCAAGCGGGGTGATCGTGACGGGCTATTCGATCCTGTTGCAACCCTCGACGGGGTTCTGTCTGATCGGCAGCTTCGTGAAGAAGCAGACCGAATACTCGCCTCAAGATGCCTGCCTGATGTCGGGCACGTTCGTTGGCAGCAACAACTTCGGTGCATTCTGCGGCATGGCGCTGGCTACCGTGATCGCCCTGATGTTCGTCGAACGGCGCCGCGCCCCCGACTACGACGAGGGGCAGAGCGGCGCCCTGGTGTTCCTGAACTGGATCACCGGAACACGCCTCGCGCTGCTTGCCCTGGCATTCCTCTTCGTCGGCTGTCTGATGATCTCGGCGTCGCGAGCGGGCTTTGTCGTGAGCGTGATAGGCATCACCTCGCTGATCTTCCTGATGATGCGCGAACGCTTGAAGACTCGTGGCCAGTTCGGGCGCGCCGTGCTGATCGGGGGTGCCCTTGCGGCTCTGCTCGGGCTGCTCGCTGGCGGCCAGCTGGTTCGCAAGGTGTCGCGCTTCGAAGAGCCCGGCTCCTTCGACCGCCTGGTCATATGGCATGCCGCGGGAGAGGCTATCCAAGATTCGCCATGGTGGGGCTGGGGGCTAGGCAGCTTTGCGGATGTCTATGCGGTCTATCAGCCCCAGGCGATCGTCCAGCCCAACGACAAGGCGCACTCGACACCGATCGAGACGGTGTTGGAACTTGGTCTGCTCGGCTCCGTCCCGGCATGGTTGGTGGTGCTGATCCCCTGGGCTATCTGCCTGCGTGGAGCCTGGCGCCGCCGGCGCCGCCACCGCTATTTGCCGGCCGCAGGCTTTGCGGTTTCGACCATCGCCATTTTGCACTCGACCGTCGACTTCAGCCTGCAGATCCCCGCGATCGGCTTCGTCGTAAGCGCCTTCCTGGGCATGGGTTGGGCGCAATCATTTTCCCGAGGTTCGGCTTGGCGTTAGTGCGGCGGGAGGGAAAAGAGCGGATTCCACGGCCCGAATCTTAGCTATTTTCGTACCGGCGGATTCCAGCCGAGCCAAAAATGGGTTAGGCCTTTACGGCGAACGCGAAACAAACTATATTCATCAGTGATGAAGTTTGTGTGCCATTGGCGCACGAGTTGAGGTGGGGCGCCGCCACCTCTGTGGAGCTCGGGCGGAGCCGTTGATCTTCGGCAATTGCGCGGGCGCAAGAAGTCGGCCAGCCCATTGGAGAAGGAGCGTTGAGCTTGCGAGGAGCGATGCCCGTGGGTGTGGGGCCTTCTTCCTCGGCCGGGCCACCATCGGGCGGCACGCCAGTCATCCGTCCGGCTCCCGAGCGGTTCCTCGAGACCTGGCTGGACGCCATGGGCGGCTT
>CAZHQA010000304.1:0-3726 GCA_964533955.1 uncultured Reyranella sp. | reverse complement strand
AGCGGTTTTCTGGCCATCCTGTGGATGGCCTTCGTCGCCCAGCTCAAGGCGCGCTATCTGGCACGCAACTATGCTGTGCTGCCCTCGGATCTGGTCGAAGCGATGCCGGGCGTAGCGACCTGCAATTGGCTGCCGTTCGAACAAGTCGAGCGCGACGGCGTTCGCGTCGATGCGATCGTGGCCGACCTCGGTGCTGGCCTCAGCGAGCGCCAGATCTCGGCGCTGGCGGGCGCGGCGATCGCCGGCGTCCCGGTGCTCGATCGACGTTACATCGTCGAGAGCATGACTGGCCGCACGCCGCTGGGCGGGCTCACGCCCAACGAGTTCGGCGCGCTCCTGCCGTCGCGCCAGTATCTCGTGGTGCGTCGCTCGCTCGAGCTGCTGCTCACGGTTCTGTTCGTGCCGCTGTTCCTGCCACTGCTGGCAGTGGTGGCGCTTGTAATTCGTCTCGACAGTCCAGGGCCGATCTTCTTTATCCAGACTCGCGTCGGCCGGCGCGGGCGCAGCTTCCGGATGATCAAGTTCCGCACGATGTTCCATGGCGCGTCGGGTCCGAGCTTCACCGAACAGGGCGACTCTCGTATCACTCGAGTCGGATCGGTGTTGCGTCGGACGCGCCTCGACGAGTTGCCGCAATTCATAAACGTGCTGAAGGGCGACATGAGCTGGGTCGGCCCGCGCCCGGAAGCGATCGATCTCGATCAGAGCTACGTCCGCGACATCCCGCATTTTGCGTTGCGCAGCATCATTCGCCCCGGCATCACCGGCTGGGCCCAGATCAATCAGGGCTACGCCCACGACCACGACGAAATGCGCTCGAAACTGGAGTATGATCTCTTCTATCTGAAGCACTGCTCGCTGTGGATGGATCTGGTCATCGTCCTGCGCACCTTTACAGTGCTGTTCGGCGGCGTCGGCGCGCGCTGACCCCGCTGTCGATCTCCGTTTTCCTGCCATGTGTGGAATAGCTGGCCTCTACGCCTACCTCGACGTTGCTCCGCCGGTTGACCGCGGCGAGCTGGCGCGCATGAACGCCCGCATGGCGCCACGAGGGCCCGATGGCAGCGGCGACTGGTTCACCGCAGACGGTCGCGTCGGATTCACTCACCGGCGACTTGCGATCATCGACCTGTCCGAGCGCGGGGCGCAGCCCATGCATAGCGCCGACGGGGCGCTCACCATCACCTTCAACGGCGAAATCTATAACTACCGCGAGCTCAAGGCCGCGCTCGAGGCCAAGGGGCGCGTGTTCCGCTCGGATTCCGACACCGAGGTCATGCTGCAGCTCTACGAGGAGCGCGGACCCGCCATGGTCGAGGCGCTGCGCGGCATGTTCGCCTTCGGGCTCTGGGATTCGCGGAAGCGCAGGCTCCTGCTGGCGCGCGATCCGCTCGGCATCAAGCCGCTCTATTACGCGGACGACGGCTGGACGCTGCGCTTTGCCTCGCAAGCCAAGGCACTGCTGGCCGGCGGTGCCGTGTCGCGCGACCCCGATCCCGCGGGCATTGTCGGTTTTCACCTGCTGGGCAGCGTGCCCGAGCCCTTCACCGTCTGGCAGGATATCCGGTCCGTACCGGCGGGTGCCACCATGGTGGTCGATGCGACGGGCCCGCAGGCGGCACGTCAGTACTACAGCGTCGCGCGATCGCTGGGCCGCAGGGCAGGGACGGCCAGGACCGATGCGGCGGAAGCGCGCGCAGCGATGAGCGCCGCGATACACGATTCGGTGCGGCACCATCTCGTGGCTGATGTACCGGTTGCCGTCTTCCTGTCGGCGGGCCTCGATTCGGGAGCGCTGCTCGGTACCATGGCAGAGCTCGGCGTTCGCGACACGCTGGCCGTGACGCTGGCATTCGAGGAGTTCCGCGGCGCGCCGCTTGACGAGGCACCGCTCGCCGCCGAGGTCGCTGCACGCTACGGCGCGCGCCATGTCGTGCGCACCGTGGGCCGTGCCGAGTTCGAGCGCGACTTGCCGGCAATCTTCGATGCCATGGACCTGCCGACCATCGACGGCATCAACACCTGGTTCGTCGCCAAGGCATCACACGAGGCGGGCATCAAGGTGGCCTTGAGCGGCCTCGGCGCCGACGAGTGCTTTGGCGGCTATCCCTCCTTTGCCGATGTACCGCGCAGCGTCCACCTCCTGCGGCCGTTTCGCTTTTTGCCGGGGCTCGGCGCCTTGGCCCGGCGGCTCATATCGGCTGCCATCGCCTCGGGGCTCGGCGTGCATCCCAAGGCGGCCGGCCTGCTGCAATACGGTTCCGATTGGCCCGGAGCCTATCTGCTGCGGCGCAGCGTCTACATGCCGTGGGAACTCGACGATCTCATCGACCCTGCCGTGGTCGAGGAGGGGCTGCGGAGGCTGGCACCGCTCAGCCGGATCGCAGCCGAGTTGCAGGCCGGTCGGAGGCTCGGCGATTTCGACCGCGTCGCCGCGCTCGAGACGTCGCTCTACATGCGCAATCAGCTTTTGCGCGACGCCGATTGGGCTGGCATGGCGCATTCACTCGAGATCCGGGTGCCCTATGTCGATCCGTTCTTCCTAGCCGCCCTGCCGCCGGGCGACACGCTGGCCGCGCTCGGCGCCAAGCAGGCGGTAGCCGACGTTCCAAAGCCGCCCTTGCCGGTGAGCAGTCGCGATCGCGCCAAGACTGGCTTCGTCACGCCGGTGGGCCGCTGGATCCGTGAGGCGAGCGGCGCGGCCGAGAATGTCGACTTCTCGGCAGCATCCCGAAGCTGGGCATTGCGCGTATGGCAAGCGGGCTGGACCAACGGGTTTGCGCCAGCATGATCAGCCGATGACCATACGCATTCTCGCCCTGGTGGGCGATTGCTACGGCGCCCAGGGTGGTATTGCCCGCTATAACCAGGACTTGTTCGAAGCTCTGGCGCAAGGTGGCGCCGAGATCCTCATCATGCCCCGGCTGGGCGACGCCGCCAGCCTCGGCTTGCCGCCCCGCGTCCGGCAGAATCCTGCAAACTTCGGCTGGCTCCGCTATTCCCTGGCTTCCGTGGCGGCAGCCTGGCGGCTGCGGCGGGTCGACGTGGTATTCTGCGGCCATGTCTTCATGGCGCCTCTGGCGTGGCTGCTGGCCCGGCTGTTCGGAGCGCGATACTGGCTGCAAGCGCACGGCATCGACAGCCTGGCGATTGGTCGCGGACGCCTGCGCCGCGCCGTCGAAGCGGCCGACCTGGTGACGACGGTAAGTCGGGCGACGCGCAAAAGCCTGCTGGAACGTGCCAATCTTTTGCCCGAGCACGTCAGGGTCCTGCCCAACACCGTGCGCGGCCTGTTCTCGCCGGGTGCCCCATCGGCGGCGCTGCGCGCACGTCTCGGGCTTGGCTCTGGGCCGGTTCTGCTTACCGTGGGCCGCCTGGCGGCGAGCGAGCGCTACAAGGGCCACGAGCAGATATTCGCCGCCCTGCCGGCCCTTCGGGCGGAATTTCCCAATCTCGTGCACCTGGTGGCGGGCGAGGGCGATGACCGCGCGCGTCTTGAGCAACGTGCTCTCGAACTGACCGGCGATGAGTCAGCGGTGCGGTTTTTGGGCTACGTGCCGGAGGAGCAATTGCCGGATCTGTACCGCCTCGCCGATCTGTTCGTGATGCCGAGTTCCCTCGAGGGCTTCGGAATCGTCTACCTCGAAGCGGCCGCGTGCGGGTTGCGAGTAGTGGGCGGCGTCGGAGGCGGCAGCGCAGACGCGATCCCTGATACTCGAGTCGGCG
>CAZHQA010000303.1:0-6231 GCA_964533955.1 uncultured Reyranella sp. | reverse complement strand
ACAGTGAGATGGCCACGTGCATATTTATGGTCGCCGAGCGCCTGGCGGCGCAGCGGCCACAAGGTGGGCTCGTTTCGCCAGAGCCGTGGCGCAATAGCCGCCAGCACCGCAGCGGGAATGCCGATATCGGCGACCTGCAGGTCGCCACAGAGCCTGAGACCGTCCATCGAGTAGTGGCCGGGCTTGGCTCGAAAGAAGGTCACCGTGGTGTCGGCCTGCGCCGCGCTGCCCATCACCTGGCCGGTATCGCCGTGCAGGCCGCTCGGCACATCGACCGCCACGACCGGACATGACGCATGCCCCATCTTCGCGATCAGGCTGGCCGCGACCCCTACGATAGGCCGCGCGAGCCCCGCGCCGAACAGCGCGTCGATCACCAGCGGACGATGGTCGAGGAGTTCGAGCGCCGCGACCTCGGTCGTACCCTGCCATTGGCTCGCGGCCCAGGCGGCATCGCCCTTGAGCCCGCCGAGCTCACCGAGCAACCCGAGCCGCACCGGCCAGGCCGCAGCCCGCAGGTAGCGCGCCGCTACGAAGCCGTCGCCGCCATTGTTGCCGGGGCCGCACAGCACCAGCACGGGCTGCCGGCGATATCGCTCGATTACGGCCCTTGCCACCGCCCGTCCCGCCGCTTCCATCAGCGCGCTGCCCGGTGTGCCGGCCGCAATTGCACCAGCATCGGCGGCCGCCGTCTCGGCGCAGCTCAGCAGGACCGCTTCGTCGCGGGGGCGCAGGTCGCTGGGCTTGGGCTGATCAGCCATGGCGAGCGGGCGGTTGGGGCGGCCGACCGGAATTGAACCGGCGACATCCAGAATCACAATCTGGCGCTCTAACCAACTGAGCTACGGCCGCCACCGTGAGTCGCTCCCGACGAAGCGCGGCCTTCCTACGCTCAGGCGGTCCGAGCGTCAAGAAACCGCGGGCGTCGGCGGCAACAGGCCGTCGATGGTGCGGACCCAGACGTTGCAGGCTTCCTCGATGCCCAATGCGTACTCCGAGCGCATGCGTGCCCAGCTCTCGAAATCCGTCAGCGCCTCCAGCGCGATCAGCATTCGCCTCCGGTCCAGGTCGGAAAGCGTCGACAGCTCCGGCCGGTACATCAGCTCCAGCCGCTGCACGACGGCATTGCGGATCAGGCGAATACGCTGTCGCAGCTCGGGCGAATAGTGCTGGTTGAAGTTGAGTGCCCGCCAGAGCGGCAGCCAGCGCTCGCAGGTGCCGGCACGCGTCTCGACCTGGGTGCGGATCCGGGTCGGCCGGTCGGCCCAAACGTTGCGGATGCCGGCCTGAACATTGGCCTGGGCGAAGGCGAAATCGGCGGCCGCCAGGCTGAGTGCCAGCAGATCGGGAAAGCGCTCGAACAGCGAGCGCACGGAATAGCCTGCACGCTCGGCGATTTGGGCGGCGGTCGGCACCTTGAGGCTCTCGCTGAGCAACGCAAGGTAGGCTTCGATGATGTACTGGCGCGTCCGCTCGCTGCGCCGGCGGCGACCGTCGATCGAGCCGGACTGTGAAGGGTCGGCCATCCTCGCTCAGTTTCGATGCTTCGGTTCGGGCGGCAGCAGGCGGTCGATCACGCCCATCCAGACAGTGCAGGCCTGCTCGAACGACAAGCCGAAGAGCTCCCGCATGCGCGCCCAGCTCTCGAAGTCCGTCACGGCCTCGAGCGCGATCAGGGTGCGCTTGCGATCGACTGTGGATAGCGACGAAAGCTCCGGCGCATACATCAGCTCCAGGCGCTTCATGATCATCTCGCGCGCCAGCCGGATGCGCACCTTGAGCTCGACCGAGTCGCCCTGGTTGGCATTCAGCGCCCGCCACAGCGGGAGCCATTGCTCGCAGGTGCGCGCCCGGGTCTCGACCTGAGACCGCAGGCGCGTCGCGCGATCTGCGTCGACGTCACGCGGCGCGGCTTGCGCGTACCCCATGCCGAAAGCGTGGTCGGTCGCCGCGACACGCAATGCAAGGAGATCGGGAAAGCGCTCGAACACCGAGCGAACCGAAAAGCCGGCCCGCTCGGCGATCTGTGCAGCCGTCGGAACCCTGGGATTTTCGCGCAGCAGCGCGAGGAACGCCTCGATGATGGTCTGTCGCGTACGCTCGCTGCGTTGGCGGCGGCCATCGATCCGCACAGGCTTGGCGGGCTCTCCCACGGTTCGCGCGCCCCTCAGCGGGAGGCCGGCGCCGGCGGCAGCAGACCATCGATGGCGCGGATCCATACCGCGCTCGCCTCCTCGACGGACAGGCCATACATCTCGCGCATGCGCCCCCAGCTCTCGAAGTCGGTGATCGCCTCAAGGGCCAGCAGCGTCTTGCGCCGCTCGGAGTCCGACACCGTCGCGAGCTCTGGCTTGAACATGAACTCCAGCCGCATGGCGACCAGCTGCCGGACGAGCTTGATACGCTCGCGCAATTCGCTCGACTCGGCGAGGTTGCTGCTCAGAACCCGCCATAGAGGCAGCCAACGCTCGCATCCGCTGGCTCGCGACTCGACGTGCGAACGCACCCGCGTGGTACGATCGCCATCGAGATCGCGCAGCGCACTCTGGGCTCGCCCTTCGGCAATGGCGTATTCGGTCGCCGCCAGCCGAAGCGCGTGCAGGTCGGGAAACCGCTCGAATATCGAACGTACGGAGTAGCCGGCGCGCTCCGCTATCTGCACGGCCGTCGGCATCTGCTTGATTTCGCGCACGAGTGCCATATAGGCCTCGACGATAAGTCGGCGGGTTCGCTCGCTTCGCAGCCGGCGGCCGTCGACCTTCGCGGGCTTGCGCCCGGCCGGCGGCTCGGCGATCGAGCTCTCAGTCACGGTGCCTTCCGGTCAGCCTGCCGGCGCTGCCGCGGACGGCGGCGTCGGCGGCAGCAGCCGATCAATGGCGTGCACCCACACCTCGCAGGCCTCTTCGAACGACAGGCCGTGCAGTTCGCGCATGCGCGCCCAGCTTTCCATGTCGGTCAGTGCCTCCAGTGCGATCAGCACCTGTTGGCGATCGGCCTCACTCACGGTCGAGAGTTCCGGCCGGTACATCAATTCGATGCGCTTGACGGTCGTCTCCCGCCCGCGCGCAACGCGCGCCTTGAGCTGGCCTGTGTCGTCCTGATCGGCGAAGCGCAGCAGCACGCGCCACAGGGCCACGCCGCGCTCGCAAGTATGTGCCCGCGTCTCCACTTGGGATCTCAGACGGGTCTGACGGTCGGCCGCGTCGGCATGGCGCGGCGGCGCCAGCGCCAGCGCCTGGGCGAGACTGTAATCGGTGGCCGCGACGCGCAACGCATTGAGATCGGGAAAACGCTCGAAGATGGACCGGACGGAATATCCGGCACGCTCTGCAATTTGCACGGCCGTCGGCATCTCCTGTTGCTCCCGAAGCAGAGCCAGGAATGCCTCGATGATGAGTTGCTTGGTCCGCTCGCTGCGCAGGCGGCGGCCATCTATGCGGGTGGGAGTACTAGGCGAAGTTGCAGACAAGGCGGGTTCCACCGGGCTCGCGCCGATTTCGGGTTCGACGAGAACATGCATGGGCGAGTGCAGAATGACGGGTTTAGGGGAATTTGGCAATCTCAATGCAGTAATAATATGCCAAAAGTTGACGGCCGCGCCAGCAATTTCAGGCAGTCCCGTCGGATAGGTGGGGAAAATCGCCAGGTTACCGGCGGAAATGGCGGGTCAAGCGCTCGACAGCTGCATCCAGGGTCTCATCGTGCTTGCAAAAGCAGAACCGCGCGAAATGGCGCGGGGCCTTTTGTGGCTCGTCATAGAAGGCGCTGACCGGCACTGCGGTCACGCCAGCCTCGGCAGTGATATGGCGGCAGAAATCTTCGTCGGTGCCATTGAAGCCGAGTGGTCGGAAATCCGTGGTCACGAAATAGGTGCCGTGCGCTGGCAGGACTTCAAAGCCGATTTCAGCCAGGGCGTTGGCCAGCCGGTCGCGCTTGCGCTGCATGTCGGTTGCCAGGGCAGAGTAGTAGCCATCGCCCAGGCGCAGGCCAGTGGCGGTCCCCCATTGCAGGTTGGGTGGCGTCGTGAAGGTCATGAACTGGTGAGTCCTGGCGATCGACTTCATCATCTCCGGCGCCGCGGTCACGTAGCCGACCTTCCAGCCGGTGACACTGAAACTCTTGCCCGCCGAACCGATACGCGCCGTGCGCTCGCGCATCCCCGGCAGCGTCATGATCGACAGATGCCGCCGATTATCGAAGATAACGTGTTCGTAGACCTCGTCGCAGACCGCGTAGGCGTTGTGCTGCACGCAAAGGCCGGCAATGTATTCGAGCTCGCCGCGATCGAACACTTTCGAGCAAGGATTCATCGGTGTGTTGAACAGAATGAGCTTGGTGCGATCGCTGAACGCGGCCGCCAGTTCCTCGCGCGGCAGGCGCCAAGTCGGCGGCTCGAGTCGCACCAGCCTCGGGACCCCGCCCGCCCGACGCACGATCGGCAGATACGAGTCGTACAAGGGCTCGATCAGCACCACTTCGTCGCCCGGCTCAATCAGGCCGAACAGACAGTCGCCGAGCGCTTCGGTCGCTCCCGACGTGACCAGCACCTCGCTCTGCCAATCGATGTCCAGCCCCTGGAACCGCTTGGCATGTTCGGCGACCGCCTGACGCAGCTCGGGAATGCCCATCATCGGTGGGTACTGGTTGTGGCCGTTCAAAAGGTAGTCGGCGGCGGCGCGGCGGACCTCTTCCGGCCCTTTGTCGTCGGGAAAACCCTGTCCGAGGTTGACCGATTGATGCTGCCGCGCGAGCGCTGACATCACCTCGAAGACCGTCGTGCCGAGGCTCGACATCAGGGAATTTGCGGGCTTCATCGCTGACTCGGGATCTGTTGAGTTATTGGGCATTATTCAGCCTATTATTCGGACAACATGTACGCCATCTGGGCAATCTGCTTGGCTATTTCCGGTTCTGTGCGTGTGGAAATATCTGGCATAAATGCTGCTTCCCTGAGGCGCGGCCGGGCCGCCGCAATGGCGGCGCCGGTGCTGGCGCGCGGAGTAGGCCCAAGCAAATGAAGAAGATCGAAGCGATCATCAAGCCCTTCAAGCTCGACGAGGTCAAAGACGCGCTCAACCAGATCGGCCTCAAGGGGATCACCGTCCTGGAAGCCAAAGGCTTTGGCCGGCAGAAGGGTCACACGGAGCTCTACCGCGGCGCCGAATACGTCGTCGACTTCCTGCCCAAGGTGAAGCTCGAGCTGATCATCGAGGATGAAATGGTCGAGAAGGCGGTCGAAGCGATCCGCACCTCGGCCCATACCGGACGGATCGGCGACGGCAAGATCTTCGTGTCCACAGTCGACGACGCGATAAGAATTCGTACTGGCGAGCGTGGCGACGCCGCCGTATGACGAAAACGCCCGAGGGGGCAGGGTCAACCAGAAGAGAGAGGGACAATGGACGCCAAAGCAGTTCTCGCGATGATCAAGGAAAAGGACGTGAAGTTCGTCGACTTCCGCTTCACCGATCCTCGCGGCAAGTGGCAGCATACTGCCCGCATGGCTTCGGCCACCCAGGAAGATTCGTTTACCGATGGCGTGATGTTCGACGGCTCCTCGATCGCTGGCTGGAAAGCAATCAACGAGTCCGACATGATCCTGATGCCGGATCCCTCGACCGCCGTGCTCGATCCCTTCACCGCTCAGACGACATTGATCGTGAACTGCGACGTCATCGAGCCCTCGACTGGCCAGCTCTACGCGCGTTGCCCGCGCTCGACCGCCAAGCGTGCCGAGGCGTACATGAAGTCGTCCGGCATCGGCGACACCGCGGTGTTCGGGCCCGAACTCGAATTCTTCGTGTTCGACGACGTTCGCTTTGACGTCCACATGTCGGGCAGCTTCTTCAAGCTCAACTCCAGCGAATCGCCATGGAACACGGGCTCGGAGTTCGAGGGCGGCAACATGGCCCACCGCCCGGGCGTCAAGGGCGGCTACTTCCCGGTGCAGCCGGTCGATTCGATGAATGACCTGCGGGCCGAAATGATGTCGGTCTGTTCCGAGATGGGCCTGACCATGGAGATCCATCACCACGAGGTCGCGCCCAGCCAGAACGAACTCGGTTTCCGCTTCGACACGCTGGTGAAGACCGCCGACAACGTGCAGAAGTACAAGTACACGCTGCACAACGTCGCCCACAGCTACGGCAAGACGCTGACCTTCATGCCGAAGCCGCTCTATGGCGACAACGGCTCGGGCATGCACTGCCACCAGTCGATCTGGAAGGACGG
>CAZHQA010000302.1:0-6258 GCA_964533955.1 uncultured Reyranella sp. | reverse complement strand
TCGGCCTCGACCAGGACGGAGAAACCGTAACGCCGCTCGATCTCGGAGAGGGTGTGGCGCTTCTGGTTCAGCAGGTAGAACGCCACGTTCGGCGGCACGTTGACGGCGATCTCGCTGGCGCGATGGCGTACGCCTTCTTCCTCGACCGCGCGCAGCGCGTGCAGCGCCGCCGATTCGATCGAGCGGATGCGGCCGCTGCCGGCGCAGTGCGGGCAGACTTCGGTCGAATGCTCGAGCAGGGAGGGGCGCAGCCGCTGGCGCGACATCTCGAGCAGGCCGAAGGCGCTGATGCGGCCGATCTGGATGCGCGCGCGGTCCTGGCGCATCGCATCCTTCATCTTGTGCTCGACCTGGCGCTGGTGGCGGTTCTCCTCCATGTCGATGAAGTCGACCACGATCAGGCCGGCGAGGTCGCGCAGCCGCACCTGGCGGGCGATCTCCTCCGCCGCCTCGAGATTGGTGCGAAGCGCCGTCTCCTCGATGTTGCGTTCCTTGGTGGCGCGGCCGGAGTTGACGTCGATGGCGACCAGGGCCTCGGTCGGGTTGATCACGACGTAGCCGCCCGAGCGCAGCTGGACGACCGGCGAATGCATGGCGTCGAACTGGCTTTCCACCTGGTAGCGGTGGAAGAGCGGGATCGGCTCCTTGTAGAGCGTGACCTTTTCGGCCTGGTGCGGCACCAGCTGGCGCATGAACTCCGATGCCGCCTGGTGGCCGGCCTCGCCCTCGACCAGCACCTCCTGGATGTCGGTGTCGTAGACGTCGCGCAGGCTGCGCTTGATCAGGTCGCCTTCCTCGTAGATCAGGGCGGGCGCGGTCGAGCGCATGGTGAGCTCGCGGATCGAGTCCCAGAGGCGCGACAGGTATTCGTAGTCGCGCTTGATGTCGAGGTTGGAGCGCTCCAGACCGGCGGTGCGCAGGATCACGCCCATGCCCTGCGGCACCTCGAGCTGGGCCAGCATGTCCTTCATGCGCTTGCGGTCGTTGGGATTGGAGATCTTGCGGCTGATGCCGCCGCCGCGGCCGGCGTTGGGCATCAGCACGCAGTAGCGGCCGGCCAGCGACAGGTAGGTGGTGAGGGCGGCGCCCTTGTTGCCGCGCTCCTCCTTGACGACCTGGACCAGCAGGATCTGGCGGCGCTTGAGGACCTCCTGGATCTTGTACTGGCGGACCGGCTGGCGGCGGCGGCGCTCGCGGGTCTCGCGTTCGCCGGCATCGTCGCCGCCCAGGGTCTCGACGACGACCGGTGCCTCGACGGGCGCGTCGGGCTGCGCCGCTTCGGCCGGATCGGACGAGGCGGCTGCCTCGGTAGGACCGTCGATCTTGTCGACGGAAACATCGGCCGGCTGAGCTTCGGAAACGGCCGCCGGCTCGAGTGGTTCGAGCGGTTCGGGCAGCGGCGCTTCCGACGGCAGCGGCTCGGCCGCCCGTGCTTCTTCGCTCGTGATCGGTTCGGCGGCGCTCGCTTGCGCTTCCGGCTGAGCCGGTTCGCTCTCGCTGGCGACCGGCGGGGCCACTTCGCCCAGCAGCTCCTCGCGGTTCGCCTCGCGCACCTCGTCGATGTCGGTGCGGTCGACCTTGGTCGGCTGAGGGTCGGGCTCGTCGTCGGCCTCGGCGGCAAGCCGCTGCTGCTCGGCGATCAGCCGCTCGCGGTCGGCGACCGGGATCTGCCAGTAGTCCGGATGCACCTCCGAGAAAGCCAGAAACCCGTGCCGGTTCCCGCCATACTCCACAAACGCCGCCTGCAGCGACGGTTCGATGCGAATCACCTTCGCGAGATAAATATTACCCTTGAGAGGGCGGCGACTTGCGGTTTCGAAGTCGAATTCAGTCAGTTTAGTTCCATCGACCACAACCACCCGGGTTTCTTCCGGGTGGCTGGCATCGATGAGCATACGCCGGGCCATGGGCTCGCTCCCGAGGCGTTGGGGTCCGACCGGCGCGAGCGACCAGCGGCCTTGCCGCCTCTGTGTCGCGAGGGGGACGGGACGTCATCGACCTGCCGAACGGCCAACCATTGGCCAAGACAGGGACTAAGCGCCGCCGAACCTCGAGGTTCCTGATAGCCACCGCCTGCCTGGCAAACCCCGCGACGCCTGCTGAAGATGAGACCGCCGGCGGGGACTGCCGTCGGAGCGCTACCCCAGAGAGGGCGCTTCGAACGACGGCGACTGCTCGCGAGACGCAACATACGGTGTTCGGGCAACCGCGACAAACAAAAAGTAGAACCTGAGAAAATTGCCCTAACTTGTTGAAAATGCTAAATATGGACAATGAAAAGACGAGCGCTGCTGGCAGTCCCCCTGCTGCTAGGCACAAGCTCGGCCCGGGCGGCACCGCAACAGCCCCGGCCGAAGCTGATCGCGCTCGACCCCGGCCACGGCGGCATTGACCCCGGCGCGCTCGGCGTCAACGGCGTGCAGGAGAAGAGCGTGGTCATCGCCGTGGCGCGCGAACTGCAGGCGCAATTGCAGGCGGGCGGGCGTTATCGCGTGATGCTGACGCGCGTGGCGGACTCCTACGTGGCGCTGCGCGAGCGGGTGGCGCGCGCCGAGCAGGCCAAGGCCGACCTGTTCCTGTCGATCCATGCCGACAGCCATCCCGATCCCGGCGTGCGCGGCGCCTCCATATATACTGTGTCGGAGGAGGCGACCGACCGCGAGGCCGCGGCCCTCGCGGCGCGCGAAAACGGCGGCGGCGGGCCCCTGAACGCGCCCTCGACCACGGTCGCCCGCACGTTGGTGGCGATGGCCCAGCGCGGCACCGGCAACGACAGCCGCCGCTTCGCCAACGGCGTGGTCGCCACTTTCGCCAAATCCGGCGTGCGGCTCCTGCCGCGCAGTCACCGCGAGGCGGGATTCGCCGTGCTGACCTCGCCCGATATCCCGGCCGCCCTGGTCGAGCTCGGCTATCTCAGCAATGTGCAGGATTCCAAGCTCCTGACCGTGCGCCAGCACCAGCTGGCGCTGGCCCGGGCGCTGCGCGCCTCGATCGACGCACATTTCGCGACCACTCCTGCCACAAGAAAGGCGTAACCCGCCGCCATCCTTTTGGCTACAAGGACGCCCGTGCTCAACATGTTCAAAATCGCGCTGGCCTTCTGCACCGCCAGCCTGATCGTCGGGGCCGGCACCGTGGCGGGCCTGTTCTGGCATTTCAGCCATGGCCTGCCGGATCACAAGCAGCTCGCCGACTACCAGCCGGCCACCGTGTCGCGCCTCTATGCCGCCGACGGCCGACTCCTGGCGGAGTACGCCAAGGAAAAGCGCACCTTCGTGCCGGTCGCCGCCATGCCCAAGCGCGTGCTGCAGGCCTTCGTCGCGGCCGAGGACCAGCGCTTCTTCACCCATCCCGGCGTCGACATCATCGGCGTGGTCCGTGCGGTGATCGCCAACATCTCCCATCCCGGCAGCCGGCCGGAGGGCGCCTCGGGCATCACCCAGCAGGTCGCCAAGAACTTCCTGCTGACCAACCAGGCCACCCTCAGCCGCAAGATCCGCGAGGCCATCCTCGCCTTCCGCATCGAGCAGACCTATTCGAAGTCGCGCATCCTCGAGCTCTATCTCAATGAGATCTATCTCGGTTCGGGCAACTACGGCGTGGCCCAGGCGGCGCTCAACTACTTCGACCGCTCGCTCGGCGAACTCACCCTCAGCGAGACCGCCTATCTCGCGGCACTCCCCAAGGCGCCCAACCGCTACAACATCGTGCGCAACGAGAAGGAGGCCTACGCCCGCCGCGACTACGTGCTGGGCCGCATGCTCGACGACGGCTACATCACCCGCGCCGAGGTCGATGCCGCGAAGGCCGAGAAGCTGGTGCTGCGCAAGAGGGGCCCGACCGAGTTCGTCACCGCCGACTTCTTCGCCGAGGAGGTCCGGCGCAACCTGCTGGCCGCCTATGGCGACAAGACGCTGTACGAGGGCGGCCTGACCGTCAGCACAACGCTCGACCCGCTGATCCAGCAGACCGCCGACAAGGCGCTGCGCGATGGCCTGGTCGACTACGACCGCCGCCACGGCTGGCGCGGCCCCTACGCCAAGATCGCCGACATGGGCAACGACTGGGAGCAGGAGTTCGCCCGCATCCAGCAGCGCCGTCCGCTCAACGCCCCTTCGTCGTGGCAGCTCGCCGTGGTGACCAATGTCGGTCCCCAGCAGGCGACCATCGCCGGCCTCACGCCGGGCAACAGCGGGCCCGACAACGAGGGCACCGTCCCGTTCGCCGAGATGAACTGGGCGCGCCCCACCTTGCCCGGCCAGAATGTCGGCATGGCGCCCGGCCGTCCCGCGCAGGTCGTGAGCGTGGGCGACGTCATCGTCGTCGAGAAGCTCACGCAACCGACAGGCACGTCAGGCCAGCCCAACGTAAAGCCCTATCCGCCGCGCACCTACGGCCTGCGCCAGATCCCCAACGTCAACGGCGCCGTCGTCGTGATGGATCCGCAGACCGGCCGCATCCTGGCGATGAGCGGCGGCTGGTCCTACGGCCTCAGCCAGTTCAACAGAGCGGTGCAGGCCTCGCGCCAGCCCGGCTCTTCGTTCAAGCCCTTCGTCTACCTCGCCGCCATGGATGCAGGGCTGACGCCCGCCACTGTCGTCGAGGACGAGCCGTTCTCCTACAACCCGGGCTACGGCCAGCCGACCTGGTCGCCGAAGAACTACGGCGGCGACTACATGGGCCCGATGACCCTGCAGCGCGCACTCGAGCTCAGCCGCAACCTGGTCACGGTGCGCGTCGCCCAGAGCATCGGCATGAAGCGCGTGGCCGGCGTCGCCAAGGACTTCGGCGTGGTCGACAACCTCGGCCTCTACCTGCCCAATGCGCTGGGCTCGACCGACACCACCCTGCTGCGCATGACCATGGCCTACGCCATGCTGGCCAACGGCGCGCGCGAGATCACCCCCTCGCTGGTCGATCGCGTGCAGGACCGCGACGGCAAGACGATCTACCGCCACGAGCCGCGCACCTGCAAAGGCTGCGACGCCTCCGCCGCCGCCGGCTCCAAACCGCAGCCTCCGCAGATAATCGACGGCCGCCAGCCGTTCCATGATCCGGCCACGACCTACCAGATCGTGCACATGCTGCAGGGCGTGACCACGCGCGGCACCGCCGGCGCGCTCGCCGCCCTCGGCCGGCCGATCATGGGCAAGACCGGCACGACCAACGACAGCCGCGACAACTGGTTCCTCGGCTCCACGCCCGACATCACCATCGGCATCTACATCGGCTTCGACGATCCGCGCACGCTCGGTTCGTCCAACATGGAGACCGGCGGCGGCAACGCCGTGCCGATCTACCGGCGCATCGCCGACGTGGTGTTCAAGGACAAGCCGCCGACGCCGTTCAAGGTGCCGCCCGGCCTGCGCATGATCCGCTGGTCCTACGAGGGCGGCACGATCGACGAGGTCTTCAAGCCCGGCACCGAGCCCGGCGGCGAGCTGAGCGCCGGCACCAGCATCGACTCCGTCCCCGTAATGGGCGCCGACGGCACCATCACCCGCAGCAGCGGTGGTGGCGGAGGCGGCGGCGGAGCCGGCCGCCCGACGCTGACAGGTACTGGCGAAACGTATTAGGCGCGAGCTCCGCTCGCGCCGGCTGGCCCGTAAAGCCAGGGCCGCCCCACGGCCCGGTCGCGGCGAAGCCGCGAAGCGCAGGGCCCGCACCGCGCCCCTTGCGCACGATCTCAAGCTCTTGCGGCCAGCGCGCTCATGACTTTGAGCGCGCGGGAGGCGCGCGGTCCGGAGGAGCATGATGTCTTTCAGGCGCGCGTCGCATCGCGGGATGTCCAGCCTAATCGCGAGGGCAATCGCAGAGATATAGCGGCGGGAGGGCTGATAATCGTCGAGCCGGCGCCCCACGTTAGCTGGGCGTCGTTTGAGCGATGATCGCTCAAGGGATGGCTCATCCCGACACGGGAGACTTCCAAAATGATCAAGCAAACGACCAACGCCGGCAGCGGCGCAGGAAAAGACTCGTCCAAGACGCAGACCCAGGCGCAGGGCGCCGACGCCAAGAAGGCGCTGCTGAAGGACATCCGGGTCAAGTGGGGCAAGTTCACCGAGCTCGAGGTCAGCAACCTCAAGAACAACGACGACCTCGTCAGCCACGTCGTCGCCCGCTACGGCCTCGACAAGGCCGAGGCCCAGCGCGACGTGGATGCGCTGCGCGCCGGTCGCAACATCTAGGACGTTCCGTCCCGACGGTGCGGGGCCGCGTGGCGGCGGCCCCGTGCCCGACGGGCATTCCCGGACAAGG
>CAZHQA010000301.1:0-6259 GCA_964533955.1 uncultured Reyranella sp. | reverse complement strand
CGTGACGTAGACCATGGTGACGCCGAGCCGCTGGTGCAGGTGCTTCAGCTCGTACTGCATCTGCTCGCGCAGCTGGCGGTCGAGCGCGCCCAGCGGTTCGTCGAGCAGCACCAGCTTGGGCTCGAAGACGAGCGCCCGCGCCACCGCCACGCGCTGCTGCTGGCCGCCCGACAGCTGTTGCGTGCGGCGGTCGGCCAGCCCTTCGAGCCGCACCATGGCGAGCGCGCGCTCGACCCTGGCGGCGATCTCGGGCCGGGGCAGGCGGCGCACCATCAGCGGGAAGGCGATGTTCTCGCCCACCGTCATGTTGGGAAACAGCGCGTAGTTCTGGAACACCATGCCGATGCCGCGCTTTTCGACGGCGACGCCGGTCACGTCGTCGCCACCGACAAAGATGCGGCCGGCGGTCGGCTGCTCGAAACCCGCCAGCATGGTGAGCGTCGTGGTCTTGCCCGAGCCCGACGGGCCGAGCAGCGTCAGGAACTCGCCGGCCTCGACCTCGAGGTTGAGCGCGCGCACGGCATCGACCTTGCCGTCATAGCTCTTGCTGACTTCGATGAACCGGACCAGAGGTTCCGGGTTTGCCGGGCGCATCTTTACGAGAATGGTGCAGGGGTCTCGCTGCCGTCGAGCGAATTCCGTGCCAGTGTCGGGCAATGAAGATTGCCACATTCAACGTCAATGGCGTCAACGGCCGCCTGCCGGTGCTGCTGCGCTGGCTGAAGGAGACCAAGCCCGATGTCGCCTGCCTGCAGGAGCTCAAGGCACCCGATGAGAAGTTCCCGGAGGCGGCGATCCGCGAGGCTGGCTACGGCGCGGTCTGGCACGGCCAGAAAAGCTGGAACGGCGTCGCTATTCTGGCGCGCGGCGCCAAGCCCAGCGAACCGCGGCGCGGCCTGCCGGGCGATTCCGCCGACACTCACAGCCGCTACATCGAGGCGACGGTCGGCGGACTGATTGTCGGCTGCCTCTATCTTCCTAACGGCAATCCGGCGCCAGGACCCCGGTTCGACTACAAGCTCAAGTGGTTCGATCGGTTCAACAGGTATGCCGGGCGGCTGTTGGCCAGGAAGATCCCGGTCGTGCTGGCGGGCGACTTCAACGTCATCCCGACCGAACTCGACGTCTACAAGCCCGAACGATGGATCGACGACGCCCTGTTTCGCCCCGAGACGCGCGCGGCATTCCAGAAGCTCGCCAAGCAAGGCTGGACCGATGCCCTGCGCAAGCTGCATCCCGGCGAGCGCATCTACACATTCTGGGATTATTTCCGGAACGCCTGGCCGCGCGATGCTGGTCTGCGCATCGACCACCTTATGCTGAGCCCGGCCGTCGTCCCGCGGCTGGTGGCTGCCGGAGTCGATCGTTCGGTGCGCGGATGGGAAAAGGCGAGCGACCACGCGCCGGCGTGGATCGAACTCGCCGATCTGCGACCCGCGCGCACGTCGCGGCCGACTTCCTCGCGGAGGGTCCGGAAGGTCACGGAATAGCGACGGCTTGAACGGGCGGAATGCCGTGCTTCGTCGCTTCAGGCGGGAACGACGATATGCTCCGGCGGCAAACCCGCGCGAAATCGATCGTTCATGGCCTGGTACGCCGCCTCGATGTGGTTGGCGTATGATTTCGTATCGAACAGCGGCGAGGCGAGACGGTTCTTTTCAAGCTTGTTTCTGATCTGGCGCAGCCTGTCGCGGTTTCGCGCCAGCTCGATGGCCAGGGTTTCGTACTGTTCCGACGTTCGCGTAATCAGCTCGGGCAAACCCGTCGCAGTGAGCAAGCTCGCCGCGACTCGCCCGGCAAAAGCGCGTCCGGTTTGCGTCAGGACCGGGAGACCGGCCCACAGCGCATCACTTGTCGTCGTATGGGCGTTGTACGGAAGAGTATCCAGGAAAAGATCGGCGAGGCGATGGCGAGCCAGGTGGTCGGCCAGCTCCATCCTGCCCGCAAAGATCAGACGGCCCTCGTCGACGCCCCTGGCTGCGGCCTCCTTCCTCAGATTCGCGATCGCTGTCCTGCCCTCGACGAGAAGCCAAAGCACCGATCCGTCGACCGACTTCAGGATCCGCATCCAGCTGTCGAAGACGGACGGGAGAATCTTGTAATGGTTGTTGAAGCAGCAGAACACGAAGCCGCTTTCAGGCAGTCCCATATCCTGTCGCGTCAAGACGTTTGCCGAGATTTGCCGCTTGCGATCGTTCGGCTGATAGCTGCCGGGCAACTGAACCAGCTTCTCCACGTAGAAGGCCGCGTCGGCTGAGGTGAAGAGCGTCTTGTCGCCGATGACGTAGTCGAAGTAGGAAGCCCCCATCGTTCCCGGATAGCCGAGATAATTGATCTGAACGGGTGCAGGGCGACACGAGAATATGCCCGTCCGTGCGTCCTGCGTGAAACCCGTCACATCGACGAGGATGTCGATTTCAGCATCGACGACGGCGCGCGCCACCTGATCATCCGACAACCGGCGGCAGTCGACGAAGTGATCGAAAGCGCCGATCAACCGGCGGCGAATGTCGGAATTGTCGTCAGGTCCCAGCGAGAAAGCGCCGATCGAGAAGCGAGTTCTGTCATGGAGTTCGAACAACTCCGCCGTGAGATAGGCGATGGCATGCTTGTGCAGGTTCGCGGACACATACCCAACGCGTATCCTGTCATGCTTGCGAGCCCGGCCCTGGAACAAGGGCTGCGCCGTCGCCGGATGTTTGGCGGCGATCCAGGCCCGGGCGGCGCGAAGGTGGTCGTCGGGCGAATCCGTAAGGAGCAGAAATGCGAAGGGAGTGCCGGCCGCGCGCCCCGATCGCAGCGAAGCGGTGAGTTGGCCGATTTCCCTGTCGAGATCGTCCCAGTTGCACAAATGCGTCTTGGCGTGCAGTCGATTGCCTTCGACAGTGTCCAGGTCGGGCTTGATCGACATCGCCTTGTCGAAGGCGGCGAACGCATCGCCATGGCGCCTGAGCTTGAAGAAGACGACGCCCCGGTTGTAGTGCGCCTCGGCGTAGTCCGACCGGATGGAAATCGCCCGATCGTAGCTTGCCAGTGATTCCTCGAAACGCTTCAGCCCCTGGAGCGCAACGCCACGATTGTAGTGCGCCTCGGCGTAGTCCGGCTTGAGGACAATTGCCCGATCGTAGCCTGCCAATGCCTCGTCGAAGCGCTTCAGCTCCTGAAGCGTAATGCCCCGATTGTAGTGCGCCTCGGCGTAATCCGGCTTGAGGACAATCGCTCGATCGTAGCTCGCCAGTGCTTCATCGAGACGCTTCAGTTCCTGGAGCGAATTACCGCGGTTGTTGAGCGCAACGGCATGGTCCGGCCTGAACACAATCGCCCGATCGTAACTCGCCAACGCTTCATCGAAACGCTTCAGTTCCTGAAGCGCAAGGCCACGGTTGTTGAACGGCTCGGCAAAGTCCGGCTTGAGGGAAATCGCTCGATCGTAACTCGCCAATGCTTCATCGAAGCGTTTCAGGTCCTTGAGCGTATTGCCCCGGTTGTAGTGCGCCTCGGCGTAGTCGGGCTGGAGTTCCACCGCCTTGTCGTAGCTGGCCAGCGCCTCGGCAAGACGCCTGAGGTGGGTGAGGGCAATGCCGCGATTGTAGTAGGCCGCAGCCACGTTGGGGTCGATGGCGATCGCGGCGGCGATGAGCTCGACCGCGGACTCGGGCCGGCCCAGCTGCAAATCGGCCACGCCCAACAGGTGCAGACTGCTGAAGTGACGGGGCTGATCCTCGAGGATTTCCCTGTATATCGCTTGCGCGCCGGCCAGCTGCCCGCGCTGATGAAGCGCCACGGCGTCCTGAAATCGTGCTGCTACCGTCTCAGCTCCCTCGAGTTGACGCGCCATATCCTCGGCCGATGCATGACCCTTCTGGAGGGTGCAAACGCTAGCATTATTGGAGGGGTGCCGCCCCAGGGATTCAGGATCGGTCGCGGCCCGTCGCTACCGCGACTCCGGCGCCGACCGCGAGCAGGCCGAGCACCAGGGTGAGCGGCACGGGCTCGCCCAGCATCAGCGTGCCCGCGACCATGGCGATCAGCGGATTGATGGTGATGGTGTTGGTGACGCGCGTCGGGCTGGCATGGCGCAAGGCCACCACCCAGAGGAAGAAGGCGAGCGCGCCGCCGCCCGCGGCGAGGTAGAGGCTGGTCCAGGCCTGCACGCGATCGAACGAGGCGAGAGTCGCCAGCCGGCCGGTGGCGAGACTGACGACGATCAGCGCCCCACCGCCCACCGTCATGCCGGCGGCCAGGAAGCCGAGCGCGCTCGAGCGGCCGATGAAGGGGCGGGCGAACACGCTGTAGAGGGCCATGCAGAACGTGGCGCCGGCCATGATCAGGTCGCCGCGCCAGGCGCCGTCGGGCGCGGCCTTCAGGCTGGCGGTGAGCGCCAGGGCAACGCCGCCCATGGCGAGCATCACCCCTGCCGACTTCCGCCAGGTGAGCGCCTCGAGACGCAAGGCGGCGCCGACCAACATGGTCATCAGCGGCAGGGTCGACAGCGCCAGCGTGCCGCGTCCCACTGTCGTGTAGGAAAGCGCCAGGTTGTAGAAGATGAAGAACACCGCATAGAACAGGAAGCCGAGGCCTGCGACGGCCGGCCAGTCGGCGCGCGAAGGCCACCTCGGCTTGAGCAGGAGCGCCAGCGGCAGGATCAGCAGGGCGCCGCCGCCGAAACGTATCGTCGCCAGGGTGAGCGGGTCGGCGCCCGTGGCCGTGATCAGGAAGCGCGTCGCGACAGCTGCTCCGCCGCCGAGGGAACTCGACAGCAGGGCGATCGCCACGCCGTGCCATTCGCTGGGGCCACGCTGGTTCATGGCGCGACCCTGCCCGAGCCCGGGCGCGAACCAATTACCTCGACGGTAGTTGCCTCTGGGCGAGGCACCCCGAACCCGTGCTAGCTGCCTTCGTTGCTCAGCACCTCGCCGAACAGCTGCCAGGTCTCGCCGTCGAAGCGGGCGAGCTGCACCGACTGGATGGGATAGAAGTCGGTCGGGCTGGTGTTGATCTTGATGCCGGGCAGCAGCAGGGGCACGACGAGGTCCTTCATGCTGGCCGCCTGCTTCATGAGGTTCTCGCGCGTCAGATTGTCGCCGCACTTCTGCAGCACGTGGCGCATGGTGCACGACACCGAGTAGCCGTAGGTATAGCCCGCGTCGGCCATGTTGCCCTGCGGGATGTACTTGGCCATGAAGGCCTTCCATTCGATGAAGTCGGGCGCATTGGCCCACTGCGGATCGGTCGGGTCCTTGAGGTAGGCCGCGGTGATGATGCCCTTGCTGTTGTCGAGGCCGGCGGGCTTCAGCGTCGAGGCGACCGAGGCCGCGACATTGGCAAGGTAGTGCGCATCGGGTTTCCAGCCGAGATCGGCGACCTTGCGGATCGACTGCGCCGCCGCCTTGGGGGCGGCATCGGTGAACAGCACGTTGGCGCCGGAGTCCTTGAGCTGGATGAGCTGGCTGTCGACCGTGGGGTCGCTGACCTCGTAGCTCACCGTCTTGATCAGGTACTTGTCCTTCTTGCCGCCGAAACCGGCGATGAAGCCGTTGAGATAGTCCTTACCCGAATCGTCGTTCTGATAGAGCATCGCCACCTTGGCGTCGGGCAGCGTGGTCATGATGTGCTTGGCGTAGATCGCCGCCTCGGTGGCGTAGTCGGGCTGCCAGCCCATGGTCCACGGGAATTCCTTGGGCATGCCCCACTTCGAGGCGCCGGTGGCGACGAACAGCTGCGGCACCTTCTTCTGGTTGAGGTACTTCTGGACGACCGTGTTGGTCGGCGTGCCGAGCAGCTGGTAGATGGCGAAGACCTGGTCGTCCTCGACCAGCTTGCGCACCATTTCCACCGTCTTGGGCGGCTGGAAGCCGTCGTCGTAGGTGATGAAGTTGACCTTGCGGCCGTTGATGCCGCCCTGGTCGTTGACCATCTGCCAGAACGCCGTGATGCCCTTGCCGATCGTGCCGTAGGCCGAAAGCGGCCCGGAATAGGGATTGGTGTGACCGAGCTTGATCTCGCTGTCGGTGACGCCGGCATCGTACTTCTTCTGGGCGCCGACGATGGCGGGTGCCGACAACGCGAACGCAGCAGTGCCGGCCGCGAAAGCACGGCGACGCATCTTGGACATCATTTTCCTCCGCTTCGCTTTTCTTCGTCTTGTCTCAGAGCAGGTGTCCTGCCCGTTCTGCCTTGGTACGCAGGTAATTCTCGTTGTGCCCGTTGGCCGGTAAAGCGTGCGCCACGCGCTCGACCACCTCGATGCCGTAGCGCT
>CAZHQA010000300.1:0-6303 GCA_964533955.1 uncultured Reyranella sp. | reverse complement strand
GCGGCCGCGAGGGTCGGCATCCTGAGGCTGCCGGTGAGATCGAAAAGGTAGCCCGCGACGATCGGGCCGATGATCTGGCCGACGCCGAAGGCCGCGGTCATCATGGCGATGCGGCCGGCGGCGGCCATCAGGCCGAGCGCGGTCAGGCCCATGAAGGTCGCTCCGAGCAGGATGGCCGCGGCGATCACCGTGGCCGGGCTTTCCCACACCACCGAGGCGGCGATGCCGAGCGCCTCGACGACGGCGGCGAGGGCGAAGCCTTGCACGATGCCCCAGCGCCGCGCGATGGCGCCCCACAGCGCCACCGACGGGGCAGCGCCGAGGCCGACCAGCACCCAGATATACGGCTCGAGATGGGCGATCTCGCGGCTGCCGCGCACCTGGGCCACGATGAAGGTGGCGGTGATGACGTAGCCGAAGCCGAAGAGTCCGTAGGCGGTGATGAGCGGCCACGGCGCGTTGCCCTCGACCCGGGCGCGCCGGTTGGCCTGCTGATCGGCCGGGATCAGGGCAATCACCGCGAGGGTCGCCAGCGCGGCCAGTGCGGCGCTGGCGAACCACATCGTGCGCCAGTCGCCGAGCGTGGCGACCAGCGCCGCCGAGGCGACGATGCCCGTGCCGACACCGGCGAAATGCACGGCCGACAATCCGGTGCGGCGGGCCTCGGTCAACCGGTCGAGCACCAGCGCCGAGGCGAAGATCAGGGAGAAGGCCGAGGCGAAGCCCGCGACCAGCCGCAGCACGAGCAGGACCGCGAGGGAACTGGTCAGGCCCATCGCCGCAAGGCCCGCGGCGTTGACTGCCAGTGCTGCCAGCAGCCAACCCCGGCGCGAGCCCGGCAGCGGCAGGGTGGCTGTGAGCGCGCCGGCGAGATAGCCGACGAAATTGGCCGAGGCGATCAGGCCCGCTTCGCTCTTGGAGAGGTGCAACGCTTCGACCATGGGCGGCAGGATCGGCGTGTAGACGAAGCGGCCGACGCCGATGCCGGCGGCCATCGCCAGCAGTCCACCGATGGCGATCGTCAGAGGGGATTTGTTCATTGTGGGCGCGTACTTTGGGGCGGTGGCGCGCGCGAAGCAAATGTCCTAGTTTCCGCCGTTCCATGTCGCAGATCGATCGTTCCCTCGCGCAGACGGCGCGCGCCTGGCCCTTCGAGGAGGCGCGCAAGCTCGTCGCTCGCCTCGAGCGGCAGAAGGCCGGCAAGGCGCCGGCCAAGGACCACGTGCTGTTCGAGACCGGCTACGGGCCGTCCGGCCTGCCGCACATCGGCACGTTCGGCGAGGTCGTTCGCACGACCATGGTGCGCCAGGCGTTCCAGCGGCTGAGCGACGTGCCGACCAAGCTCTACTGCTTCTCCGACGACATGGATGGCCTGCGCAAGGTGCCGGACAACGTGCCCAACAAGGAGATGCTGGCGGCCCATCTCGGCAAGCCGCTGACCGCGGTGCCGGATCCGTTCAGCAACGAGCATCCGAGCTTCGGCGCGGCCAACAATGCGCGGCTGCGCGCCTTCCTCGATTCGTTCGGCTTCGAGTACGAGTTCCAGTCGGCGACCGATTGGTACAAGTCGGGCCGCTTCGACAAGATGCTGCTCACCATGCTCGCGCACTACGACGAGGTGCAGGCGATCATGCTGCCGACCCTGGGCGAGGAGCGCCAGCAGACCTATTCGATCTTCCTGCCGATCAGCCCCAAGTCGGGCCGTGTGCTGCAGGTGCCGCTCGTCAAGATCGACGCGCAGGCCGGCACCATCGTCTATCGCGACGAGGACGGCACGACGGTCGAGACGCCGGTGACCGGCGGCAACGTCAAGCTGCAGTGGAAGGCCGACTGGGCCGGCCGCTGGTATGCGCTGGGCGTCGACTACGAGATGTACGGCAAGGACCTCATTCCGTCGGCCGAGCTTTCGGCCAGGATCGTGCGCGTGCTGGGCGGCGAGCCGCCCGAGGGGTTCAACTACGAGCTGTTCCTCGACGAGCAGGGCCGGAAGATCTCCAAGTCCAAGGGCAACGGGTTGTCGGTCGAGGAGTGGCTGCGCTATGCGCCGCCCGAATCGCTGGCGCTCTACATGTTCCAGGCGCCGCGCCGCGCCAAGCGGCTCTATTTCGACGTCATCCCGCGCGCCATCGACGACTATCTCGCGTCCGTCGAGAAGATGCCGTCGGAGGAACCGGCCAAGGCTGCCGACAATCCGGCCTGGCACATCCACGACGGCGAGCCGGTCGACCATCATGCGAGCGGCGTCAGCTTCGGCATGCTGCTGAATCTGGCCAGCGTGGCGCACACCGACGACAAGGACGTGCTGTGGCAGTACCTGCGGCGCTACGTGCCGGGCGCCACGCCCGAGAGCGCGCCCTATCTCGACCACCTGCTCCAGGGTGCCGTCGCCTACTACCAGGACTTCGTCAAGAGCACGAAGAAGTTCCGCCTGCCCACCGGCAAGGAACGCGCCGCGCTCCAGGATCTCGCCGAAACGCTGCGCAGGATCCCCGAGAGCGAAAGCGCGGAGTTCATCCAGAACGAGGTCTACGAGGCGGGCAAGCGCCACTTCGCCAAGGAAGAGCTGCGCCAGTGGTTCAAGACCCTCTACGAGGTGCTGCTGGGCAGCGAGCAGGGCCCCCGCATGGGCGCCTTCATCAAGCTCTTCGGCCGCGACAACGTCGTGCGCCTGATCGAGCGGGCGCTCGCCGGCGAAGACCTCAGCCGGGCGGCGTGAGCCTCTGCGGCGACGACGAGCTGGGCTATGTCGCCAACCGGACGCGCTTCCTGGCCGGCCAGGGACTCGAGCTCGACGAAAGCTATCGTCTGACGCATCTGCCGCTGGTCGCGCCCGATTCTCCGCGGGTGATCGCGCGCCAGTCCGGCAAGTCCTACGACATGGGTCGTCATCCGCCGACCCTGTCGCTGGTCCTTCCGGTGCCGGGCGAGGAGCTGGAGCCGGGCCTTCGCCCGCTCGAAGCCGAGCTCAGGGCTGCGCCGTTCGCGCACAAGATCGCCTGGGACATCCTGCCGAAGCGCCGCGACAGGCTGCACGCGACGCTCTGCCGGTCGCCCGTTGTCGGCGATCGCGAGCGCGAGGAGCTGCGCCGGCTCGGCCCAGTGACGGTCGAGCTGCGCGGCCTGTTCTCGGGCAGGGTGAATGTCGGGCGCCTCTACGCCCGCGCCTATCCCGAATGCCGCGACGGAACCAACGTCATCCACCGCATGCAGGACATGCTGGGACGCCCGCGCACCGACCTCTATGTCGTCGGTCTCTACAATCTCACCGACGATCTCGAGCCCGCCGAGGCCGCCGTGCTGTCCGAGATGATCGAGCGATGGTGGGACTTGCCGCTGCTGCGCTTCCGCGCCACGACGCTCTGGACTCTGAGCGCGACCGACAATCTCGTGCTCGATGCGAATGTCGTGGAAGCGATTTCGCTGCAGTGACAGATTATGCCGATGGACTATCTCCACCCTGAGATTCCGGCCGGCATGCGCATTCACGAGGTGCCGCTGCTGCGCGCCACGGGCCGGACGCTGAAGGGATTCGGCGAGGTCGTGCACGATCCCAAGGCGCACAAGGTCGAGATCGTCCCCTGGCCGGTCAAAGGCTGGCGCAAGCTCGACGACAACACCGGCAACGAAGGCGGCACGACCGAAGGCGTGTTCGCCTGCGCCTGGCAAGGAAACGAGCTGGTCGGCCACAACGACGCGGTCGGCGGCCACTATGTCCTGGGTTTCCGCGAGCCGCCGTACGCCGCACGGGCGGGAGTGGCGCTTGCCGACGACCGCGTGCTGCTGTGGCATTGCAACTATCATCCCGACGGCGGGCAGTTCTTCTGGCCGATCGACGGCAAGCCGTTCGTCGTGCCGGCCGCGCCGCCGGGTGACGACGTGAAGCCCGACGACTTCGTGGCCTTCTGGTCGGACGGCAGCTTCGGCATCTATCTCCACCCCGACGTCTGGCACGAGGGCCCGTTCCCGGTCGAGCCGAGCGGCCGGTTCTTCGACAAGCAGGGCAAGGTGCATGGCCGCATCTCCTGCGATCTGGCGCGCGAGTTCGGCGTGTTGCTGGGCGTGCCGCTGCCGCGGGCGATGTGATGGCAGACCGCGGCATCGGCGCCTCGCTGCCGCGGCTCGAGGACGCCCGCCTGCTGACCGGCCGCGGCCGCTACAGCGACGACTACAGGCTGCCGGACCAGGTCTATGGCGTCGTGCTGCGCTCGCCGCACGCGCATGCCCGCATCGTTGCGATCGAAACCGCGTCCGCGCGTGCGATGCCGGGCGTGCGGCTGGTGCTGACCGGCGCCGACGTCATGGCGGAAGGTCTGAAGCCTATCCCGCACATGCCGCTGTCCCAGAGCCCGCCGGACATTCGCCTCGACAATCTCGACGGTTCACTACCTCTGATCGAGCAGCCGCACATCCTCGCCGTCACTACCGTGCGCTTCGTCGGCGAGGCCGTGGCCTTCGTCGTGGCCGACAGCGTGGCTGAGGCCAAGGACGCGGCCGAGGCGATCGTCGTGACCTACGAGGGTCTGCCGCCGATCGGCGACATTGCCGTCGATGCCCGGGTCGGCAATCCACGCGAGACGCGGGCAGGCTTCGCCGAGGCGCCCCACGTCGTGCGGCTGGAGACCGCCATCCAGCGCATCGCCGGCGTGCCGATGGAGCCGCGCGCCGCCCTCGGCCACTACGATCCCGCGACCGGCCGCTACACGCTCCACGCCGGCGGCGGCGCGATCGTGCGGCCCAAGAAGGAGATCGCCATCATTCTCGGTCTCGAGCCGGAGCGGGTGCGGGTGATTGCGCACGAAGTTGGCGGCAACTTCGGTACGCGCAACTACCTCTATCCCGAGTTCGCGCTGGTCGCCTGGGCCTCGAAGAAGACCGGCCGGCCGGTCAAGTGGACCTGCGAGCGGCACGAATGCTTTCTCAGCGACTATGCCGCCCGTGACCTGCGCGTGGAGTCCGAGCTTGCGCTCGCCGAGGACGGCAAGTTCCTCGGCCTCCATGCCAGCGCGACCAGCGACGTCGGGGCCTACACCGCCTCCTTCATTCCGCTGACCAAGGGCACGCAACTGATGACCAGCCTGTACGCCATGCCCGCCGTGGCGCGGGCGCGGGCGGTGCTGAGCAACAGCCCGTCGACCGCGCCCTATCGCAGCGCCGGCCGGCCCGAGACCATGTTCGTGATCGAGCGGCTGATCGACATGGCGGCGCGCAAGCACGGCTTCGACCGGGTCGAGCTGCGCAGGAAGAACCTCATCCGCGCGCTGCCGCATCGCAATGCCTTCGGCATCACCTACGACAGCGGCGACTATGTCGGCACGCTCGACAGGGTCCTGGAGCTCGCCGACTGGAGCGGCTACGCGGAGCGAGATCGGGCTTCGGTCGCGCGCGGGTTGCGGCGCGGCCTCGGGCTCGGCGGCTACATCGAATCGCAGAGCGGCGCGCCCAACGAGCGGGCCGAGGTCACGGTGCGCGGCGACGGTACGGTCGAGGTCGTGATCGGCACGCTGTCGGCGGGGCAGGGTCACGCCACGAGCTTCGCCCAGCTCGTGACCGAATGGCTCGGCATCCCGGCCGACAAGGTCGCGATCGAGACCAGCGATTCCGATCGCATCGTCTACGGCGCCGGTTCGCATTCCGGCCGCTCGATGCGCCACGCCGGCACCACCATTCATCAGGCTTCGCAGGGCATCATAGCCCAAGGGCTGAAGCTCGCGGCGCAGGACCTCGAAGCGAGCGAGGCCGACATCGCCTTTGCCGAGGGCCGCTTCACGGTGAAGGGCACCGACCGCGCCGTCGGCCTGGTCGATCTCGCGGCCAGGCACGGACCGATCGCCGATGCGGGCGAGGTTCAGAGCCGCGTCGGCTCCTACCCCTACGGCTGGCACGTCTGCGAAGTCGAGGTCGATGCCGAGACCGGCGTGGTGCGGATCGAGCGCTACACCACGATCGACGATGTCGGCCGGGCGGTGAACCCGCTGATCCTGCACGGCCAGACCCACGGCGGCATCGTCCAGGGCGCGGGCCAGGCGCTGATGGAGCACATCGTCTACGACCGTGACGGCCAGCTCCTGTCGGGCTCGTTCCTGGACTACGCCATGCCGCGTGCCGACGATTTCCCCGCCTTCGTCACTGCGTTGAGCGAGGTGCCCTCGACCAACCATCCGCTGGGTTTTCGCGGCGGCGGCGAGGGCGGCATCACGCCGGCGCTGGGCGTGATCATCAACGCCGTGGTCGATGCGCTGGCCGATCTCGGGGTGACGCATATCGACATGCCGGCCAGTCCCGAGCGGGTGTGGCGGGCGATCG
>CAZHQA010000299.1:0-6318 GCA_964533955.1 uncultured Reyranella sp. | reverse complement strand
TCTGTCGTGCGCGGCGGATTGGGCATCTTCCGCATCGCCCCTCCGCTCACTATCGAACCAAAGGAGGTCGACCTGGGCCTCGAAATATTCGACAAAGCCCTGATGGCGGCCCTGCAGTGACGACCCATCTTGTAATTGGGTTTGAATCGGTGCTCCATCTGTTGTACCCGGGCGCCTCAGTTCGGCTAGCCTTGGAGTGTGGGAATGTTCTGGAAGCTGATGCAGGCGGCGGTACTGGTAGCGAGTGGCTTGGCGCTCGGCGGCTGCCCGATGGGCGGCGCGAGGACGGCGGCACCGGCCAAGAAGCCGCCAGCGCCCGACTATCAGGCAGCGGCCGCGACAAGCACGGGTAACGTCAACCGCAACACCTGTTACAACGCGGCGGATCTCGCCGTCATGAACGCGCGCATGCTCCACCAGGAACTCGTCGTGGCGACGCTGCAATGTCAGACTGCCGGCGGCGCACGCGCCTTCGACACGATCTATGCGAGCTACAATTCCAAGTTCACGCCTGAGCTCACCACCAACGCCCGCTCGCTGCAGCAGGTCGCTGCCCGCAAGCGCCTCAATGTCGACGTTGTCGTGACGGAGTTCGCTAACCGCACGGCGCAGCGGGCGCCGGCCGACCGGGACTTCTGCAGCCGAACCCTGCGTGCTCTGGAATGGGCGGTCGATCCGAAGGCGACGTCGCTCGCCCTGGTGCCGCCGCCGTACGATCTCGGGCCCGAGATGAACATCGTTCCCTGCCCGCAGTGACAGACGGTACGGCGACCAGAAGGCGGTCCTGAACGGACCGCCTTTTCATTTCTGAGAGCCCTGTCGGCTATTCGATGACGATGTCGACGCGGCGGTTCTGCGGCTCGCGGACATCGTCGGATGTCTGCACCAGAGGCGAGGTTTCGCCCTTGCCGACGACGGCGATCGACTCCGCAGGTACGCCATTGGCGACCAAAGCATTCTTCACAACATTGGCGCGACGCATCGACAGCGCCATTTGTAGTTGGCGGAGCCTGCAGTGTCGGTGTGACCCGTGCAGGCCACACGTGAGGCCTGACCAATCTTGGCGGCGTTGGCCGCCTCCCTCACTATGTCCATGGCGCGCGCCGTCAGGTTCGACTTGTCGAAGTCGAAGAAGACCACGAAGTTGCGCACGGTCGGTGGTGGCGGTGCCTGTTCGCAGGCGGCCAGCAGAAAAGCCGCGGCCATGGCCGCCAGCAGTTTGTTCAGCATCGGATCCCCCCAACACGAGGCTGTTGCCAGCCTGGCTGGATACTATCGCCGATTGACGCCTTGTCGACCGATCAACTGCATGACCACGAGAGGCCGGGGGGCTATCGTACGGCCATGCAAACGCGCTCAACTCGCACCGACTTGCTCGAGGTCGCCTACGAGGAACAAGGCCCCGAGTCGGGGCCACCGGTCATCCTCCTGCACGGCTTCCCATACGACCCGCGCTGCTTCGACGAAGTGGCGCCGCCACTGGCCGCCGACGGCTGCCGCGTTCTGGTCCCCTACCTGCGCGGCTACGGGCCGACGCGCTTTCTTTCCGACGAGACTCCTCGCTCGGGTGAACAGGCCGCGCTGGGCCACGACCTCCGGCAGTTCATGGACGCCCTCAAGATCAGGCGCGCGCTGCTGATGGGTTACGACTGGGGTGGCAGGGCGGCCTGCATCGTATCGGCGCTGTGGCCGGAGCGGGCGCGCGGACTGGTCAGCTGCACCGGCTACAACATTCAGAATATCGCAACGTCGGCCAAGCCCGTGTCGGCCGCGCAGGAGCATCGCTTCTGGTACCAGTATTATTTCCACACGGCGCGCGGCGTGGCCGGCCTCACCAACAACCGCCGCGACATCTGCCGGTTGCTGTGGAAGTTGTGGTCCCCACACTGGGCGTTCGACGAGCCGACCTTCGAACGGAGCGCGGTCTCCTTCGACAACCCCGATTTTGTCGCCGTCGTCATCCAGTCCTATCGCCATCGTTTTGGCTACGCGCCCGGCGATCCGGCAATGGCCGACATCGAGCGACGGCTCGCAGCACAGCCCAGGATCGCGGTGCCGACGATCAATCTGCACGGCGATGCCGATGGCGTCGGCCCCGCCTCCGAGCGTGACGGCAATGCCGCGATGTTCAGCACGGACTACGAGCGCCGGATGATCCCGCGGGTCGGCCACAACGTGCCCCAGGAGGCGCCGGGGGAAACCGTCCAGGCGATTCGCGACCTTTTGAAAGCGAGCGTCGCCTGATCTTTTTCAGAGAAGGAGGAGGAAGGCCATGGCCACCACCGTAAGGCAGATGATGGAAGCGGCGAACGCCGCCGTACCGCGGATCACGCCGGCCCAGGCGCGCGACATGATGGCCAAGGGCAACGCCCTGGTCGTCGACGTCCGCGACGCATCCGAAGTCGCCCAAAGCGGCAAGGTGGCGGGAGCCGTGCACGTCTCGCGCGGCATGCTCGAGTTTCGCGCCGATCCCGAATTGCCGTCGCACGACAAGGCCTTCGACAGGAGCAAGACCGTGATCGTCTACTGCGCGTCGGGCGGCCGTTCGGCGCTCGCGGGCAAGCTCCTGAAGGATCTGGGCTACGGCAGCGTCTACAACCTCGGCGGCTTCAAGGACTGGGCCGATGCCGGCGGACCGATCGACCGACCGGCCTAGAGCATGATGGGTTCGGCTGGAATCAGCCGAACCCATCATGCCCTGTGAAACCACTATCTTCTGTGCGCGCGAATGGGATGAGGTGGAACCGCACGCGGTTTCACCTCATCCCATTCCGCTCTAGTCTAGCCGGCTCCATTCCTCGAGCGCACGGCCCGCTCTTCAGTCGCCCTTGAGCCCCGCCGACTTGATCAGCGGGCCCCATTTGGCGCGTTCGCTCTTCTCGAAGCCGGCAAGCTGGTCGGGCGTACCGCCCGCGGGCTCGAAGCCGAGTTGCAGCAGCTTCTGGCGGGCCTCAGGCTCGGCGAGGACCTTCGTGACCTCGGCGTTGAGCTTGTCGACAATCTCCTTTGGCGTGCCGCGCGGTGCGTACATCGCCGTCCATGGCGTCATCTCAAAGCCCGCCACCCCCTGCTCGGCTACCGATTTCACGCCCGGCAGCAACTGGCCAGACTTCAGGGTCGTAATCGCGATCGCCTTGAGCTTGCCGCTCTGCACGTGACCGCGCAGCGCGGTCGCGGTATCGACGATCAGTTGCACCTGCCCGCCCATGACCTCGGTCATCGCCGTTGCCGAGCCTTTGTACGGCACGCCGAACAAAGGAGCGCCGCTGCGCTCCTTCAGGAACTCGAAGACCACCCGGGCCGACGTGCTGGGCAGCGCCACGTTGATCTTGTCGGGCTGCGCCTTGGCCGCTGAGACCAGCTCCGGCATCGTGCTGGGCGCAAAGCCGGGATTGGCTGCGACCACCATCGGCAGCATGCCGACCAGCACGACCGGGGCGAAATCCTTGGCCGCGTCGTAACCAGTCGACGGATAGAGGAACTCGTTCATGGTCTGCGTGGCATTGGTGCCCATCAGCAGCGTGTAGCCGTCGGGTGCGGCATGGGCGACCGCCTCGGTGCCAATGTTCCCTCCGGCACCCGGTCGATTGTCGACGATGAACTGCTGGCCCAACGCCCTGCTGAGGCGTTCGGCGAAGTAGCGCGCCGCCACGTCGGTGCCCTGCCCTGCCTGGTACGGCACGATCACGCGGACGGGCCTGGACGGATAGGTCTGCCCCGCGGCCGGCAAAGCCAGCAGCAGCGCCATCAACAGCACGAATGCCCGCTTCACTTGGTTTCCTCCACTACATGCTCTTGCTTGGCAGCTCGACGACGCCCGTACCCAGGATCGATAGCTCGTCGTCCTGTTGGCGCGCCTCCTGCTCGATCGCAACCAGGTGCTTGCCGTCCTCGACGTACTTGCGTGTCACCTTGCCTTTGATGAACAGGATGTCGCCCGCCGGGTTGTGGCGGCGGATCTTGCAGGTCGCATTGCGCAGGATACCGTCGTCTCCCATCCAGTTGGTCATGTGATGGGTGAGCCACGAGGCGCGCTCCGGACCATAGTCGTAGGCGCCCGGCGCGCCGACCTCGTGAGCGAACTCCTCCTCCCAGTGCACGCGCTCTGGGCAGTCGGGAATGCCGAAGCGGTTCTTGATGCCGAGGCCGGGGTGGGCGTCGGAGAGCTTCCAGGCGAGCTTGTTGGCGCGGATGTAGAGACCACCCCAACCCTGGGCGTAGGCGATGAAACCGGTCACGGTCATTGGACCCTTGACCATGGTCGGCAGCGCCTCGCCTTCCTTGACGTCTTCCCAATAGCGGGTCGCGGCGCCACGGACGTTCTCCTCGGCATAGAGCTTGTAAGCGTCCGCCAGCTCCTGGTCGGTATATCGGCGCACCGGCTTCTGCCTCAGCTCCTTGTACTTGGTGCCCTTTTCGCGCGCGTGGTCACGCTCGGTGCGAAAGCACCAGCTGTCGGCGCCGGCAACGAGATCGCCTTTTTGGTTGAAGAAATCCACGTGATAGATCTGCTGGACGGCGCGGCCGGCGAACCTCGTGTCGTGGACGATCAGGTCCTTGAGCCATGCCTCGGTCGTGATCTCGTCGTTGCGGTTGACCGTCTTGTGCCAATGCCAATCCGAGCCCGACCACATGGCATGGATGCCCGGCAGGCCCCCGACATAACCGGAGATGATTCGGCTGGTGGCGAACAGGAAGCTCGGAAGCGCGATCACGTCGCCGAACTTCGTCTTGCGGGCGTACTCGGGCACACACCACAGCGGATTGTCGTCGCCGATTCCGTGGGCGTAGTGCCGGATATTGTCGCGTGTCGCCTCGTGACACCACGGCTCGGCGGTCTGGCCGATCTTGACACCGATGCGCTGGCGCAGCGCATCGAGGCCCTGCTCGGTGATCTTGGGAAAGCTGCGTTCCATGGTCTTAGCCGACATTTGCCCGTTCCCTTGTATGTTCCCTGGTGCGCAGGGTCTTGCGGTTGACCTTGCCGGCCGGCGTCTTGGGCAGCTCGGCGACGAACTCGATGAGGCGCGGATACTCGTGCTGGCTGAGGCGCTGGCGCACCAGGTCCTGGATTTCCCTGGCGAAGATCTCGTCGCCCTTGCGGTCAGCCACGACGAACGCCTTCACGACCTGGCCACGCAACTCGTCCGCGACGCCGATCGCGCCGACTTCGCGCACATCGGGGTGCTTGAGGACCGCGTCCTCGATCTCGATGGCGCTCATGGTCCAGCCGGCCGAGATGATGACGTCGTCGGCACGCCCGCCGTGGAAGAAGTAGCCGTCCTCATCCGTGCGGCCCAAATCCTTGGTCGCGATCCAGCGGTCGCGTCGCCACACCTTCATCTCGCCGGTGACGCCAGGCGGGCATTGCTTGCCCTCGGCGTCCTGCACTTCGACCCGGCCGCCGGGAATCGGCTTGCCAAGGGAGCCCCGCTTCACGATGAAATCGCCGGCACCTGGATAGCTCACCAGGATCACGCCTATCTCTGTTGTACCGTACATGCTGCACATCGGTCGGCCGAAGGTCGCCTCGCAGAAGGCCGCCGTCTCGCTGTCGATCGGCTCGCCGGTGAAGGAGGTCTTCTCGAGGAAGTAGCGATGCTCCGGCGCCGCGCCCGAGACGCGCATCATGCGATAGTGCGTGGCGGCGGCGGAGATGTTGGTGAAGCGATGCCGCTCGAGCGCCTGCAGCAGTCGTGTGGCATCGAACTTGCCGGCGTAGCAACCGATGGTCAGGCCCATCGCCAACGGGGCCAAGGTGCCGTGCCAGAGGCCGTGGCCCCAGGCCGGCGACGACGGACAGATGAAGCGGTCGCCTGGCCGCAGGCCGGTGCCGTACAGCGCCGCCACCATCACGGTGACAATGGCTCGGTGAGTGTGCTTCACCGCCTCGGGCAATTCGCGCGTGGTCCCCGAGGTGTACTGGAAGATCGCGAGATCGTCGGCTCGCGTTTGAGGGGAGAACGTCGCTGGAAAGGCCGCAAGTTCGGCTAGGAAGTCGTCGTTCTCGATCAGTAGCCTGGGCGTGCAGTCGTCGACACGGAGCTTTACCCCGTCGGGACCGAACAGCGTGAACAACGGTACCGCGATCGCGCCCGCCTTGATCGCTCCGAAAACGGCGGCATAGAAGCCGCGCGACGGTTCGAGCTTGATCGCCACCCGATCCCCCGGGGAGACGCCCTTCGCCGCCAGCCAATGGGCGAAGCGCGACGAGTCCGAGCTGATCTGACGATAACTCAGGATTTCGTCGGTGCCGTCGGCCCGCACGACGATCACCGCTGTCTTGTCGCCCTCGACATGCCGATCGACGCATTCGTG
>CAZHQA010000298.1:0-6329 GCA_964533955.1 uncultured Reyranella sp. | reverse complement strand
GTTCTACAGGGCATTATGGGTTCGGCTGATTCCAGCCGAACCCATAATGCTCTAGGGGGAACGGGGCGAAAGGCCCCGGGCAACTACCGCCGCTCGCCGCGGCGGCCAGTGGGTGGGCTGAATTCCGGAACGTCGGGCTGATCTTCGGCCGCCGGATCCTGGTTTCCCGGTGTGCCGCGCCCGTTCTGCAGGAAGGCCACGCCACCCAGGCCAGGCTCGCCTTCTTCCTGTGCGCCTCGGCCGCCGTCGCCACCGCCCTGGCGGGGCTCATCGCCGCCTTGGCGGGACTCGCCGCCACCCTGGCGATGCTCGGCGTAGCCGTTGGCTTGCTGCGGGTTGGCCTGCTGGCCGCCCTGCTGCTGCGGATTGGCCTGTTGCTGGCCTTCCTCGCCGCCCTGGCCGTCGCCCCAGCCCTGGTTGTTGCGCTGAATGAAGCCGCCCATGGTCTGGATCAGGCGGAAATAGTGGTCCGCATACTGCCAGTAGGCTTCCGCCATGATGCGGTCGCCCGAGGCGGCCGCCTCGCGCGCCAGCGCCTGGTACTTGTCGAACACCTGATGGGCATTGCCGCGCACCCTCACGTCCGGCCCGCTCGAGTCGAAAATCTGGTTTCGATTGGGCGGACGGTTCGGATTGTGAGTGTGCGTGTGATGCTGCTTGTGATGGTGGCCGCCGCCTCCACCGCCGCCGCCACCATTGCGACCGCCGCGCGACCGCTGACGATTGTTTGGTCTCATAAACCTAGGGCCAGTTATACCGCCGGACGGGTTTGTTGTTTGCTGCCCCTTTGCCCTTCCCGGGCGCCGTCACAGCTCATGATCAGAGGGATGGTTGCCCGGCGCCACGTGCGCGGGCGAGGCCCCCTCCAAGGGGCACCCGAAACCTAGTCGCAATTTCCTTGCTTGCCAACCCCTAATAGCTGGCGGCCACGACTCTTTCGATTCCCCCAAGGTCTTTCCAGGGGGCCTTGGGAGTGAGGCCGGCAGCGGCGAAAATTCGTGCAATTTCAACCGATTGGCCCTCCCCCGCCTCGGCGGCCAGAAAGCCCCCGCGCTTGACCAATTGGGACGTCGAGGCGGCGATCGCGCGGTAGGCGGCAAGCCCGTCAGGGCCGCCGTCCAGGGCCATGCGCGGCTCGTAGCGGGCGACTTCCGGCATCAACCCATCGATCACCGAGGCCTCGACATAGGGTGGGTTGGAGACCACCAGATCGAACGGCCCGCCCAGCCGGTCCGCCCAGTCCGCTTGCCGCCAATCGCCTTCCACCAGAGTCGCGCGGTCCGCGACACCCAGGGCCAGCGCGTTGCCGCGCGCGACCGCAAGCGCATCCGCCGACGCATCGAGGCCGACGCCGCTCGCGTCGGGAAATTCCTTGAGCAGGCTGATCAACAGGCAGCCCGAGCCGAGGCCGAGATCGAGAATCCGCCAAGGCAGCCGGCGGTCAGGCAGCAGCTCGAGAGCAGCCTCGATCAGCGTCTCGCTGTCGGGCCGCGGCACCAGAACCGCGGGAGTGACCTTGAAGGTGAGGCCCCAGAATTCGCGCTCGCCCAGGATGTAGGCCATCGGCTCGCGCCGCACGCGACGCGCCGTCAGCGCGCGCAGCGAGGCCGCAACTGCAAGGGGGGCGGCGTCGGGGCCGCGGGCGATCAGCTGTTCGGTCGAAACGCCGGCGGCGTGGCCCAGCAGCAGGCGGGCCTCGAAGCGGGCATTGTCGATGCCGGCGGCGCCCAGGGCGACGGCGGTGTCACGCAGCAGCTGATCGTACGTCGAGCTCAGCTCGCGAGCTCCGCCAGCCGGCTGGCCTCGTCGTCGGCGATCAAGGCGTCGATGATCGTGTCGAGTCCGCGGCCCTCCATGACTTCGGCGAGATTGTAGAGCGTCAGATTGATGCGATGGTCGGTCACGCGGCTTTGCGGGAAGTTGTAGGTACGGATGCGCTCGCTGCGATCGCCCGAACCGACCTGGCCCTTGCGGTCGGCCGACCGCGCATCGTCGCGGCGCTGGCGCTCGGCGTCGTACAGGCGGGCACGCAGGATCTTCATCGCCTTGGCCTTGTTCTTGTGCTGGCTCTTCTCGTCCTGCTGGCTGACCACGACGCCGGTCGGGAGATGAGTGATGCGCACCGCCGAATCGGTGGTGTTGACCGACTGGCCACCCGGTCCCGAGGCGCGGAAGACATCGATCCGCAGGTCTTTCTCGTCGATCTTGATGTCGAATTCCTCGGCTTCGGGCAGCACCGCTACGGTCGCCGCCGAGGTGTGGATGCGGCCCGAGGCCTCGGTCGCCGGCACGCGCTGCACGCGATGCACGCCCGATTCGAACTTGAGGCGGGCAAACACGCCCTTGCCGCTCACCGTGGCAATCGCCTCCTTGTAGCCTCCGATGCCGGTATCGGAGAGCTCCATGATCTCGAACTTCCAGCGGTGCTCGGCGGCATAACGCTGGTACATGCGGAACAGGTCGGCGCCGAACAGGGCGGCTTCCTCGCCCCCGGTGCCGGCGCGAATCTCGAGGATGGCATTCTTCTCGTCGGCCGCGTCCTTGGGCAGCAGCATCCGCTTCACTGCCTGCTCGAGCACGGGCAGCCGCTTCTTCAGCGCCGCAGCCTCCTCCTCGGCCATCGCCTTCATGTCGGGATCGGCCGCCAGCGCCTCGGCGTCCTTCATCTCCCGCTCGGCCCGGCGCAATTCGTTGACGGCGTCGACCAGCGGGCCGAGGTCGGCATATTCCTTCGATGCCGCCACGAACTTCTGCGAATCGAGATTGCCCGCGCTCAGTGCCGCCTGCAGCTCGGCATGGCGGGCCACGACCTGGTCCAGTTTCTGAAGAAGCGACATAGCGGCCCGGTCGTTACCCCATGTTCCTCTTCCCCGCTAGGGGGAGCGGCTGGGACATGGAATTACAGAGCATCGAGATGCCGCCTAGCCCCCTAGCGGGGCAGCGTAGTCAGGGCTTTGGCCAGCTGATCCAGCGCCACCTCGTGCTGCTGTCCGCTATCGAGATCCTTCACCTGGGCGACACCCTTGGCGAGTTCGTCGTCGCCGATGATGACGGCGGCACGCGCGTTGAGCTTGTTGGCCCGCTGCATGCGCCGCTTCATGTTGCCACGGTAGTCCTGCTCGACGGCGATGCCGGCCCGACGCAACGCCCGCGCGATGCCGAGCGCCTTGGCCTCGGCGGCGGCACCCAGCGGAGCCATCACCACGGGGCGCGGCAGCGCGACCGGTTCGTTGGCCAGCATCATCAGCCGCTCGATGCCGCCCGCCCAGCCGATCCCGGCGGTCGGCGGCCCGCCCAGCTCGGCAATCAGCCCGTCATAGCGGCCGCCGCCCAGCACCGTGCCCTGCGCACCGATGTGGCTGGTGACGAACTCGAAGGCGGTATGGGTGTAGTAGTCGAGGCCGCGCACCAGCGCGGAGTCGATCTCGAACGGCACGCCGGCCGCGCCGAGCCCGTCCTGCACGGCCTTGAAGAAGTCGCGGCTCGCCTGATTGAGGTGATCGGCGAAGGAAGGCGCGCCGGCGTTGATACGCTTGTCGCCCTCGTCCTTGCTGTCGAGGATGCGCAGGGGATTGCGCTGCAGGCGATCGCGCGAATCGTCCGAGAGCTGGCCGATATGCCCGGAATAGTAGTCGACCAGCACCTTGCGGTAGGCGGCGCGGCTCTCGGGATCGCCGAGCGAGTTCAGCTTCAGCACGCAGCGATCGAGCAGGCCGAGCCGGTCGAGGATGTCGGCCGCCACCGCAATCACCTCGATGTCGGCGCCAGGTTCGGGAGCGCCCAGCACCTCGAGATCGATCTGGTGGAACTGGCGCTGGCGGCCCTTCTGCGGCCGCTCGTAGCGGAACATCGGCCCGGCCGCGAACAGCTTGAGCGGAAGCTGCTGCGCCAGCTCGCCGTTGGACACGAAGGCGCGACAGATGCCGGCGGTGTATTCCGGCCGCAGGGTCAGCGATTCGCCGCCGCGATCCTGGAAGGTATACATCTCCTTGGACACCACGTCCGTCGTCTCGCCGATGCCGCGCGCGAACAGCTCGGTGAACTCGAAGATCGGCGTCGCAATCTCCCGATAGCCGTACAGGCGCGCCACGTCGCGCGCCGTATCGACCACATGGGTGAAGCGCCGGTACTCGTCGGGAAGGATATCGTGCGTACCCCGCACGGGTTGCATCTTGCTCACAATAAATCGCCTTGAAGAAAGATCGACGGAAGGGACTCGAAACCGCTACTCGGCGGCGGCCTTATGTCGCTCGGCCTCGATCTCCGCCGCCTTCTTCTCGATCAGCTCGACGAGATGGTCGACGACGTTGGCATCCTTCAGACGATGATGCGGCACGCCCGCGATGTAGACCTGGTGGGTATCGTTGCCGCCGCCGGTGAAGCCGATGTCGGTCTCGCGTGCCTCGCCCGGGCCGTTCACCACGCAGCCGATCACCGACACCGTCATCGGCGTGGTGATGTGGGCGACGCGCTTCTCCAGCGCCTCGACGGTGCGGATGACGTCGTACTGCTGGCGCGCGCAGGACGGGCAGGAAATCACGTTGACCCCGCGATGGCGGAGGTTCAGCGCCTTCAGCATCTCGAAGCCGACCCGCACCTCTTCCTCCGGCTCGGCCGAGAGCGAGACGCGGATGGTGTCGCCGATGCCGGCCCACAGCAGCGAGCCCATGCCGATCGACGACTTCACCGTGCCGGTGCGCAGCCCGCCCGCCTCGGTGATGCCGATATGCAGGGGGTAGTCGCAGGCATCGGCAAGCTGCTGGTAGGCGGCGACGGCCAGGAACACGTCGGATGCCTTCACGCTGATCTTGAAGTCGTGGAAGTCGTGGTCCTGCAGGATACGGGCGTGATCGAGGGCGCTTTCGACCATCGCTTCGGGGCAAGGCTCGCCGTACTTTTCCAGCAGGTCCTTCTCCAGCGAGCCGGCATTGACGCCGATGCGCATGGACACACCATGGTCACGGGCGGCCTTGACCACCTCGCGCACCCGCTCGGCGCTGCCGATGTTGCCCGGATTGATGCGCAGGCAAGCGGCGCCGGCATCGGCGGCCTCGAGCGCGCGCTTGTAGTGGAAGTGGATGTCGGCGACGATCGGCACATTCGAGGCCTTGACGATCTTGTGCAGGGCCTTGGTCGAGTCCTCGTCGGGGCAGGATACCCGGATGATGTCCACGCCGGCCTGTTCGCAACGCCGGATCTGGGCGATGGTCGCCTCGGCATCGGCGGTCAGCGTATTGGTCATCGTCTGCACGGTGATGGGCGCCCCGCCGCCCACCGGGACGGGCCCAACCATGACCTGCCGCGACTTGCGGCGCAGGATATCGCGATAGGGTCGGATGCTCATGGGCCGGCAATCTACTCGCCGGCGCCCCGCTTATCCAGCCGCCGAAACGCTAGAGCATGATGGGTTCGGCTGGAATCAGCCGAACCCGTCATGCCCTGCGAAAACACCATCTTCTGTGCGCGCGAATGGGATGAGGTGGAACCGCGGTTCCACCTCGTCCCATTCCGCTCTAGCGGGCGCTGATGATCCTGTACGAAATTCCGGCCGGAACCGTGTAGGTCTCGCCGGCGCGCACGTAGGTCTGCGCCAGGATGTCGCCATCGGGCGCGCGCAACTCGACCCAGCTGTTGGTGCGCACGAACACCCGCGTGTCGGCCTTCACCGGAAGGCTGGGCTGGGCCGTGACATCGGGAACTGGCGTCGTAATCGGCGCCGCGGCAGGTAACGGGGCGGTAACAATCGGCGCCGTCGCGGGCTGCGGCGGAACCACCGGAGGAACGGCGGGTCCAGGCGCGCCGCGCGCGATGGCTTCCTGCGGGTCGGCCGCGGCCGGTGCGGCGGGACGCACCGGATCCGGCGCCTGCGGCTGCGCGGCCTGCGCCTGGCCGACCGACGGTATCGCCATCACGACCGGAGGCGGCGACGCCGGGACGGCGACCACCGCCGGCGGCGGAGCCGGCAAGGAATCCTGGCGCGGCACCGGCCAGGCGTTGGGCGGCAACGGCGCCGGAGCGTTGCGCACGTCCTGTGTCTGTATCGGTTGGGTCTGCGCGGGTTGAGTCAGCGTCGGTGCAGACGGAGCGGCTGCGGCCGGAGTCGTCGCGGCGGGCGGTGCCGCGCTGGCCGGCTGCTCGACGTTCGCCGGACGCGACGCCAACAGGCGATCGGGAACCGGCGGAACTTTTTCGGCGACAACCGTCTGCTGACGCGGCAGGTAGTTCCACACGGCATAGCCCGCGCCGATCACCAGCAGGACAGTGAGCACCGCCAAGCCGATCGGCGCGCGCTTCTCGACCAGCGGGAAATCGGCCGGCAATACGACCGA
>CAZHQA010000297.1:0-6364 GCA_964533955.1 uncultured Reyranella sp. | reverse complement strand
GCTGCTGCATGCCACCCGACAGCTGCCAGGGATAGCGCCGGGCGAAGTCCGCCAAGCCAACGGTCTTGAGGAGCGCCATGGCACGCGCCTCGTATTCTGCCCGGTGGCGCCGGAAACGCCGCTTGTGCGGCTCGACGATCTCCATCGGCAGCAGCACGTTGTCCATCGTGGTGCGCCAGGGCATCAAGGTCGGGTTCTGGAACGCCATGCCGACGCCCTTGATCGGCCCGATCACCCTGGAGCCCCGCACCTTGACCTCGCCGCTGGTGGCAGCCAGCAGGCCGGTGACCAGCTTCATGATGGTCGACTTGCCGCAGCCCGACGGGCCGACCACGGCGACGAACTCGCCCTGCTCGATGCCGAAGGTGGCATCGGCCAGAGCGAACGTCGTGTCCTTGCCGAGACGATAGGTGAGACTGACGGCTTTGAGATCGACGAACGTCACTACCCGACGACCGTCACTTCGAGAGCATCCGGTCGGCCTTGGGAGGCAGGTACTTGTTGGTGAAGACCTTGTCAGGCGACGGCGCCTCGGGCAGGCCGAACGCCTCCGACACCAGCTTCACCGACTTGGCGAAACGCGCCGGGTCGACATCGCCCAGCCCGTTGGCCTTGACGTAAGGCGTCAGGATGTTGGTCTGCAGAGAGATCTCGAGGCGCTCCATCTCCAGCTTCTCGTCGATCAGCGGGTCGCGCTTCTTTGCGGCGGCAATGCCGAGCTTGGGGTCGGCGATGACGTCCTTCCAGCCCTTCACGGTGGCGGCGAGGAAGCCCTTCACCGCCTTCTCGTTCTTGGCCATCTCGGGCGAGACCACGACGCCGTTGCCGTAGACGTCCATGCCAAAGTCGACGAAGCGCATCGAGACGATGTCCTCGAACGCCACGCCGCGCGCCTTGAGGTCGAGCATCGACGAGAAGTAGTGACCCGAGATGAAGTCGACCGTTCCCTGCACCAGGCTCTGCTCGCGCAGCTGCGGCGTGAGGTTGACATGCTCCCACTTCGAGATGCCGTTCAGCTTGGCAAAGGCCGGGAACAGCCGGAAGCTGGCATCGAACACCGGCGCGCCGAGCTTCTTGCCGTCGAGATCCTTGGGCGTCTTGATGCCGCTCTTCTTCAGGGCATAGACGCCGAACGGCGCGAAGTCGTAGGCCATGAACACGCAGAGCACTTCCTTGCCCGGGTTCTTGGCGTTGTACTCGATGGTCGCATTCACGTCGGCGAAGCCGATCTGGTAGGCCCCGGTAGCCACGCGCTGCACTGCGCCGGCCGAGCCCTGGCCCGGGTCCATGGTGACGTCGAGGCCCTCGGCCTTGTAGTAGCCCTTCTCCAGCGCCACCAGGAACGGGGCGGTCGGACCCTGAAAGACCCAGTCGAGCGTGAACTTGATCGGCGTCTGCGCGTTGGCCGGAAAGCTCGACAGCATCATGGCCGCGGCGGCAAGCCCCAGCCACTTGATCCCCATCTTCATGATCCCCTCACTCCGTTCCCTGTCGTTCCCTCTTAGGCGGACCGCCCGGTTCCGCCAAGGGGATAGTGCGGGACCCGCCGCCGGGCGTCGCAACCAGGCAGCCCGTCAGGCAGATTCTATGCCAGCTCTTTGCGTGGCCACGAGGCTGGAGAACACGCCGCCCCGTGCGATCAGCTCGGCGTAGCGGCCGTGCTCGGCGATGCGGCCATGCTCCAGCACCACCACCTGGTCGGCCTCCCGGATGGTCGACAGGCGGTGGGCAATGATGAACGTGGTTCGGCCCTGCATCAGCACCTTGAGCGCTTTCTGGATACGCGCTTCGGTGACCGCGTCGAGGGCGCTGGTCGCCTCGTCGAGGATCAGGATCGGCGGGTTCTTGAGGAGGGCGCGGGCAATTGCCAGCCGCTGGCGCTCGCCGCCCGACAACGTCGTGCCGCGCTCGCCGACCAGCGTGTCGTAACCCTGCGACTGGCGCGTGATGAAGTCGTGCGCCTCCGCGAGCTTTGCCGCCTCCTCGATTTCGGCCTGGGTGGCGTCTGGCTTGCCGATGCGCAGATTGTCGGCGATCGTCCGGTAGAACATCGTCGAATCCTGGAATACCACGCCAATATTGCGTCGTAGCGATTCGAGCTTGATGTCGCGATGGTCGATGCCGTCGATGCGGATGACGCCCGACTGCGCGTCCCACATGCGATGCAAGAGCGACAGAGCGGTGCTCTTGCCCGCGCCGGTCGGACCGACGAAGGCCACCGTCGTGCCCGCCGGCACATGCAGCGAGAAATGGGACAATGCCGGACGTTTGCCGTCGTAGGAGAAGTTGAGGTCCTCGAAATCGATCTCGCCCGTTACACGGCCGACGTCGATGGCGTTCGGCCGGTCGGGCACCGTCGACTGGTGATCGAGCACGCGGAAGAAATCGGCCAACGCCGGCATCTGGAAGAAGACCCGGCTGACGAACCCCGAGGCCTGGTCCATGCGGCTGATCAGCATGGTGGCGAAACCCATGAAACTCACGATCTCGCCGACGCTTGCCTCGCCCTTGGTGTAAAGCCAGGTGCCGAGCACGAAGATCAGGATCACCGTGATGGTCGAGGCGGCTCGCGTGAGCACCGACAGCAGCGCCCACCAGTTCAGAACCGGGAACTGGGCCGCCAGGGTCTGGCGGATGATGCGATGAACCTCGCCCGCCTCCGCGCTCAGCCGCACGAAGCTCTGGATGAGATGGATGTTGCCCAGCGCGTCGCCGGCGCGCCCGGCAAGTTCGCTGTGATACTCCTCGACTCTGGCCTGCAGCCGGTCGGTCTTGCTGACGATCCAGGCATTGGCGACGGCGAAGAACAGGATCAGCACGATCAGCAGGGCACCCAGCCGCCAGTTCATGAACAGGCTGAGCGGCAGCATGATGAACAGCGCCACGAAGGTGGCGAGGTTCTCCCGGAAGAACGACAGCCAGATGCCGAACAGGTGGTCGACGCCGGTCAGCATGATCTTGATCAGACGGCCGGAATGCTGGCTGGTGTGGAAGGCGAAGGGCAGCGCCAGCACATGCTCGAAATAGAGCGCCATGGCGCCGAGCCGGCGGCGATGGGCCATGCGGTCGGCCTGCAACGAGACGACGATGTTGGAAACGATGCCGCCCAGCCCCACCGCGGCCCACAGCACCAGCAAATTGCGGGCGTCGTGCCAAAGCGCCTCGTTCGAGCGGCCCCGCGCATTCGACAGGAGGTCGACCACCTTGCCGAACAGCACCGGCTCGTAGAACTGGAGGGCTGCGACCGCGATGTTGGCCAGCGCCAGCATGGTCGCAAGGCCGCGCTCGGCCCGCAGGAGGCCGATCACCCGACCATAGACGCGGAAGAACTCCATCGTGCAGCCGGGCCGCTGCCGCCTCAGGCCCTGGGCTCGGCGAGAAACCGCTCGACAGTCTTCACGAAGAAGCTGATGCCGAACGGGATCGCCATGTCGTTGAAGTCGTAACGCGAGTTATGCAGGCTGACCGCCTGCGGTCCGCCGCCGTTGCCGAGCCACACCATGGCACCCGGCACCTTCTCGAGCATGTAGGAGAAATCCTCAGCGCCCATCCCGGGCCGGGCATTGCCGTTGATCTTGTCCGCTCCGCACACGCCGGCCGCCACGTCCATCGCGAACTGGGCGCGCTCGGCGTCGTTGACCGTCGGCGGATAACCCGGCCTGTGTTCGATCTCGATCTTCACCCCGTACATCTGCTCAGCACCGCGGCAGATCTCCTCGATGCGCCGCTTCACCAGTGCGCGGTTCTCCGGCGTGGTGGTGCGCGTCGTGCCGCCAATATGCACGTCGGTCGGAATGACGTTGTAGGCCGACCCGGCCTTGAAGAAGCCGACCGTCACCACCGTCGAATCGATCGGATCGATGTTGCGGCTGACGATGGTCTGGAGCGACATGACGATGCTGGCGCCCGCCACCATGGGATCGACGGTGAGATGGGGGTGTGCGGCGTGACCGCCCCTGCCGGCGATGCGGAGGTCCCAGCGGTCGGCCGCGGCGAGCATCGGCCCGCCGCGCGTCCAGATCTGGCCAAGCGGCACGCCGGGCTTGTTGTGAATGGCGAACACCGCGTCGCACGGGAACTTGTCGAACAGGCCGTCCTCGATCATCGCGCGCGCACCGCCGCCGCCCTCTTCCGCCGGCTGGAAGATGAAGTGCACCGCGCCCTCGAAGTCGCGCTTCTCGCTCAGGAGCTTGGCCGCGCCCAGCAGCATCGCCGTGTGGCCGTCGTGGCCGCAGGCATGCATCCGACCGGGATTCTGCGAACGATGCTCGAAGTCATTGGTCTCATCCATTGGCAGGCAGTCCATGTCGGCGCGCAATCCAATCGCCTTCAACGAGTTGCCCTTGCGCAGAGTTCCGACCAGCCCTGTCTTGCCGAGCCCCCGCGTCACCTCGAGACCCCACTCGTGGAGCTTCGCTGCGACGATGTCGGAAGTGCGATTCTCCTCGTAGGCGAGTTCCGGATGGGCGTGGATGTCGCGGCGGATGGCGGTGATTTCGCCGTGGATCTCGAGACTACGCGGCAGAACGGGCATCGGTTACTCCAAGGGTATGGAGGCGATCATAGCCGCACCTTGGCCTTCGCAGCCATCGGCGCCCAGGCAAGATCGCTCTTCACGGCTTGCATGATGAACGAGGACCGCGTGCCCTTGACACCCGGCATGCGCAACAGGGCCTTCATGGCGAATTCGCTGAAGGCTGCGAGATCGGGCGCGAAGACATGGACCAGGAAATCCATGTCGCCGGTCACCGCATAGCAGGCCACGACCTCCGCCCGCGCGCGGATCGCCGCCTCGAACGCCTCGACTGTCTTCTCGGAATGATCGTCGAGCGTAATCTCGACCAGCGCCTGCAGGCCCATGCCGAGCGCCGCCGGCGATATCAGCGCGGCGTAGCGCGTGATCACCCCCTCCTCTTCCAGGCGCTTGACGCGGCGCTGGCAGGGTGTCGCCGACAGGCCGACGCGCTAGGCAAGATCGACGATCGGCAGACGACCTTCCGCCTGCAGGGAGGCCACGATGCGCATATCGATGTCATCCAGCTCAGTCATGGAATTTATCTCTAATTATCGCTCGTACAATAGAGAATATCTCTAAATCGAGCGAGGCAACAGCTTCAGTTCGCCGGGATTCCCCAGGGCACTTCGTCGTTACATCTTCGCCATGGATACCTTGATCCCCTTTGCCAACTTGCGCGGCGACTACGCAGGCATGGCACCCGACTGGACGGTGCCGCAGTATCCTGATTCCTACTCAGCCGAGGATCAGGCCGTGTGGCGCCTCCTTGTGGAGCGTCAGACCGCGCTCGCCGAACGCCACGCCTGCCCGGAATTTCTCGAGGGACTGCGCAACCTCGGCATTGGCGAGGACATTCCCGACTTCGAAGCGGTGAACACGCGGCTGGAGGCGATGACCGGATGGCGCGTGGTCGGCGTGCCGGGCCTCATTCCCGACGCGACGTTTTATGATCACCTCGCGCACCGGCGCTTCCCGGTCACGGTCTGGATCCGCAAGCGCTCGGAGATCGACTATCTGGTCGAACCCGACCTCTTCCACGATTTCTTCGGCCACGTGCCGCTGCTCAGCAACAAGGTGTTCGCCGACTACATGCAGCGCTACGGCCAGCGTGCCATGGAGGCCGGGGCCCATATCGAACTGCTGGCGCGCCTCTACTGGTACACCGTCGAGTTCGGGCTGATCCGCACACCGCAAGGCCTCAAGATCTACGGCGCCGGCATTCTCTCCTCGGCGAGCGAAGTGCGGCATGCGATCGAAGGCGATGTCGAGCACCTGCCGTTCGTGGCGGCCCAGGTGATGCGTCGCCCCTACGTGATCGACAAGCTGCAAGGCACCTATTTTGTGCTCGACGATTTCCGCCAGCTGTTCGAGGCCGCAGATACCCGCGTCGCCTAGCGTCCACACCACCTCTCGTGGAGGGGGCCTCTGCCGATGGAATCGGCTCTCGTTCCCTTCCCTCATCCACCTGTTCTGGTCATTAGAACGACAAGGCCGTCCACGGCGACGACGCCTTCGCCGTCGCGCTTGACCAGCAGCGGATTGATTTCAGCCTCGGCCACCGTGGCGAATGCCTCGTGCGCCAATCGTGAAAGTGCCGCGACCGCACGGGCGAGCGCGGCCACATCGCCCTTGGGGAGACTGCGGTAGCCGCGAATTGTGGCCAACCCTTTCACCTCGTCGATCATCTGGCGCGCTTCGGCCTCGTCGACCGGAGCAAGTCGCGTGGCCGCATCCTTGTAGATCTCGGCCAGCACGCCACCCAAACCGACGGTGACGGTGGGACCGACCAAGGGGTCGCGCCGGAATCCCAGGATCACTTCGGCCAATCCCCGCTCCATCTTCTGTACC
>CAZHQA010000296.1:0-6379 GCA_964533955.1 uncultured Reyranella sp. | reverse complement strand
GGCTGGTGCCGCCCCGGGGCGAGGTGCTCGAGCCGCTCGACGAGGCGGGCGTGCGCCAGGCGGTCAAGGAACTGCGGGAAGCAGGCGTGCAGGCGATCGCCATCTGCTTCCTGTTCTCCTATCTCGACCCGGCGCACGAGCGGCGCGCCATGCAGATCGTGCGCGAGGAATTCCCCGAGTGCTTCGCCACGACGTCATCCTCGGTCTCGCCGCAGTTCCGCGAGTTCGAGCGCTTCACCACGACGGCGATGAACGCCTTCGTCGGCCCCAAGGTGCGCAACTACGTCAGCAAGCTCGAGACCGACATCGAGGCCTCGGGCTTCAAGGCCGACCTGCGGATCATGGCCTCCAACGGTGGCGTGGCGACGCCTGCCATGGTGGCCGAGCGGCCCGTTCTCACCCTGCTGTCGGGGCCGGCGGCCGGGGTGATCGGCGGCGACTGGGCAGGCGGGCTGTCGGGCCGGCGCAACCTGATCACTTTCGACGTCGGCGGCACGTCGGCGGACATCGGCATCGTGACGCAAGGCAGCTTCGGCGAGGCGACCGCACGCGACACCTGGATCGCGGGCTTTCCCGTGCTGGTGCCGATGATCGACGTGCACACGATCGGCGCGGGCGGCGGATCGATCGCCTTCGTCGACCAGGCCGGCGCCTTCAAGGTGGGACCTCGCTCGGCCGGCGCGGTGCCCGGCCCGGCCGCGTACGGCCGCGGCGGCAATCGCGCCACCGTGACCGACGCCAACGTCGTGCTCGGCCGCCTCGACTCGAGGAACTTCCTGGGCGGCGGCATGTCGCTCGACGAGGTGGCGGCGCGGCGCGTGATCGGCGAGCTCGCCCGCGAGCTCGGCATGAGCGAGCGCGAGGCGGCCGAAGGTGTGATCACGGTGATCAACGCCAACATGGCCAACGCCATTCGCTCGCGCACCGTCCAGAAGGGCATCGACCCGCGCGACTATGCGCTGGTGGCGTTCGGCGGTGCCGGCCCGCTGCACGGCGCCGAGGTGGCGGCCATGCTGGGCGTGCCGGAAGTGATCGTGCCGCCGCATCCGGGCATCACCTCGGCGGTCGGCCTGCTGATCTCCGACCTGCGCTACGACGCGATCCGCACCTCGTTCCAGGTCTCGGGCGCCATCGACCTGGCGCGCATCAACGCCGATTTTGCCGCCATGGAGAAGGAGCTGGCCGAGCGCTTCACCGCCGACGACGTCGATCTGGCGCGCGTCGCCTTCGAACGGCGCGGCGACCTGCGCTATGTCGGCCAGGGCTACGAGCTCAAGGTGCCGTTCCCCGACGGCCCGATCGACGACGCGGCGATCAAACGGGCGTTCGAGGCCTTCCACGAGATCCATCGCCGCGAATACGGCCATCATTTCGCCGAGTCCGGGATCGAGATCGTGAACCTGCGACTGGTCGGCGCGGCCAGCGCGGCCACGATCGCCAAGCCCACCGCCAGTACCGCCCAGTCGACCGCCGCGGCCAATGTGCGCACCGGCACCTGCACCTTCCGCGTCGAGGGCAAGCTCGCCGACTACCCGACCGAATTCTATCGCCGCGACCTCCTGCCCGTCGGCGAACGCCTCGCCGGCCCCGCCATCGTGCTGCAGATGGACTCGACGACAGTGGTGCCGCCGCAGCACACTTTCCAGGCCGACTCCGCCGGCAACCTCATCATCCGGAGGTCGGATGCGTAGCGGCCGCCTGATTCCCACCCTTCGAGACGGCGCTTCGCGCCTCCTCAGGGTGAGGTCTTTCGCGATTTGCCTCATCCTGAGGAGCGGCCCGCAGGGCCACGTCTCGAAGGGTGGGCTGCAAGGAGAATTGTCATGAGCACCGCCGTCCGCCGCGTCCCGCAGACCAAGCCCGACCGCATCGACCCGATCACCACCTCGGTGATCCAGGGCGCGCTCGAGAACATCGCGGTCGAGATGGGCTACAAGCTGATGCGCATGAGCTACTCCTCGATCATCCGCGAGTCGGAGGATTTCGGGGCGGCTCTGGTCGATGCCGAGGGGCGCGGGCTCGCCGAATCGGCGCAGTCGACGCCGCTGCAATCGGGCCCGATCCCGGGCTATGTGCGGGGCGTCCAGAGGATCCTGGCCGAGCGCGGCGATCAGTTCCGCCCGGGCGACGTGGTCATGCACAATGATGCCTATTCGGGCGCGAGCCACGGGCCGGACGTCGCCTTCATCGTGCCGGTGTTCGTCCAGGGCCGGCTGATCGGCTTTGCCGCGACGACGGCGCACCATCTCGATATCGGCGCCCTGTCGCCCGGCTCGTGCGGCATCGTCGAGGCGATCGACGCCTATGCCGAGGGCCTGCAATTCAAGGCCATCAAGGTCTACGACCGCGGCGTCAAGAACGACGCCGTGTGGCAGATCGTGCGCGACAACATCCGCGCCTCCGACCTGGTGGTCGGCGACATGGATGCCCAGGTCGCGGCGGCCCGCATCGGCGCCGAGCGCATGGTCGAACTGGTCGAGCGCTACGGAGTCGAGACGTTCGACAACGCCTGCGAGGCGCTGATGGACCATGCCGAGCGGCTGATGCGCCAGGCCATTGCCAGGCTGCCCGATGGCGTCTACCGCGCGGAGACCGCGATCGACGGCTACCTCGACAGCGACGATGCCAACAAGAAAGAGCTGCCGATCGTCGTCACCATCACCAAGAAGGACGATTCGCTGGTCGTCGACCTCACGGGCACCGCACCCCAGGTCCCCGACCGGCCGATCAACATGCCGCTCGAAGGCACCGCCGACATCGCGATCTGGCTCACCATCCGCTCGGTGCTGCTCGACACCGAGATCCACGGCCACATCCCGGTGAATGCCGGCCTGATCCGGCCGATCACCATCGTGGCGCCCAAGGGGTGCCTGGCCAACCCGACCTTCCCGGCGCCGACCATCGCCCGCTTCTGCCCCGGCAACCAGCTCGCGGATACGGTGATGAAGGCCTTGTCGGCGGCCATGCCCAACAACGTCTCCGCCGGCATCGGCAACCTCAAGGTCATCGCCTTCTCGGGCCTGAAGGACGAGACGCACTGGGTGCACATGGAGATCTTCGAGGGCTCCTACGGCGGCCGCCAGGGCAAGGACGGCATGGACGCCGTCGACACGCTCTACGCCAACACCCGCAACAACCCGATCGAGGACATCGAGACCCACCTGCCGCTGCGCGTGCTGCGCTACGAGCTGCGCGAGGACGTGGCCGGCGCCGGCAAATGGCGCGGCGGCCTGGGCTCGGTGCGCGAGTTCGCCTTCCTCTCCGACGGCGGCGCCTCGGTCGAGGGCGAGGGCCATCGCTACCGGCCGTGGGGTTTCCTCGGCGGCAGCGAAGGCGCCCCGGCCAAGCTCGACCTGGTGACGCCGGACAGCAGCGCCACCCGGGCGCTGCCCTCCAAGGTGCCGCACATGAACATCGCCAAGGACGGCCGCTTCATCTGCTACGGCCCGGCCGGCGGCGGCTACGGCAATCCCTTCGAGCGCGATCCGCAGAAGGTGGCCGACGACGTGCTCGACGGCGTGATCTCCCCCTCGACCGCGCTCAAGGACTATGGCGTCGCGATCTCGGCCAAGGGCGTGATCGACCAGCCGGCCACGGCGAAGGCCCGCACCGGCCGCTGATCTCTCTCCTCCCCCGCAGGACGAAAGCGAGGCTGGAGAAATCAGGCCACGGCGGCGCTTCGCCTCTTCGATTTCGCACGCGCAGGGCGACGGGGCGACGGCAAGGCGGCGCGCCCGCCGCTGATCTGCTGCGCCATATGGTGGAAGTCGAAGTAGTTCCAGCCTTCGACGATCCGGCCTCGCCGGGTGCGCACGATCGCCACGCCGCCGAACTGCACGGGCCTTCCTGTCTTGGCGTCGGTTCCGCGGACTACGCAACGGGCCACGATCCGCCCCTTGTCGACCAGTGTCTCCACGACGTCGATGCGGAGCGCGCCAAACTGGGCCCGTATACCCTGGTAGAATGCCTTGAAGGGCTCGCGGCCCTTCATCTGTGCGCCGTGTTCATCCATCAATCCATGGATGACGCAGTCGGCCGAAACCATCTCGTCGATGATCTCCACCCGTCCCTTGGTCCAGAGTTCGCTGAACAAGCGCCGCAGGACGTTGCGATTGGCGGCCATGCTCCCTCTCCCCCCGTTTCGCCGATGTTAGAAAAAGCTCTTAACCTGCGCAACCGGGAGAGGCCGAGCGTGGGTGTCCACGGGCGTTTGCCGCCCCGGACGGCAGAAAAGACGCTTCGTCGGTTGGACCGAAATATTCCGCGGTTGCTCCCCGAAGGCCTAGCGACGCCCCCTTCGGAAGTTATTTCCGCCGGATAAGCGCGTCGCGCTCGGCGGTCAGGGCGCGCAGCTGCGTTTCCATGGCATTGATGCGGTCCGACAGGAGTTCCTCGGTCGAGGCGCCGGAGGATGCGGCGGCCTGTTCCGTCATCGCGCGCAGGTTTTCTCGCAGAATCGCGATACGCTGGTCGAGCGGCGCCACACCGGGCGGAACGACCGCCCTCCGTACGATCTTCTTCGCGACTTTCTTGTTCGCTAACTTTTTCTTCGCGACCTTCTTCGCCACCTTCTTCGGTGCCACGCGCGGCCTGGACCGCTTCGCGGCCTTCCTGGCAGCGGACTTGCGTGCAGCAGACTTTTTCCTTGCGGCCATGATCCCTCCGAACCTGGGCCGCAACCATACGCCAGCTTCAGGAGGAAATCCTGAACTCGCGAAAAAAGCCGCGCGAGCCGTCGCCGACGAACAGACCGACGGGGCCGCGCCTCCCCGCAAACCGCAGGTCGTCGACCGCCAGCACCTCCTGGCCGTCGACCAGGACGCGCAGGCGGGCGCCGGCAATCTCCAGGCGGTAGCGGAACCAGCGGCCGACCGCGATGTCGGCGCCTTTCTCGTAGCGGCCCGGGAACTTCTCCCGCGAATCGCTGAAGTGGAAGCCCGGGTCGGCGACGTACTGCACCGCCCGGTCGATGCGCGGGGCCGGCGGCGGCGGCACGTTCAGCCGCCCGTTGGTCATCCGCAGATAGACCGTCTCGTGGCCCGAGAAGTCGGGCAGGATGTGAAACGACAGTCCGGTGAAGCCGCGATCGTCCGGCGCCCCCTTGCCGGTGAGCTCGGCGCCGATCTCGACCTCGATCACACCGTCGGTGAAGTCGCCCGCCACGATGGCGAAGCTCGGCCGGTTGCCGCCGCCCTGGGTACTGAGGCGCAATCGCTGCTCCTCGTCGGTCAGCTCGACCGCCAGGCAATCGCGGCCCTGCCAGTGGGCCGCCGTGGCGACCACCAGGTTTGTGCCGACGGGTTCGGGCACCGCGCCGCCGGCACGGGCGGGCAGCGGCAAGGCAGCGGCGGCGATCGCCTGAATCACGGTGCGTCGGTCCATGGCGCGATCGTGATTTCGCGGCCATCATCGATCCAACGCATAGTGTTCATCACGCATGAATGGAATCGATATCGATCTCCGGCGTTTCGACCTCAACCTGCTGGTCGTGTTCGAAGTGCTGATGACCGAATTGAGCGTCACCCGCGCCGCCGAGCGTCTGGGACGCACCCAGTCGGCGGTCAGCCATTCGCTGGCCCGGCTGCGCCGGCAGCTCGGCGATCCGCTGCTGCTCAAGGGCACGCGGCGCATGGAGCCGACGCCGTTCGCGCTCAAGCTGCTCGAGGAGGCGCAGCCGATCCTGCGCAGCCTGCAGCGCGTGCTGCTGCCGCGCGGTCGCTTCGATCCCGGGAGCTCGCGCCGCGTCTTCCGGCTCGCCGTGCCCGACTTCGCGCTGGCGCTGTTCACCGACCTGCTGGCCGGTCTCGGCGTCGAGGCGCCCGGCGTCGCCGTCGAATGGACGGCGCCGCGCGAGTCCATGCTGCTCGAGATCGCCGACGGCCAGCTCGACGCGGCCATCGCACCCGCCCACCTGCGCCTGCCCGATGGCGTCGCCGCCGACCCGATCGGCGCCCTGGCCTGGCGCTGCTTCGCCCGCCGCGGCCATCCGGCGTTCGCCAAGTGGGGTGTGCGCGCCTGGACGCGCTGGCCGCACCTCGTGGTGCGCATCGGCGACCGGCTCGACAGCCCCGTGAATGCCGCCGCCTCTACAGCCACACTGAAACGCACGATCGCCGGATGGGTGCCCAATTTCTCGGTGGTGGGACCGGTGCTGAGCCGGACGGACTTCCTGGCCACCCTGCCGACGCTGGCCATGGCCGACATGGCGAAGCCCTGGAACCTCGATTCGCGGCCGGTGCCCTTCGCGCTGCCGCCGCTGCCGCATTTCCTGCTGTGGAGCGCCAATCGCTCGCGCGATCCCGAGATCGCCTGGCTGCGCAGCAAGCTGCGGCCGATCGTGAAGCGAAGGTTCTCGGCCTCGAGCGGAACGGGATGAGGT
>CAZHQA010000295.1:0-6379 GCA_964533955.1 uncultured Reyranella sp. | reverse complement strand
ACCATGGCGCTGCAGGGCGACACGCTGCAGCTGCAGCGCCTTTCCTTCCAGACCGCGAGCAACGGCGAGGCTTCGGCGACCGGCACCATCCGGCTCGATCCGTCGCAGGGCTTCCCGGTCGATCTTGCGATCACGACGCGCAAGGCACTGCTGGTCAGCCGGTCCGACCTGATCGCCAGCGCCTCGAGCAACGTCAAGGTGACAGGTTCGTCGCTCAGCGGCTTCGACGTCACCGGCACGGCGATCATCGACCGGGCGGAGATCGCGATCGGCATCAGCCAGGCGGCGAACTACCCGACCCTGCCGGTGCGCGAGATCAACGGCACCTCGCCGCGCGATCCTTCATTGCCGCCTCCGGCACCTGCCAGGCCAGCAGGGCCGACGCCTGTCCGGCTGTCGCTGAAGATCGAGGCACCGCAAGCGGTGTTCGTGCGCGGGCGCGGCCTCGATGCCGAGGTCGGCGGCCAGTTCACCGTGAGCGGCGATCCTGCCAAGCCCTCGGTCCTCGGCAATCTCACGCTGCGGCGCGGCACCTTCAACCTCGCCGGCCATCGCCTGGGGTTCACGCGCGGCAACGTTGCACTGGAGACCGCCACCACCATCGAGCCGCGGCTCGATTTTGCCGCCACGACGACGGTGAACTCGACGACGATCGAGGTCGATATCACCGGCACTTCGCGCGTGCCCAAGATCGAGCTCACCTCGACGCCGCAGCTGCCGCAGGACGAGTCGATGGCCATGCTGCTGTTCGGCAAGCCCGCGTCCGGGCTGAGCCCGTTCGAAGTGCTGAGTGCAGCGCAAGCCTTGGCCGAGTTGACCGGCAAGTCGCCGGTGGGCGGCAGCGCGCTTGGCAAGATCCGCAGCGGCCTGGGGCTCGATCAGCTCTCGATCAACTCCTCCTCGAGCTCGACGAGCAATGCCAGGGGCGGCAGCACGACCACGCTCGAGGGCGGTCGCTATGTGGCACCCGGCGTCTATGTCGGCGCCAGGCAGGGCGCATCGGGCGATTCGAGCCGGGGCGTGGTCGAGATCGAAGTGCTGAAGCACACCAAGATCACTGGTGACATCGGCTCGGACTCGACGGGCAAGGTCGGCGCCAAGATGGAATGGGACTACTGAGGGAAGATTACGAACGCACCGCCTCGTCGATTTCCCTGTCCTTCTTCGGAATAAGGTCATACGGCAGGGCAAAGCCCGGCATCGCCATCAGCCGGTCGCGCCACGCCGCGGCATGCGGCCGATTGTCGAGCGACATGCCACCCTCGGCCATGAACACCATGCGGCCCCAGCAGCCGATATCGGCGATGCTGCAGTGGTTGCCCACCAGCCAGGTGCGGCCGGCGAGGTGCTTGTCGATCAGGTCGAGCGCGGCCTCGGCGCCGGGTCGGAAATAATCGACGATCTGCTTGTCGACGTCGGGCCGGAAGCGGGCGAAGTGGCGGACACGCGCCACGTTGGAGATCGCATCGTTTTCCCAGGAGAGCCACTCCCGGGCATGAAGGCGGTCCTGCTCGGTGGCAGGCTCGAATTTCCCGGTGGTGCGCGCGAGATAGTCGAGGATCACGTTGGACATCACCAGCGTCAGCCCGCGGTGCTGCAGCACCGGTACCTGGCCGTAGCGGTTGAGGGCGAGATGGGCGGGCTGCTTCTGCACGCCGATCTTGAGATTGACCGTGCGGAAGGAGAACGGCAGGCCGGCAAGCGCCAGGAAGAGCATCGGCTTGTAGGTCGAGCTCGAGGTGAAGCTGCCATGCAGCACCAGGCGATTCGCATCGGTCATGTCGTACTCCCGGTCGCGCATCTTGCCTGTTGCCCCGATTCTTGCCTATCTGGGGGCCTCGCCAGGAGGAACCCCGATGAACTCCGCCATCCAGCGTCGCGCCATGCTCGTCGCCGCCGGGCTCACCGCTGTCGGCAGCAGTGCCGCCGCCGACACGGCAAGCGACCTGCAGAAGATCATGGAGAGATATGCCGCCGCGCTGACCGCAGGCGATGTCGAGACGCTGGTCGGGCTGTACAGCCCGAAGGGCGTGTTCATGCGCGAGGAGGCCAAGGCGGTGACCGGCCACGACGCGTTGCGTGCGGCCTACAAGGACGTGTTCGCCAACCTCAAGCTCGACCTGCAATTTACCGTGCGCGAGTCCGAGGAGGCCGGCGACATGGCGTGGCTGCGCGGCGTCTCCAGGGGCACGGTCAGGATCCTCAAGACCGGCGCCGAGGCCAAACAGGGCTACAACCTGCTGGTCGTGTTCCGCAAGGAGGGCGGCGCCTGGAAGATCCGCTCCTACCTCTACGGCTCCAACCGGCCGGAGCCCGGCCAGACGCCGACGTGAATGCCATGTCGGACGAGCGCTACACCGTCGTGCTGGGCGACCGCCGCTACGCCGTGCATCGCAAATGGGCCAGGCTGCCGGCGGGCGAGAGCTTCGGCTTCCTGTCGGACCTCGCGGTCGACTCGGAGGGCTATGTGCACGTGGCGCAGCGCGGCACCGACCGGCCGGTCCTGGTCTTCGCTCGCGACGGCAGGCTTCTGGGCAGCTGGGGTGAGGGCGCGCTCGCCGAGCCTCACTACATCAATGCGAGCCGCGATGGCGGCATGCTGGTGGCCGACCGCGACGCCCATCAGGTGCTCCGCTTCGATCGCCACGGCACGCTCGTGCAGGCGCTGGGCAAGCGTCATTGGCCCTCGCTCGATGCACCGTTCAACCATCCCACGGCGGCAGCCGACGCGGCCGACGGCGAGATCTACGTCGCCGACGGCTACGGCAATTCCAGCGTCCACCGCTTCGGCGCCGACGGTGCGCTGATCGCGACGTGGGGCGGCCCGGGTGGCGGACCCGGCGCCTTCACGACGCCGCACGCCATAGCCGTCGACAGCCGAGACCGCGTGCTGGTCGGCGATCGCGAGAACAACCGCGTGCAGCTCTTCGATCGCGCCGGCAATTACCTGTCGGAGTGGGGCGACTTCTACCATCCCATGCAGATCTGGATCGACGACCGCGATCTGGTGTTCGTCACCGACCAGATCCCGCGCATCAGCCTGCTCACGCTCGACGGCAAGCTGGTCGGCCGCTGCCGCGGCGCCATCAACGGCGCGCATGGCCTGGCCGGCGACGGCGAGGGCAACCTCTATCTATCGGAACTGCCGCCGCAGGAAATCACCAAGCTCGAGCGGCTGACCTAGAGCGGCGCGCCGGCGCCGCCGATCTGGACGCGGCGCATCAGGCGGCGGAACGGGCCGGTATCGCCCAGGGCGATGTGCTTCGTGCTGCGATTGTCCCAGAAGGCGATCGAGCCCTTCTGCCAGCGGAAGCGGAAGGTGAATTCCGGCCGGTTGCCGTGCTCGAGCAGGAAGTCGAGCAGCGGCTTGCCCTCGGCGGCGGTCATGCCCTCGATGCCGACCGTGTACGATGCGTTGACGAACAGGCATTTGCGGCCCGTCTCGGGATGGGTGCGCACGATCGGATGGGTGTTGCGCGTTTCGCGCCAGGCGTCGTCGTCGCGGTTCTTGGTCGAGCGCAGCTTGTTCCGGCTGGCCTGCGGACCGGCGATGCCGATGTCGCTGTGCACCGCGCGCAGGTCCGCGAGCAGGCGCTTCATGGTCGGCGAGAGCGCCTCGTAGGCCTGATACTGATTGGCAAACATGGTGTCGCCGCCGTAGGGCGGCACATCGATGCCGTAGAGAACCGCTCCGAGCGGCGGCTCTGCAACCATGGTCGTGTCGGTGTGCCAGTCCTCGCCGACGTACGAGAGGTCGCCCGGCTCGCGACGGACCATCACCACTTCCGGATCCTCGTTGATGGTGGCGAAGTTGGGATGGAGGAAGATCGGCCCGAAGCGGCGGGCGAAGGCCTTGTGCTGGGCGACGTCGATCTCCTGGTCGCGGAAGAACACGACGCAATGCTCGTTCAGCGCGTCGCGGATCTCGCCGACCGTGCCGTCGTCGAGCTCGGAGCCGACGTCGACGCCGAGGATCTCCGCACCGCCGGCGCCGGAGAGCGGCCGCACCTCGATCCGACTGTTCCTCATGACGTGCTCCTATTCCGCCCGGATGTGGTTGGCATCGATCACCGCCTTCCAGCGCGCCTGCTCGGCGACGATGGTCTTCTGGAAGGCCCCGGCGCCTTCGTAGCCCGGTGTCAGGCCGTAGTCCGGAAGTCGCTTCTGCAGATCGGGATCGGTCAGTGCCGCCTCGGTCGCCTTCTCCCACCAGCGCACCGCCGTCGGCGCCACGCCCCGCGGGCCGCACACGCCGACCCAGCCGGTGACGGCATAGCCCGGCACTGTGGCGGAAGCCTGCGGTGCGTCGGGGAACTGCGGCGAGCCGATGTCGTCGATCAGGGTGAGCACGCGCAACTGCCCCGCCTTGGCCTGGCCCGAGAAGTCGCCGAGGCTGGTCACCACCAGGTCGATGCGCCCGCCCATCAGTTCGAGCACCGCCGGGCCGGTGCCGCGATAGGCGATGCCCTGCATCTTGATGCCGGCCTTCACCGCCAGCCATTCGGCGGCCAGGTGTTGCAGCGAGCCGATGCCGGAATGACCGTAGTTGAGCGCGCCGGGCCGCTTCTTCGCATCGGCGATCAGGTCGGCCAGCGTCCCGTAGGGCGAATCCTTGGGGACGGCGATGCCCCAGTTCGCCTGCACGAAGCGCGCAACCGGCTGGAGATCCCGGTTCATGTCGATCGGCAGGGCGAGGCCCGGCAGTACGGGGCTGACGCCCATCGGGCCGGTCGTGCACTGCACCAGAGCGATGCCGTCGGTCTTGCCCCTGGCCGCCGCCTCGAAGGCGATCATGCCGTTGGCACCGCTGCGGTTCTCGACGATGACTCGCTGGCCGAGCCGCTTCTGCACCGCGTCGGAGAACAGTCGCGCGACCGTGTCTCCGATGCCGCCGGGCTGGAAACCGACGACGATCTTCACCGGTTCGTTGCCGGAGTTGAAGCTCTCCGGATCGGCGGCATGCGCGCCCATCGGCAACGCCGCCAGCAGCAGCGCCGCCATCGTCTCTCGTCGCAAGGCGTTTCCTCTCTCGTTGCCGCAAAGGCTACACCCGCCGCGCAAGGCGACGCCAGAGCCGCCACACCGCGCAGGGCAGTGGCGGTCAGGCTTGCGATATCAGTTCGTGCCCTGGCTGTCGTCGAGCACCTTGAAGGCCTCCTCGAGCTGCAGCGACATCGGCACGTTCAGCCGCTCGCCGGTCGGCAGGCGGGCGAGAAACCACCTGTTGTAAAGTGGCACCAGGTCACGGTTGGTGGCGAGCTTGCGGAAGGTACGCTCGACCACGGCGGAAAGCTGCGGATCGCCCCTGCGGAACATGATGCCGTACGGGTCGTAGCTCAGGTAGTCGCCCACCACCTTGAACCTGTCCTGCGCCTTGTGCCGTGCGATCAGCCCGTAGAGCAGGATGTCGTCGGTGGCGAAGGCCTGCGCCTTGCCGTCGGCCAGCATCTGGTAGGATTGCTCGTGGTCGTCGGCCGTCACGATGGTGAGGCCGAGCGCGAACTTCTTGTCGGCCGCCGCGATCGCCTGTTCGTTGGTCGTGCCCTTGGTCACCACGACCGTCTTGCCCTTGAGATCGGTGATCCCGGCCACGGACGCTGCCTTGGGCACCATCAGTTTGGTGCCGGCCACGAACATCAGGGGCGAAAAGGCCACTCGCCGCGCGCGCTCGGCATTGGCCGTTGTCGAGCCGCATTCGAGGTCGATCTTGTCGTCGACCACGGCGGGGATGCGGGTCTCCGACGTCACCTTGACGTAGTCGATCTTGAGGTTGGCATCGTCGACCGCCGCGCCGATCTCCTCGACGATCGCCTCGCACAATTCGAGGCTGTAGCCGATCGGCCGGTTGGCCTGGTCGAGGAACGAGAAGGGCGGCGAGGCCTCGCGGTAGCCCAGCCGCACCGTGTGCGTGCGCTTGATGTTGGCCAGCGTCGGGCTCAGCCCGACGTCCTGCGCCGGCGCGACGCCGGGCAGCAGCGCGGCCGCCACCAGTATGCAGGCCGCCCCCAGCAGCGCGCGCATCAGGCGCGCACCGGATCGCCGGCCACCTGGTCGGGCGGCACCGCGTCGTCGGCGCTCATCTCGTGCTCGGGGGCGAGCTCGCCCTCCCACTTGGCGACGACCGCGGTGGCCAGCGAATTGCCGATCACGTTGGTGGCGCTGCGCCCCATGTCGAGGAAGGTGTCGATGCCCATGATCATCAGCAGCCCCGCCTCGGGGATGTTGAACTGGCTGAGGGTCGCCGCGATCACCACCAGCGACGCGCGCGGCACGCCGGCCACGCCCTTCGAGGTGATCATCAGCGTGGCCAGCATGGCGAGCTGGGTGCCGAGCGACATTTCGATGTGATAGGTCTGGGCGATGAAGATGCTGGCGAAGG
>CAZHQA010000294.1:0-6404 GCA_964533955.1 uncultured Reyranella sp. | reverse complement strand
GCTTCGACCAAAGGCATATTCCGTCCAGCTGATTCCAGCTGGACGGAATATGCTCCAGCAGGTCATGGACTCTCCGAGAGTAATATTATAACAAATCGCCATGCACGAGCGCGTTTCGCCCGGCACTGCCTTGCTCGCCATGAGCGCGCCCGCGCGGATGGCGCTGGCGCTCGGCGTGTCGGCCCTGCTGTGGCTCTGCGTCTGGTGGGCGCTGTGAACGCCGCGCTCCGCCTCGTCGACCTGACCGTGAGCTACGATCGTCATCCGGCCGTGCATCACCTGTCGGCCGAGATCCCGGCCGGCGAAATGACGGCCATCGTCGGCCCCAACGGCGCGGGCAAGAGCACGCTCCTCAAGGCGCTGCTCGGCCTCGCACCGCGCATCGAAGGCCGCATCGAATGCTCGGCCAGGCGCATCGCCTACCTGCCGCAGCAGGCCGAGGTCGATCGCTCCTTTCCGATCTCGGTGTTCGACACCGTCCTGCTCGGCCGCTGGTCGCGATTCGGCGGCTTTGGTTCGGCCAAGCCGGTCGACATCCACGACGCCCGGCATGCCATCGAGGCGGTCGGGCTCGGCGGCTTCGAGCGGCGGCCGATCGATACGCTGTCGGTCGGCCAGTTCCAGCGCGTGCTGTTCGCGCGGCTGTTGCTGCAGGACGCCGATCTCGTCCTGCTGGACGAACCGTTCGCGGCGATCGACGCCAAGACCGTGGCCGACCTGATGGCCTTGATCCAGCGCTGGCGCGCCGAACGGCGCACCGTGATCTGCGTGCTGCACGACCTCGACCAGGTGCGCCGCGATTTTCCCAACAGTCTCCTGCTGGCGCGCGAGCTGGTCGATGCCGGGCCGACCTCGCGCGTGCTGTCGTCCGAGAATCTGCTGCGCGCCCGTGCGATGGCCGAGGCGTGGGACGAGCATGCCGGCGCCTGCGACGTGCCGCTGCGCAAGAGCGCCTAGTTCGTTCCGTCGTCGATGCTGCACGACCTCCTGATCGCGCCGTTCGCCGACTTCGGCTTCATGCGGCGCGCGCTCGTGGCAAGCCTCGCCTTGTCGGTCGGCGGCGCCTCGATCGGCGTGTTCCTGATTCTGCGCCGCATGAGCCTGATGGGCGACGCGCTGGCGCATGCCCTGTTGCCCGGCGCGGCGCTGGGCTTCCTGCTGGGCGGGCTCTCGCTGCCGGCCATGAGCCTCGGCGGCTTCGTCGCCGGCATCGCGACCGCACTGGTCTCCGCTGCCGTCGCCCGCTTCACCTCGTTGCGCGAGGACGCGAGCTTCGCCGCCGCCTATCTCACGTCGCTGGCGCTGGGCGTCCTGATCGTCTCGCTCAGGGGCTCGGCGGTCGACCTGATGAACATCCTGTTCGGCGCCATCCTGGCCGTCGACGACACCGCGCTGTTCCTGGTCGTGGGCGCCACGACGCTCACCCTGGCCGGGCTCGCGGCAATCTACCGGCCGCTCGTCGTCGAATGCTTCAATCCCGGCTTCCTTGCCGCCATGGGCGCGCGCGGCTCGCTCTATCACTTGCTGTTCCTGGCGCTCGCCGTTCTCAACATGGTCGCGGCCTTCCAGGCGCTCGGCACCCTGATGGCGCTCGGGCTGATGCTGCTGCCCGCCGTCGCCTCCTCCTTCTGGGCGCGCGAGGTCTGGTCGATGACCCTGGTCGCCGCGCCCATGGCGTTCCTGTCGAGCGCCATCGGCCTGGTCGTCTCGTTCCACGCCGGCCTGCCGTCGGGACCGTTGATCGTGCTGGTGGCGAGCCTGTTCTTCCTGGGCTCGCTGCTGTTCGGCTCGCGCGCCTCGGTACGCGCAAGGCTGTCGCATCCGGTTCATCTTCGCGGCTAAGCTTCGTCGATGGATACCAACACGCAGGTGGCGCTCGCCGCGTTCGGCGTCGGCGTGGCGTTCGGTGCGGTTGCCCGCTGGTCGGGCTTCTGCCTGCGCGGCGCCGTCGAGGACGTGCTGACCAAGCCCGGGGCGCCACGCGCACGCGGCTTCCTGCTGGCGATCGCCGTCGGGCTGGTCGCCGTGCAGGCGCTGGTGTTCGCCGGCAAGCTCGATCTCTCCAAGGCGGTCGTGCTGCCGACCTCCCTGTTCTGGGGCGGCGCGCTGCTGGGCGGGCTGATGTTCGGCGTCGGCATGGTACTGACCGGCGGCTGCGGCACGCGCATGCTTGTGCTGGCCGGTGGCGGCAATCTGCGCTCGGTCGTGGTGTTCGTCGTCTTCGGCTTCGTGGCCTACGCCACCATCCGCGGCATCCTCGCGCCGACCCGCGCCGCCATGATGGCGGCAAGCTCGGTCAACCTGGCAAAGCAGACCCTGCCGCTCGCGGCCGGCATCGCCGTGCTGGCCGCTGCCTTGGCCTTCATCGCCTGGCGTCGCGTGCCGGCCAGGCATCTCGTGGGAGGCGCGCTGATCGGCCTGCTCGTGCCGCTCGGCTATGTCGTGACGGGCGTGCTGGGCGGCGACGAGTTCGAGCCGGCGACCGTCGAGAGCATCAACGTCACGCGCGGCGGCGGCGATGCGCTGATCTACCTGCTGACCTGGACCGGCTCGAAGATCAATTTCGGCATCGCCTTCGTGGCCGGCGTGCCGGTCGGCGCGGCCCTGGTCGCACTGGCCCGTCGCGACTTCAGGCTGGAGGGCTTCGAACAGCCGGCCGACATGCTGCGCTATGCCCTGGGCGGCGCGTTGATGGGAGCCGGCGGTGTGCTGGCGCTGGGCTGCACCGTCGGCAACGGGCTGACCGGCATCGCCTCGCTGGCACCGACCTCGTTCATTGCCCTGCCGGCCATGGTGCTGGCGGCGGCGGCCACCATGAAATGGCGCTGGAGGAAACACACATGACCGATTCGCCCGTTGCCGGCGTCACTCTCAAGACGACGACCGCCAACTCCATCCATATGCGCTATGCCGAGGCCGGCAGCGGCCCGCTCGTCCTATTCTGCCATGGCTGGCCCGAGAGCTGGTATTCGTGGCGTCATCAGCTCACGGCGGTGAGCCAGGCCGGCTTCCGCGCCGTGGCGCCCGACATGCGCGGCTATGGCGGCACCGAGGCGCCCGAGCCGATCGACCAGTACACGCTCTTCAATCTGGTGGGCGACATGGCCGAGCTGGTGAAGGGACTCGGCGAGACCAGGGCGGTCATCGTCGGTCACGACTGGGGCGCGCCGGTCGCCTGGCATGCAGCCCTTTGGCGGCCCGACCTGTTCCACGCCGTGTGCGGCATGAGCGTGCCCTACTCGCCGCCGGGCCACATCGACATCCTCACCGCACTCGAGAAGCTCGGCATCAACGACTTTTACCTGCAGTACTTCCAGAAGCCCGGCGTGCCCGAGGCCGAGCTGCAGCAGGATATCCGGGGCGCGCTGCGCCGCCTCTACTTCACCGCCGGCGGCGATCTCGAGGACAAGGGGAAGGGTTTTGCCCGTCTCACGACCGGCACGCTGCTCGGCAACACCGTCGATCCGCCCCAGCTGCCGGCGTGGCTGAGCGAGGCCGACCTCGACTACTACGCCCGTGAGTTTGCGCGCACCGGTTTCCGTGGCGGCCTGAACTGGTACCGTAACCTCAGGCGCAACTGGGAGCTGGGGGGTCCCTGGCGCGGCCAGCCGATCCGCCAGCCGTCGCTGTTCATCGCCGGCAGCCGCGATGGCGTGCTGCGCTTTCCCGCCGCCCAATCCCAGCTCGACAACTTTCCGAAAACCCTGCCCGGCCTTGCCGGCAGCCACATCCTCGAGGGCGCCGGCCACTGGGTGCAGCAGGAGCAGCCAGCCGAGGTCAATCGCCTGCTGATTGGGTTCCTGAAGAACCTCGGCGCTTCATAAAGACCCGTTCGTACTCAAGGGAACCGATTTTGCGCAGACCGACGTGCGCGTCGCCGCGTAAACCTATTTCTTCTCCTCGAACTTGAGCGCCGCGCCGTTCATGCAATAGCGCTGGCCGGTCGGCTGCGGGCCGTCGGGGAAGACGTGGCCGAGATGGCCGCCGCATTTGGCGCAATGCACCTCGGTGCGAGTCATGCCGTGGCTGGTGTCGGTCGTGGTGTCGACTGCCTGGTCCTTCGGTGCCCAGAAGGACGGCCAGCCGCTGCCGCTTTCGTACTTGGTCGACGAATCGAACAACGGCGCGCCGCAGCCGGCGCATCGGAACTCGCCCTTGCGCTTCTCGTGGTTGAGCGGGCTCGTACCGGCCCGTTCGGTGGCGTGCCGGCGTAGCACCTCGTACTGCACCGGACCGAGTTCCTTGCGCCATTCCTCTTCGCTCTTCTGGACAGGGAAGACCGCGTTGTCATCGCTCATGTGAAACTCCTGGCCTGCTGCGCTCTATTTGGGCTTCGCCGGATATATAGGTTCATCGTTGTCCTCCGCCAACCGAAGCTGCCTGGCAGCGCAGGGCGGCTACACCAGGGATCGCAATTCGCTGGTGGCGACCGACAGCATGGCAAGGTCGAGCTGCCCGGCTGTTGCCAGTTCCTCCTTCAGGCGATCGACGCGCTCCAGCGCCAGCTTGCGCGAGGAACTCCACTGCTCCAGCGCCGCCTCGGGGTCGCCGGACTGCGACGCCGCTGCGCGCAACACCGAACCGAGCAGGTCGGCATGGAGCGCCGCCAGTTCGTCCAGCATGGCGATTGCCGCCTGCGAGGGCCATTGCCCGTCGCGCGGCAACTTGTGGGCAGCGGCGCCCAGCGTGGACAGCGACAGCCGCTCGCTCAACCGGAAATAGATCCGCGCCGCATCCTCGAGGCTGCAGCCGCTGGCCCGCGCGGCGAGCATCAGGTCGCCGGCCGCGGCCAGCGTGTCGAGGGCGGCGGCGCGGCGGGCGATCTCGGGCGCCGCGCCGAGCGCCTCGAAGCCCGCGGCCCGCTCGTTGAGGGCCGCTCCTTCGGCCTCGCCGATCAGCGAGATCGGCAGGTCGCCCAGCGCCGCGACGGCGTCGCGCAGCTGGTCGGTGGCGGCCAGGGTGTCGATCGGCTGCGGCAGGCGGCGCAGCGTCCACTGCACGGCGCGCGACATGAAACGCTGCGAGGCCACCAGCATGCGGATCTGCGCCTCGGCCTTGAGGGCCGAATCGAGCGCCTCGACGTCGCCCCAAAGCTCGCGCAGCTTCCAGGCGTCGCGCACCACGGTGAAGGCGCGGGCGATCGCCGCCGCCCCGGCACCGGTGCGCGAGCCGACATTGCGCACGAAGGTCGGTCCGCAGCGATTGACCAGCGAGTTCACCACCTGCAGGGCGGTGATCTCGCGATGCAGGCGGTGCTCGCGGATCTGTGGCTCGAAGCGTTGCTGCAGGGTCGTCGGGAAATAGCGCAGCAACTCGTCCTCGAGCAGCGGATCGTCCGGCAGGTCCGAGGCGAGGATCTCGTCGATGAGATCGATCTTGGCGTAGGCGAGCAGCACGCAGAGCTCCGGCCGGGTAAGGAACTGGCGGGCCTGGGCGCGGGCGCGCATGGCCACCGTGTCGGGCAGGAACTCGACCGCGCGGTCGAGCCGGCCTTGCCGCTCGAGGGCGCGCATGAAGCGCTCCAGCCGGTCGTGCTCCTCGGCATTCTGCGCCTCGGCGACGCTGATTGCCTGGCTCTGTTGGTAATTGTGGCGCAGCACGAGGCCCGCCACCTCATCGGTCATGCCGAACAGCAGCGCATCGCGATCGCCGGCGGCCAGTGCGCCACCGGCGATCGCCTGGCCGGTCACGATCTTGATGTTGACCTCGTGGTCCGACGTGTCGACGCCGGCCGAGTTGTCGAGCGCGTCGGTGTTGATCTTGCGCCCGGCCAGCGCCGCCTCGAGACGGCCGCGCTGGGTGAAGCCGAGATTGGCGCCCTCGCCGATTACCGTGGCGCGCACGTCGGCGGCATCGATGCGCAGCGGGTCGGTGGCCCGGTCGCCGACGTCGGCGTTGGTCTCGCTCGAGGCCTTCACGTAGGTGCCGATGCCGCCGAAATAGAGCAGGTCGACCGGCGCCTTGAGGATGGCGCGCATCAGGTCGACCGGCGTCACCAGCGGCTTGTCGATGTCGAGGACGGTGCGCGCCTCTCCGGACAGCGCGATCGATTTTGCGCCCCGGTCGTAGATGCCGCCGCCGAGCGAGAGCAGCTTCCTGTCGTAGTCCATCCACGACGAGCGCGGCAGGTCGAACAGGCGCTTGCGCTCGACCCAGCTCCGCGCCGGCCCCCCTTCAATCGATTCTGGCGCCGGATCGATGAAGATATGGCGATGGTCGAAGGCGGCGACGAGCTTGGTCTCCTTGGAAAGCAGCATGCCGTTGCCGAACACGTCGCCCGACATGTCGCCGACGCCGACCGCCGTGAAGGGCGTGCGCTGGATGTCGGTGCCGAGCTCGCGGAAATGGCGCTTCACCGATTCCCACGCCCCGCGCGCGGTGATGCCCATCTTCTTGTGGTCGTA
>CAZHQA010000293.1:0-6443 GCA_964533955.1 uncultured Reyranella sp. | reverse complement strand
CGGTATCGGCAGTACGCGACGGGCGACGGCTGATCCTGGTCGTGAACGGCCTCACCTCGATGGAGGAGCGTGCGCAGGAGACGGCCCGGCTGATGGAATGGGGTTTCCGCGAGTTCACCAACACCACGATCTTCAAGGCGGGCGATACCGTCGCCGACGCACCGGTATGGCTGGGTGAAAAGGACACCGTCCCTCTGGTCGTGACGCGCAGCATCCAGGTTACCAGCCCGACCAGCACGCCGGCCCAGCCGCGCGTCGTCGCACGCTACGAGGGGCCGCTTCCGGCGCCGATCACCAAGGGAACCAAGCTCGGCGTCGCGGCGGTCACGTTGCCCGACGGCCGCACCATCGAGTACCCACTCGAGGCCGGCGCCGACGTGCCTCGCCAGGGCGTGGTGGGACGCGTCTTCACGCTGGCGCGCCACTACCTGTTCGGCTGGCTGTCGTGAGCGATGGGCCAGGGCGCTTCATAACCCTGGAAGGCGGCGAGGGCGCGGGCAAGTCGACGCAGATCGCCCGGCTCAAGGATTGGCTGCAATCGCGAGGCCGGGAGGTCGTAGCGACTCGCGAACCAGGCGGCGCGCCGGGCGCCGAGGCGATCCGCAAGCTGCTGGTCGAGGGCGACGCCGAGCGCTGGGACGGCACGACCGAGGCGTTGCTGCACTTTGCCGCCCGCCGCGACCATCTGCGAGCGACGGTGTGGCCGGCACTCAAGCGTGGCGCCTGGGTGGTGAGCGACCGCTTCGCCGATTCGACGCGCGCCTATCAGGGCCATGGCCATGGGCTCGACCTCGCGCTGCTCGACCGACTGTACGAGATATCGGTGGGTGCGTTCCGGCCCGATCTTACCCTGGTGCTCGACTTGCCCGTGGAGATGGGGCTGGCGCGGGCCGCCGAACGGCGCGGGGCGGAGACACGCTACGAGAGCCTGCCGCGCGAATTCCACGAGCGGGTGCGCAAGGGTTTCCTCGAGATCGCCAAGCGCGAGGCCAAGCGCTGCGCGGTGATCGATGCCACCAGGGACATCGACACGATCGCCAGCGCCATCGCCGCCGTGGTGGCCGACAGGCTGGGTTCCTGATGGCGCGCGCCCGCACGAACGTCGCCGATCCCGCCGAGCTCGAGAAGCTGGAATGGCCGCATGCCTGGCCGCCGCCGTGGCGCAATCGCCGGCTGGTCGGGCATGGGGCGGCGGAGAAGACGCTGCTCGCCGCACAAGGTTCGGGCCGGCTGCACCACGCCTGGCTGATCACCGGCCCGCGCGGCATCGGCAAGGCGACGCTCGCCTGGCGCTTTGCGCGCTACCTGCTGGCAGGCCAGCAGGGAGGGGGCCTCTTCGGCGATGTACCCGGTCTCGAGCTGCCGTCGGACGCACCGGGCGCCAACCTGGTGGATGCGCGCTCGCACCCCGACCTGTTTCATCTCCGTCGCGTGCTCCATCCCGATACGGGCCGAATGCGTTCCGAGATCGTGGTCGACGACGTGCGGGGCCTCGGCGAATTCATGCACATGACGCCGGCGATGGGCGACTGGCGTGTGGCGATCGTCGACGCCGCCGACGAGATGAACCGCAACGCTGCCAATGCGGTCTTGAAGATCCTTGAGGAACCGCCGCCCAAGGCGGTGCTACTTATCGTGGCCCATGCACCAGGCGGCCTTTTGCCCACCATCCGCTCGCGCTGCCGGCGACTGGCGCTGCAGGCGCTCGACGACGAAACCGTGATCAGCCTGCTCGGCGACTACGCGCCTGAGAGCAAGCCAGAGGAGAGGAGGGCGCTCGCGGGGCTCGCAGAGGGCAGCATTGGCCGTGCGCTCGAGCTCGCGAGCGCAGGCAGCCTCGGGCTCTATCGCGAGATGGTCGAGGTGCTGGCGACATTGCCCGAACTCGACGTGCCAAGGCTGCATTCCTTCGCCGAGCGCTTCGCGCGGCGCGGCGAGGAAGCCAATGCCGATTGGCGCTCGCTCGGATTCCTGTTCGACGGCTGGCTGAAGGGACTCGCTCGCCAGGCCGCGGTCGGTGGCGAAAGCATGGCGATCGTTCCGGCCGAGCGCGGCCTGCACGCCAAGTTGCTGGCCGGCGCGGGCCTGGATCGCTGGGTGGAGGCATGGGAAAGGATTGCCCATCTGTTGTCCCGCTCGGACGCCGTCAATCTCGATCGCAAGCAGACGGTGCTCGTGAGCTTCCTCGCTCTCCAATCGGCGATGCGTTAGGCCCGAAAAGGGGCATTCGACAGGTCCGGCAAACCTTGAACAATGGTCGGAGGCATGAGAAAAGATCGCCGCATGTTGCCCGGACCTGACACTCACGTCGCTAGAGGACGAATGCGCTGAACGCGCTTGAGACTCGTGCCCCGGGAAGGGGCGACAGTTCAGGAGTTCAGCCATGTCGGGCCGCACCTACTACGTCACTACACCGATCTATTACGTCAACGACGCGCCTCATATCGGGCACGCGTACACCACGCTTGCCTGCGATGTGCTGGCCCGCTTCATGCGGCTTGACGGGCGCGACGTCCATTTCCTGACGGGCACGGACGAGCACGGCCAGAAAGTCGAGAAGGCGGCGGAAGCGGCAGGTCTGTCGCCACAGGCATTCACCGACAAGGTGAGCCAGTCGTTTCGCGACCTGGTCGCCAAGATGGGCTACAGCCCCGACAACTTCATCCGCACGACGGAGAAACGGCACTACGCCGCCTCGCAGGCGTTGTGGCAGAAGCTGGTCGCCGCGGGCGACATCTATCTCGGCAAATATGCCGGCTGGTATTCGGTACGCGATGAAACCTATTTCCTCGAAAGCGAGACCGAAGTCGGTCCCGACAAGAAGCGGCGCGCCACGGCGACCGGCGCGGAGGTCGAATGGGTCGAGGAACCGTCGTACTTCTTCAAGCTTTCGGCGTGGGGCGATCGCCTGCTCGAATTCTATGACAGGAACCCGCGTTTCATCGCTCCCGAAAGCCGGCGCAACGAGGTCATCAGCTTCGTGAAGGGCGGCCTGCAGGATCTCTCGGTATCACGCACCAGCTTCTCGTGGGGCGTGCCGGTGCCGGGCGATCCCAAGCACATCATGTACGTGTGGCTGGATGCGCTCACCAACTACATCACCGAGTGCGGCTACCCGGACACCAACGGCCCGCTGTGGAAGTACTGGCCGGCCGATCTGCACATGGTCGGCAAGGATATCATCCGCTTCCATTGCGTGTTCTGGCCGGCCTTCCTGATGTCGGCGGGCCTGGCGCCGCCCCGGCGCGTCTTCGCGCATGGCTGGTGGACAAATGAAGGCCAGAAGATATCGAAGTCGCTGAACAATGCCATCGATCCGGTCGAGCTGGTCGACAGCTATGGCCTCGACCCGGTGCGCTACTTCCTGCTGCGCGAGGTGCCGTTCGGCAACGACGGCGACTTCCAGCGGCGTGCGCTGATAGGCCGGCTCAACTCGGATCTTGCCAATGCCTACGGCAATCTTTGCCAGCGCGTGCTGTCGATCATCGCCAAGAGTTGCGGCGAGAAGGTGCCGGCCAAGGGCACGCTGGTCGCCGCCGATACCGCGCTGCTCGACCGGGCGAAGGCGCTGCTCGCCGTGGTGCGCGCCGAGCTCGACGAGCAGGCCTTCCATCGCGCGCTCACCACGATCTGGGAGGTGATCGCCGAAGCCAACCGCTATGTCGATGCGCAGGCGCCGTGGGCGCTTGCCAAGACCGATCCGGCGCGGCGCGACACCGTGATGTGGGTGCTGGCCGAGTCGATCCGGCGAGTGACGCTGCTGGTGCAACCCTTCATGCCGCAGTCGGCCGCCAGGATTCTCGACCAGCTCGCCGTACCGGCCGGCGACCGGGTGTTCCCGGCCTTTGATCGCGAGCTGGCGCCCGGCACGCTGCTGCCCAAGCCGCAGGGCGTGTTCCCGCGCTACGTCGAGCCGAAGGCTGCGGCCTGATGCTGATCGACAGTCACTGCCATCTCGATTTTCCGGAGCTCGCCGGCGACGAGACAGGCGTGCTCGCGCGCGCCAGGACGGCAGGCGTGGCCGGCATGCTCACCATCGGCACCCGACTCGATCAGTTCGAGCGCGTACGGGCGATCGCCGAACGCCACGACAACATCTGGTGTTCGGTGGGCGTGCATCCGCATGAGGCGAAGGAGGAGGGGCAACGCACTCCCGACCGCCTCATCGAGGCGGCGCGGCACGCCAAGGTGATCGGCATCGGCGAGACCGGGCTCGACTTCTACTACGAGCACAGTCCGAGGGCCGAGCAGTCCGAAAGCTTCCGCGCCCATATCGCCGCGGCGCGCGAGACCGGCTTGCCGCTGATCGTCCACACGCGCGACGCCGATGCCGAGACCGGCGACATTCTCGAGGACGAATACCGGAAGGGCGCCTTCACCGGCCTGATCCACTGCTTCAGCTCGGGGCCGGACATCGCCCGACGCGCCCTCGGGCTCGGCATGTTCATTTCGATTTCCGGGATCGTGACCTTCAAGGCGGCCGAGGCGCTGCGCAGCACGGTGACGGACATTCCGCTCGAGCGGCTCCTGGTCGAGACAGACGCGCCGTACCTTGCCCCCGTGCCGCGGCGTGGCAAGACCAACGAGCCTGCGTTCGTCGCCCACACCGCGGCGAAGCTCGCCGAGCTCAAGGGGGTGTCGGTCGCCGAACTCGAGGCCACGACTACCGACAATTTCTTCCGTCTCTTCGGCAAAGCGGATCGCCTCAAGTGCGGGTGACCATACTCGGCTGCGGCACCTCGGGCGGCGTGCCGCGGCCGGGTGGCAAGCAAGGAAGAGGGGAGTGGGGGGCCGCGGATCCGGCCGATCCGCGCAATCGGCGCAGGCGCTGCTCGATCCTGGTTCAGGACATGGGCAGGACCTTACTGGTCGACACCTCGCCCGACCTGCGCGAGCAACTGCTCGATGCCAAGGTCGAACGGATCGACGCGGTGCTCTGGACCCACGACCATGCCGATCAGCTGCACGGCATCGACGACCTCAGGCCATTCATGCTGCGCCAGGGCCAGATCGAATCGTGGTCTGACGAACGCACGTTCGGCGTGCTGCGGCGGCGCTTCGGCTATTGCTTCGAGGTCCAGGACGACGGCTTCTACAATCCGATCTATCAGCACAACGTGATCGAAGGCCCCTTTCAGGCGGCCGGCATCGCCGTGACACCGATCCCCCAGGACCACGGTACCATCCCCTCGCTCGGCTTCCGGTTTGGCCCGCTCGCCTACTGCAACGACGTGGTCGAGCTGCCGGAGGAGGCGTTCGAGGCGGTGCGCGGCGTGGAGGTGCTGGTCGTGGATGCCATGCGCTACCGGCCGCATCCGACCCACGCCCATCTCGAGCGCGCGCTGCAATGGATTGACCGGATCGCTCCGCAGAGGGCATTTCTGACCAATCTGCACGTCGATATGGACTATGCTGCGCTCGACCGGAGCACCCCCGATCACGTCCGTCCGTGCTTCGACGGGCTGGTGATCGATTTGGAGGGAGATTAATCCATTTCTCTCATAGCATTAGAGGAAAGGTCTCATCCGGGAGATGAGCCAAGACAAAACGAGTCCGGCCGCCGTCTGTTCCTGGCTGGGGCACTCGCGGCGTGCGGCGTCGCCAGACCGGCCTTGGCCGACGGCGATCTCGACCCCGGCGGGCTGACCTTCCGCAATTTCGCCATCGCCGACCATGGTTCGAGCTTCGCCCGCTTCGATTCGACGTTTGGCAACAATGCCGCCAATCCGACGCCGTCGCGGGTGATCGCGATCGACAATGACAACGGCTTCGCCCGGATCCGGTTCGACACCATCCGGGTCGAGGCCTGCCTGCCGCTGGGTTGGCAAGCCACCGAGGACTGGGAACGGGGCGTCGGCTACAGCGGCGACCGGCGCTACCGGCTGCTGGTCTGGCGCGTCGACTTCGCCTTCGAGGGCGTCAGCGACGCCGAGCACTATGCCGCCACCAAGGGCGGCGCCATCAAGGCCCGGCGGCCGGGCATCCAGGCCCAGACCCGCAAGCTTCGCGATGGCAGTTTCCTGATCGTCTACGACAACGTGCCGCCGAGCCAGGGTGACGCCGAGCGGCGCATCGTGTTCGACGTCGTGATGAGCAAGCCAGGCAATCCGAAGGAGGGCGTGCTGATGACGCTGGGCGTGCCGGCAAGCGAAGCCGACCGGGGTCTGAAGCTGCTGGCGCTCTTGAAGCAAAAACTCCAGATAGATTGGTGAAAAGGCCAATTTGCTGGATTACTCATAATTTGTCATAATATATATTATACGATAACAGCCGCCATATCCAACCCAATGACCTCGCAACATCCGACCGTAGAATCGCTTCCCAAAGAGCCCCTGGCCCGGCTCCTGGCCGTTATGGCCTGGCTACGCGACCGTCGGCACGGCTGCCCCTGGGACATCGAACAAACCTTCCGAACCATTGCGCCATACACGCTCGAGGAGGCC
>CAZHQA010000292.1:0-6483 GCA_964533955.1 uncultured Reyranella sp. | reverse complement strand
GCCGCGCGACCGGCTGATCTGGGACGTCGGCCACCAGGCCTATCCGCACAAGATCGTCACCGGCCGGCGCCAGCGGATCCGCACCCTGCGCCAGGAGGGCGGGCTGTCGGGCTTCACGCGGCGGGCCGAGAGCGAGTACGACCCATTCGGCGCCGCCCACTCCTCGACCTCGATCTCGGCCGGGCTCGGCATGTCGGTGGCGCGCGACCTCAGCGGGGCGCACAACCACGTCGTCGCGGTGATCGGCGACGGCGCCATGAGTGCCGGCATGGCGTACGAGGCGATGAATAACGCGGGCCACCTGCGCAGCCGGCTCATCGTCATCCTGAACGACAATGACATGTCGATCGCGCCGCCCACCGGGGCTCTGTCGGCGCACCTGTCGCGCCTGCTGTCGGGCCGGCCCTACGTGACGCTGCGCAATCTCGGCCGCAGCTTCGCCGAGGTGCTGCCGCGCCCGCTCGAGAAGGCGGCGCGCCGCGCCGAGGAATTCGCCCGCGGCATGGTGCAGGGCGGCACGCTGTTCGAGGAGCTCGGCTTCTACTATGTCGGCCCGGTCGACGGTCACAACATCGAGCATCTGCTGCCGGTGCTGAAGAACGCACGCGACAGCCATCTCGACAAGCCCATCCTCATCCATGTCGTCACGCACAAGGGCAAGGGCTATCCGCCGGCCGAGAACAGCGCCGACAAGTATCATGGCGTGGTGAAGTTCGACGTCGTCACCGGCAAGCAGTCCAAGCCGGTGGCCAACGCGCCCGCCTACCAGGCGGTGTTCGCCAAGTCGCTGATCGCCGAGGCGGAGGCCGACAAGAAGATCGTCGCCATCACCGCCGCCATGCCCTCGGGCACCAGCCTCGACAAGTTCGCCGAGCGCTTTCCCGAGCGCTGCTTCGATGTCGGCATCGCCGAACAGCATGGCGTGACTTTCGCCGCGGGCCTCGCCACCGAGGGCTTCAAGCCGTTCGCCGCGATCTACTCGACCTTCCTGCAGCGCGCCTACGACCAGGTGGTGCATGACGTGGCGATCCAGAGCCTGCCAGTGCGCTTCGCCATAGACCGCGCGGGGCTGGTGGGCGCCGACGGCGCCACGCACGCCGGTTCCTACGACGTCACCTATCTTTCGTGCCTGCCGGGCTTCGTGGTCATGGCAGCAGCCGATGAGCTCGAGTTGATGCACATGGTGGCGACCGCCGCCCAGATCGACGACCGCCCGTCGGCCTTCCGCTACCCGCGCGGCGAGGGCGTCGGCATCGAGCTGCCGGCGCGTGGCAAGGCCCTCGAGATCGGCAAGGGCCGCATCGTGCGCGAGGGCACCAAGATCGCGATCCTGAGCCTCGGTACGAGGCTGGCCGAAAGCCTGGTCGCCGCCGAGGATCTCGCCGCCAAGGGCCTCAGCACCACGGTGGCCGACGCCCGCTTCGCCAAGCCGCTCGACACCGACCTGGTGCGCCGGCTGGCGCGCGAGCACGAAGTGCTGATCACCGTCGAGGAAGGCTCGGTCGGCGGCTTTGGCTCCCACGTGCTGCAGTACCTCGCCACCGCGGGCCTGCTCGATCACGGCCTCAAGGTGCGGCCCCTGGTGCTGCCCGACCGCTTCATCGACCATGCCTCGCCCAACAAGCAGTACGCCGAGGCGGGCCTCGATGCCTCGCACATCGTGTCGACCGCGCTCGCCGCCCTCGGCCGCCAGGCCGAACGCGCGCGCGGCTGACCGAACGCCGCTCCTCTCCATGCGCGGGCACTTCCCCAGTTGAATGGGGAAGAGCTTGATCGTCAGATCGGATCTAGCAGGCTCTCGTCGTTGTTCTTCACGCTGCCGACTGCGGCAGAGACCTTCCACATCCGGAGCCAGGCGGCCGGGCAGGGCTTGAGCAGGCCGGCGTGATCACCCTCGACCTCGCCGAGCCAGAGCGGCACGTCCGCGAGGTCGAGGATCACCGGCATGCGCGTGTGGATCGCGGCCATCGTCTCGTTCGGTGTCGTGGTCATGATGGTGAAGCTGTGCAGCCACTGGCCGTCGGGAGTCTTCCAGCCGTCCCACAGGCCGGCCAGCGACAGCGGTTGGCCGTCGGCCCGCGCGATCGCCCAAGGTTGCTTGGGAGGCTGCTTTGCCGGCTTGGCGCCAGCTCCGAGCTTCTGCCATTCGTAGAAGGCGTCCGCCGGCACCACGCAGCGGCGCGACTTGAAGGCATTGCGGAAGACGGCCGACGTCGCGGCGGTCTCGCTCCGGGCGTTGATGGTGGGGAATTCCATCTTGCCGGTCTTCGACCAGGAGGGCACCAGTCCCCATTTCATCAGTTCGATCTCGCGCGCCGTCTTGTCGGCGGTTGCGTGGACCACCATCACCGTATCGGTCGGCGCCACGTTCCACGACGGCTTCACGTTGGCCCGAAACGGCGCGGTCTTGAATAGATCGAGCAGCAGATGGCTCGGCAATTTCTGGGCGAATCGTCCACACATGCTCGGCCACTCAGTGGTTGCGCAGGAAGGCCGTCGCCTTGGCGCGCGACGGGAAGACGGTGACGGAGAATTGCCGCGAGCCGCAGCGCGAGCAATGCAGAACGCTGGCAAGCTCGCGGCGGTCGCCCGGCTGGGCGCCCAGCACGGCGCGGGCATCCATCAGGACCCGGCGATAGCAGTAGCCGCATTCGATGCCGAGCGGTTGCGGACTCCTGGCGGCTTGTTCGAAGGTGAAGCGGGCACCCATGAGCCGACCCTAGCGCTTTCCGGTCGAGTTCGCTATTTGTTCTGTACAATGACCGTCGCTGGACGGCGAAGCAGGGGACCGCAAGGATCAGGCTGTGCGACCTTTCCTCCGCTTGCTGCCGGCCACCATTCTGGCGGCCGGCTGCGCCGCTTCGATCGCCGACGTTCAGAGCCAGGCACCGCTCTTCCAGAGCAGCGTCCCGGCGCCGTGGGACCAGGTCGGCGCCTGCCTCGTTCGCGCCTACGTCGACAACTACCAGACGACGTACCTTCCCGTGCCGAGCCAGGGGCGGGCCGAGATTGCCGTCGCCCTCATTGTGACGGACCCGCTCACGCGGAAGAAGGACACCCTGTTCGTGCTCGACATCAGGGGCAGTGGTCCGACCGTCGTCTCGTACCGCCAGCAGACGGGACCGATGTCGCCCAACTGGGCGCGCGAGGCCCGGGCAAACGTGGAGCGCTGCGGCCGGGCATAGCTCTTCTCGTCGTCCTTCACGCTTTCGATTCTTCCGATTCGTCCCTGAGGTCGGGATCGTCGGGTTCGATGTCGGCGAAGTCTTTGGCCTTCAGGCCGAGCTGATCACCGAATTGTCGGGCGAACTCGTCGGCCTCCTGGCGATGCCGGAAGCTCGCGACCTCGACCGGCCTGGTCCCCTTGTTCCCGTACAGGTTGACCGGGAACCAGCTGCGGCTTTTCGGCTCGCCGTTGTCGAGGTCGCGCACGATGGAGATGCCGATGAACTCCGAGAGCTTGCGGCGGAAGCGCAGATGCAGCAGAGGCCCGAACTTGCGCGTAATGAGGACCTCGCCGGTCGCCTTGTCGATGTCGATGAAGTAGCGGAACGTCGCAAGGACATATCCCGGCGCGCCGACCACCAGCACGATGCCGAACAGCGCCAGGAAGCCCGGCAGGTCCTCACGCAGGTTGCCGTAGCCGAACAGATCCTCCCGCGCCCCGATGACCAGGAAGTAGGCGAGATAGAGGCTCGGGCCGAGAAAGACGATGGAGGCCAGCCGAAGCGCCAGCGGCCGCAGCCATTCCACTCGCATCGTCGAGCCTTCGTAAATGAAGCGCGTCGCCATCGACTCCGTTGATCACATTCGTCGGGGGATGGTCAACGCGACGCCCGCGTGACCTTGAACTTGTTGTTGTCGGCCAGGGTCTCGAACGAGGCGAAGTGCTGCCTCAGCAGCGGCTCATAGGGCAGCCCACGATTGGCCACCAGATGGAGTCGGCCGCCGGGGCGGAGCGCGCGCGCGGCGGCCTCGATCACCTTCTGGCCGAGCGCCGGCGTGCTCTCGCGTCCGGTGTGAAAGGGCGGATTGCAGACGATCGCGTCGTAGGACGTGGGGGCGGGCTCGCTCGAAAGGTCGAGCCAGTGGAACGACGCCCGTGGATCGTCGATGTTGGCGCGCGCGGCGTCGAGCGCGAGATGTTCGGCGTCGATCAAGTCGATGCGGGCAGTGCCCGGCGAACGCGCCAGTATCTCGCGCGCGAGATAGCCCCAGCCGCAGCCGAAATCGGCGACGTGGCCCGCGAGATCGGCGGGCAGGTGGCGGGCGAGCAGGGCCGAACCGTCATCGATGCGGTCCCAGCTGAAGATGCCGGGCTGGCTCAGCCACGAGCTGTCGGAGACCGGCTGCAGGCCGGCGAGGCCGCGCCAGTAGGCGGGCGATTCCTTATCGCTTCTTGCGAGCCAGAACACGCGGCTGTGGAATTTCGACACTGTGCCCGCCAGGCCGAACGCCTTGGCGGCATGCCTCTCGAGGCTGGCTGCGCCGTCGTCGTTGGCCCCGGCGCAGACCAGCGTGCCGCCCGATTCGAGCAGCGCCCAGCCGCGCGCCAGGTTGGCGAAGTTCTCCTCCTTGTGCTTGGTCATCAGCACCAGGCCGAGCGGCCATGCGCCGGCGGCGAGGCGCGGCGTGGCCTTGTTCAGCCTGAGGAAGGCAGGCCGGTAGGACTGCTCGCAGTCGATGCCGTCGAACGGCGGATCCTCGGCGCGCAGGAAGAACGCCCGCTGCCCCGGCGCGAGGCGGGCGAGCGCTCCGGTCTCGAAGGCGTGGGCGAGGGCGCGTGTCGCTTGCGTCACGGGAACTGGTCTAGGGAACCAGGACGGCGCGCCCCATGATCAGACCCTTGCGCAACTCCTGCAGCGTGGCGTCGGCCTCGTCGAGCTTGCGCTTGATGATCGGCACCGGCGCCGCCTTGCCGGCTATGACCAGGTCCATCATCTCCTTCATCTCGGCCGGCGTGCCGGTGACCGAACCCATGATCGTACTGCCGGTAAAGGGGAACATCGGCAGCGGGGTCGAGAAGGAGCCGCCGAACAGGCCGACGATGATCAGCCGGCCGCCGCGGCCGAGCGCGCGCCAGCCGAACTGGGCCGATGCCTCGGCGCCGACGAAGTCGATCGCCGCGGCGACGCCGGTGCCGCCGGTCAGGTCCATCACCTGCTTGCGCGCTTCCTTGTCGCGCGGATCGACAGCCGCCGACGCGCCGTTCTGCAGCGCCAGCTTGCGCTTGTTCTCGTCGATGTCGGCCACGATCGGCTCGTGCCCCAGCACCGCCTTGGCGAAGCGCACGCCCATCAGCCCGACTCCGCCCGCGCCGATCACCAAGATCGGCTTGCCGGCATCGTGGCCGGCCGCCTTCTTGACTGCGCCGAAGGCGGTGATGCCGGAGCAGGCATAGAGACAGGCCAGCTCCTCGGGCAGGCTGCCGTACGGGTAGAGATATTTCGCATGCGGCACGAGGACATGGTCGGCATAGCCGCCGTCGTTGTTGACGCCGAGCGCCCGCGGGGTCGGGCAGAGGTTTTCCGTGCCGTGCTGGCAGTACCAGCATTTGCCGCAGCCGATCCAGGGATAGACCACCGCCTTGTCGCCGACCTTCGCGCCTTTGGCGTCGGGACCGAGCGCCTCGACCACGCCCACGATCTCGTGGCCCATGATGCGCGGCGGGTTCATGGTCTTGGCGGTCGAGTACTTGTTGCCGCCGCCCATGTCGAAGAAGCCTTCCCAGAGGTGGACGTCGCTATGGCAGACGCCGGCGGCCGTGATGCGCACCAGCACCTCGGTGCCCTGCGGCGTGGGCGTGGGCTCCTCCACCTTCTCCATCGGCTTGCCGAATTCGACGACCTTGTAGCTCTTCATGGGGCTGCTCCCGTGTCTTGATGTCCTGCCCGGCCGAGCATAGAGCATCCGGAGCGCCTTTGTGCTAGTAGTGCGACGAGAAGAAATGTTTGGGAGGCTGACAGACTTATCGTCCGTAGCTGTTCGTTGATGTCCGCAGATTGCGATGCGCTCGATATTAAACGTCCGTGTGTGTCCGTGAGCATTCGCCTACAGCCGCGCTATTTCTTTACCCAAGGAATTACCCGATAAGTCGCCATGCCCCTCACCGATACACGCGTGCAGACGCTGACCACCCGCAACCGCGACGAGCGGCTCATCGCCGGCACCAACGGCCTGTACCTACGACTGCGCAAAGGAAAGGGCGGCATCACCCGCACTTGGCAGTTCAGGCGTCGGCAGGGCGAAAGCCTCTCTATCGTCACCATCGGCACCTATCCGAAGGTGTCGCTCAAGGAAGCGCGTCTCAGAGCGGCAGAATTGGCCGCCAGACGCGATCTGTCCTGTCCTACGGTTACCTGAGGCCGCCGAGCAGTGGCTTGCTGAGCGGGTCAATACGACCCTCCGCCGGCCTGCCGCGGTAGAAGGCTACATCCGACGCGCTGTGCTGCCTGTTCTTGGCTCCCATCGCCTGCGCGACGT
>CAZHQA010000291.1:0-6541 GCA_964533955.1 uncultured Reyranella sp. | reverse complement strand
GGTACATCTCGTAGAGCATGCGCAGGCCCGAGGCGCCGATCGGATGGCCGAAGCACTTCAGCCCGCCGTCGATCTGGCAGGGGATCTTGCCGTCGGCGTCGTAGAAGCCGTCGAGCACGTCCTTCCAGCCCTTGCCGGGCTCGGAGATGTGCAGGTCCTCCATGGTGACCAGCTCGGTCACCGAGAAGCAGTCGTGCACCTCGAACATCGAGACCTCCTTGCGGGGATCCTTGATGCCGGCCTCCTCATAGGCCTTCTTCGAGGCGATGCGCGTGGTGTGGAAGTAGCTGCCGTCCCACGAATTGTGGCCCGACTCCGAGCCGTTCGAGACCGAGAGCTGCAGCGCCTTGACCGAGACGATGTTCTGCTTGCCCATCGCCTTGGCGATCTCCGGCGTGGTGACGATCGCCGCGGCCGCGCCATCCGACACGCCGCAGCAGTCGAACAGGCCGAGCGGCGAGGCGATCATCGGCGCGTTCAGGATGGTGTCCATCTCGACGGCCTTCTGCAGGTGCGCCTTGGGGTTCTTGGCGCCGTTCTGATGGCTCTTCCACGACACGTGGCCGATCGCCTTCTTGAGATCCTCGCCCGACACGCCGTGCGCGGTCATGTAGGCGGTGGCGAGCTGGGCGAAGTTGCCCGGCGCCGTTCCGTTGGCGCTCCACAGCGCCTGCAGCGGGCCGCCGCGGCCGCCCGGCAGGCCGCCGTAGCCGGTGTCCTTGAGCTTCTCGACGCCGAGCGCGATGGCGATGTCGGCCGCGCCCGAGGCGACGGCGTAGCAGGCGCCGCGGAAGGCCTCGGTGCCCGAGGCGCACATGTTCTCGACATGCGTCACCGGGATGTTGGGCAGGCGCAGCGTGGTCGACATCGGGATGCCCGACTTGCCGACATGCACCTCGTCGATCGCGGTCGAGAACCAGGCTGCATTGAGCTGGTTGGGATCGATGCCCGCGTCGGCGATGGCTTCCTTGTAGGCCTCGAGCATCAGCTCCTCGGCGCCCGAGTCCCAGCGTTCGCCGAACTTCGAGCAGCCCATTCCGAGAATCGCAACCTTGTCCTTGATACCCCGTGGCATGTTGATCTCCTTCGTGGGGTGGAAATTCTACGCCAAATCATACTCCTCTCCCCCCAAAGGGGAGAGGAAAACAGCTACGCCGGTGCTGCCTTCCAGAAATAACGCTTGAAGCCGCCGCGCATGGTGTCGTTGTCGCGGATGCGGAAGGTCATGCGCATCTTGGCGCCGACCTTGACCTGTTCCTTGTCGCTGTCCGTGAAGTCGGCCATGAACCGGCCGCCCTCGGGGAAGGTGATCATGCCGTAATAGGCCGGCGGATCCGGCGAGTAGGTCAGCGAATCCGCCGTGAACGACATCACGTTGGCCTCCAGCCCGGCCATGCGGTACGGCTCCTGGCTGTCGATCGCATGGCAGTTCGGATTGACGCAGACCTGGCTGCGCGGGAACTGCACGGTGCCGCACACCTTGCACTTGCCGCCGACCAGCCCGTAGATCATGTCGCGCTTGCGCCACAGCACCGACAAGGCCGTCTTCTTGTCGAACTCCGCGCGCATGCCCTTTTCGATCGGCAGCATCTCGTTGAAGGCGAGGAACTTCATGTAGTTCTTCTCTTCCTTGCGCCGCGCCATCCAGCCCGACAGGCCCTTGCGCTTGGGCAGCTTGGCGTTCTCGGCCGTCACCTCGAACACCAGCACGTCGACGCCCTGGCCGAACGCCACGACCATGATCCTGTCGCCTTGCTTGGCCGTCTCCAGCGCATCGACCAGCATGACCAGCGCGTGGGCCGCCCCGGTGTCGCCCAGCGTCGCGCCGAGCAGGTCGCGCACCGCGCCCTCGGCGACGCCGCAGATCTTGGCCATCTGCTTGGGCACCGCCGGCATCAGGCTCGGCATGATGAAGTGGGTGATGTCGCTGCCCTTGAGCTTGCAGGCGGCGAGTGCCGCCTTGATCGCCGGCGGCACGATCTTCGAGTAGCCCTCGTCGCGGATCCAGCGCTCTTCCCAGCCATAGTCGAAGTCGGTCTCGTCGCCGCGGAAGTGGTCGACGAAATCCATCGACACCGAATGGTGCCCGACCAGGTTGGCGATCACGTTCTCGGTGCCGCACAGCAGCGCCGCCGCGCCGTCGCCGTAGTTCAGCTCGTTGGACGAGGCGACGCGCGCCAGCCGCTTGTCGGCCGCCGCGACCAGCGCCGGCCCGCCGCCGTTCTTCGAGGAATTCAGCCCGGCGACCAGCGCCTGGGTGCCCGCCTTCAGCGAGCCGGCGATGTCCGACGCCGACAGGTTCTGCTCGATCGAGAGCGCCGTGCCGATCACGCCGGCATTCTGGCGATCCTTGAACGGATGCGTGGTCGAGGCGAAGTAGATGTTGCGGATGTCCTCGGGCTTGTGGCTGGTCAGGCAATCGCGCGAGGCCTCGACCGCCATGGTGATCGAATCCTCGTCCCAGTTGGCCATCGAGCGCTCGCCCTTGGCGAGGCCGCGCAGGCCGCCGGCGAACCATTTGTTGGCGTCGTAGACGGCCTGACGACTGAGGCGCAGGCGCGGGACGTACGCTCCATAAGCCACGATTCCGACCATCTCGTTCCCTCCGCTTCAGCTCATGAACGCTTGTTTACCCGTTGTTAGCGCGCCAGCCCGGACGGGGCAAACGGAACCGGCGTTCGCTCTCCGAAACCCCTCCCTCGAACCCCTCCCCAGTCTTCTGGGGAGGTGGCGGCGTCTTACGCCGTCGGAGGGGTCATGAGTTGCTGATTGCGCTTCTGACCCCTCCGTCGCGGGTGACCGCGACACCTCCCCATAAGAATGGGGAGGGGATCAGCGCGGTGCCGCGGGCGGCAGTTCGCGAAACAGGTTGCGGTATCCCGCCCCTTCCGGAATGTGCAGGAAGCGCTTGCCGTCGCGCGTCTCGACCCACGGCTGGACGGTGACGATCTTGCGCTCGGTGGCCTGCGAGATCGCGCCGACCACCGTGCGGCCCTCGGCCAGAAGCTCGAGGTTCTTGAGCGTCGCGTGCACCAGGGTGCGCTCGCCCGCGGCGGCTTCGTCGATCGCCTGCTGCGGCGCGATCCACACCGAATCGACCGACTCCGAACCGTCATGCAGCGCCACCTGGTCCTCCGGCGCCTCGGCGAGGAAGAACCAGGTATCGAAGCGCCGCGGCGCGAAGGTCGGCGTGATCCAGTGCGCATAGGGCGTCATCAGGTCGGTGGCGATCTCGAGATCCTCGGCCTCCGCCAGGTCGACGATCGTGGCTTCGTCCTTGGCGAGCCTGGCGCGCCAGCGCTCCTCGATGCCCTTGAGGTCGGCGGCGGCGACGACCGCCCGCTGGCCGCGCCGGCGCGCCAGCAGGATGCCGCACTCCTCGAAGGCCTCGCGCACGCCGGCAACGCGGAACTTGAGTTCTTCGTCACTGCATTTTTCGGCGCTGCCGCAGCGCGGGCGCAGCCGCGGATCGCCGTCGGCGTCCTCCAGCTTGCCGCCGGGAAACACCAGCGCCCCGGAGAAAGCGTCGATCTGGTGATGGCGCACGACCATGAAGACTTCGAGCGGCGATGCCGCATCGGCGGCCTTCGACGGCCGCAGCAACAGAACTGTCGTGGCCGGCCGCGGTGCCGGCGGTTGTTTCTTGGGCGTATCGTTCATCGCGCCATTGTCCTACATTGGTGGCAGTTGTGTCAGGGGCCGGCACCTCGCGCGGCGAGGTGCGTTCCGCACAGAGGGGGCGACCATGTCGACAACGGGAAATACCGGCCCGCATACGCTGGGCGAGGGCATTCGGGTCCTGCGGGGCAAATGGGGATGGATCGTCGCGCTCGGCGTGATCTCGATGATCGCCGGCGTGATTGCGCTCGGCAGCGTGGTCATGGCCACCGAGTCGGCGGTGTTCATCGTCGGCATCATGATGCTGCTGGTCGGCGCCTTCGAGATCTTCACCGCCTTCGGCACCCGCGGCTGGGGCCGCTTCCTGCTGTGGCTCCTCCTCGGCGCGCTCTATGTCTTCGCCGGCTTCATCTGCCTGCAGAACCCCTTCCAGGCGGCGGTGTGGCTCACCCTGATGCTGGGCATCTCGCTGATTGCCGGCGGGCTGGTGCGCATCTTCCTCGCCACCCAGATGAAGCACGGCACGCCGTGGGGCTGGGTGGTGTTCTCCGGCATCCTGAGCTTCCTGCTCGGGCTGATGACCGTGGCCAAGTGGCCGGCCTCGAGCTTCTACACCCTCGGCATCTTCCTCGGCATCGACCTGATCTTCATCGGTTCCGGCTGGCTGAGCATCGGCCTCGCGCTCAGGAAAAAGTCCTAGTTGCGGCGCTACGTCTGTCTCCCGGGCGCCTGGATGGGCGCCTGGTCGTGGACGTTCGTGCTCGAGCGATTGCGCGCCGCGGGTCACGACGCCCGTGCCCTGCCCTATCGCGGCGTCGGCGAGCGCGCGGCCGAGCTCTCGCCGGACATCGACAACGACGTCTTCCTCGCCGACGCGCTGGCCGCGCTGGAACGTGACGACCTCAGCGACGTCGTGCTGGTCGGACACAGCTTCGGCGGCCTGATCGCGAGCCTCGTGACCGATCGCCTGCCCGGACGGATCGCCCATCTGGTGATCATCGACGGCGGCATCGCCCAGGACGGCCAATCGATCTTCGGCCGCATCCCCCCTCACATCGTCGCCAAGCGCAAGACGCTGGTGCAGACGGTGAACGGCACCGAGGTGTTGCCCTTCGCGCCGGTCGGCAGCCTGATCATCGACGACCCGGAGCTGGCCGCCTGGACGCACCGCCAGCTCACGCCCCACCCGGTGGCCTGCTACACCAAGCCGATCCGCCTCTACCACCCGCCCGGCAACGGCCGGCCGATGACCTATATCGCCTGCACCAGGCCGCGCTACCCGGTGTCGGCCGGCATGCACGAGAAAGTGCAGGCCATGCCGCACATCCGCTTCCGGCCGATCGAGGCCGGCCACAACTGCATCATCTCGGCGCCGCAGCTGGTGGCCGACGAGCTGCTGGCGATCCCGTCATGAGCGGACAGTTGATGATCCTGGTCGCCGGACCTTACCGCTCCGGCACCAACGACGATCCCGTGCTGATCCAGCGCAATGTCGATGCCATGGAGGACATGGCGTTGCAGGTGTTCCGCCGCGGCCACCTGCCGGTGCTGGGCGAATGGTTCGCGCTGCCGCTGCTCAGGCATGCCGGATCGAAGAAGATCGGCGACGCCGTGTTCGACGAGATCTTCCATCCGATCGCGCGCGAGCTGATCGCCAAGTGCGATGCCGTGCTGCGCATCGGCGGACCCTCGACCGGCGCCGACGACATGGTGGCGACCGGCCGGCGGCTCGGGAAGCGCATCTTCACGTCCATGGATGACGTACCGATGCGCGTTCGCGATTAGGGGCGCCGGCGGCGTCGCGCAGCGGGATCTTCATGCGCTGGAACAGCAGCGCCACGCCCTTATTCTTGCCGGTGGCGGCGTCGTACATCGCCCTCTTGAGCTTGACGAAGCCCTTCTCCATCGCCTCGGCCTCGACGCCGGTCATCTTGGCGCCGAAGCGCCAGACCGCGAGGTCCTTCGTCGAGACGCCGAGCTTCTCGGCCGACAACACGAGCCCTCGAAGGCCTCGGCATTGTGCCGCGTCATGGCGATAAGGCCGCCCAGGGTGGCGGCCGAGCCGATCGCGCCCAGCGCCGGCAGCCAGGCCGTGATCGAGCCCAGGCCCGAGCGGAACTTGCCGGCGACCTGGTCGACCTTGCTGCCGACATGGCCGAGCGCCGTGGTCCCGGGCTCGTTGACCGCCTGGTTGAAGGCCTTGATCGGCGCGAAGGCCGACTTCGCGGACGCGCCGACCTTGCGGAAGACCTCGGACGCAAGGTCCTCGCCCAGGATGCGGGTGAAGACGGAGTAATTGGCGGGCAAGGCGCTTTCCTCCGGAAAGCGCCGGCGAGGGTGAGTGCTTCGCGAAGCGAAGCGCGGCCCTCGCACAGCGCAGAAAAGACACGGGCGTGGATCAGCGCTACTCGCCGAGTCTCATGCGCTTTGCTTTACCTAGTGGGACAGAAATCTAGCCAGCTCAATGAGCGAAAAGCCCATCAGCACAAAGAGCAGAGGCGACAGAACCACCAACACGCGAACGATATCGGCCATGGCCGGATCGCGGACGGACAAGGACTGCCACCAGGGCGTGAGGGCTCGTAGCGACCGGATGAACAGCCAAATAATGGCGAAGGGGAAGACAGGAAGCTGCACAGCCACCACCCACATCCACCACGGAGCGGGATGGACGTATTGGTATCTAGGCGCAACTCCAATGCCCCAGAAAATCAGCGCGAATTCCGTAGCGACGATCAACGACGATGCCAGATCGAGCACCTTCGGCAACCAGGGGTTTCTGTTCGCGATTGTGCCCCAGAAGGACATTCTTGCTTTTCCTAATGGGCTTACGTCGAGCACTCGATCGCGATTGTCTGGTAATGGCTGATCGACATTCCCATCACCGTCCCTATCATTCCGAGTGCCACAAGTAGAGCGCTGC